>JAIOIA010000085.1:0-5082 GCA_019912745.1 Comamonas sp. | reverse complement strand
TCACGTCGGCCCTGCGGGCTCACCATTTTTTTGAGTTGATCTCCTTGAGCACCTCGATGTCCAGCGCCGCCTCGGCCAGCAGCTTCTTCAGGCGGGAGTTCTCCTGCTCCAGCGCCTTCAGCCGTTTGACATCGGCCGGGGCCATCTGCCCGAAGTGCTTGCGCCACGCGTAGATCGTGGGCTCACTGACCTTGTGCTTCTTGGCCGCCTCGGCCACCGTGGTGCGCTCTGCCTCGCGCAGCACCGTGACCATCTGCTCTTCTGTGAATCGACTCTTTCTCATGGGCTCCTCTGCGGATGGGAGCCATCTTCCTAGAAATCATTGGACCGGAAAAACCGGGCAGGTCACCAGGACATGCGTTACCACGGTCGCCGCAACTTCATGGGCCGCCCCGTGGCCGGTTACGAGGCCGCGCGCTGCTGGCTCACCCCTGCGGCGGCGCAGGCGCTGGCGGCGGTGCAGCGGGACGTCGAGCCGCTGGGCCTGACGCTCAAGGTCTTCGACTGCTACCGACCCCAGCGCGCGGTCGATGACTTTGTGCGCTGGGGCAAGGACTTGCAGGATCAGAGTACCAAGACCGAGTACTACCCGCGCGTGCCCAAGCAGGAGCTGTTCCGGCGCGGCTACATCGCCGAGCGCTCGGGCCACAGCCGTGCCAGCACGGTGGATCTGACGCTGGTGGTGCTCGACGGCCTGCGTGCGCGCCAGGTGCTGACCGGGCCGCTGGCCGACGGCCGGGAAGTGGACATGGGCACGCCGTTCGACCTGTTCGACGAGCGCTCGCACACCGACGACACCAGCCTGGCGCCGGATGTGCGGCGCAACCGCCGGTGGTTGCGCACGCTGATGCAGCGCCACGGCTGGCGCAATCTGCCCGAGGAGTGGTGGCACTACACGCTGGAGCCCGAGCCCTATCCGCAGCGGTATTTCGATGTGCCGGTGCACTAGGAGCCTGGGCGGGCCTGCTCGGCGTCGCCGTCACCGTTCTCGCGTTCAGGCGGGCAGGCGCGCCATCCCCGCCGCCGCCGTCTGGTGGCTGGCGTCGTCGATCAGAATGAAGGCACCGGTGGCACGCTTGGCGCTGTAGTCATCGAGGGCCAGCGCGTCGCGCGTGCGGATTTGCACGCGGCCGATGTCGTTGCTTTGAAGCGGCTCGCTTGACGGCACGGTGCGCAGTTCGCTGATGTCGCGCCGGGCGGTGATGGCCGTGATGCGCGCCTGCGTGAGGCGCGCGCCCTGCTTGAGCCAGTACCAGCGCGCGGGCTGCAGCGCCTGGCGGTCGAGCCAGCACAGGTCGGCCTCGAATTCGCGCGTCACTTGCGGTGGGGCCTCGGGCGAGACCAGCAGGTCGCCGCGCGAGACGTCGATCTCGCGGTCGAGCACGAGGGTGATGCTGTCGCCCGCGGCAGCGGCGTCCAGCGGCTCATCACCGCGCTGCAGCGCACGCACGCGCGCCGCCTCGCCGCTGGGAAGAACCTGCACTTCGTCGCCCACGCGCAGCATGCTGCCCTGCAGCTGCCCGGCGTAGCCGCGAAAAGCCCGGGTACTGCTGCCTTCGTGGCGGATCACCCATTGCACGAAAAAGCGCACTGCATTTTTCGACGCATCGGCCGTGAGCGGCAGCGATTCGAGCAGCGGCAGCAGCGGCTCGCCTCCGTACCACGGCATGTGGCCGCTGGGCTGCACCACGTTGTCCCCCGTGAGGGCCGAGAGCGGCACGCAGTGGGGCGCGGGGATGGCCAGGCGCCGGGCCAGCTCGGTGACGCTGGCGCGGATGCGCTCGAACACGGCTTCGCTCCATTGCACCTGGTCCATCTTGTTGATGGCGAAGACCATGTGGCGCAGGCCCAGCAATTGCGCGAGCGTGGCGTGGCGCTTGGTTTGGGGCAGAAGATTCCCGCTCTCGGCGCGCGCGGCGTCGATCAGGATCACGGCTGCGTCGGCCGTCGAGGCGCCGGTGACCATGTTGCGCGTGTACTGCTCGTGGCCGGGGGCATCGGCGATGATGAACTTGCGCGCGGGGGTGGCGAAGTAGCGGTAGGCCACGTCGATGGTAATGCCCTGCTCGCGCTCGGCCTCCAGGCCGTCGGTGAGCAGCGCCAGATCCAGTGCGTCGTCGGGCGCGCGCGAGTAGCGCGAACCGGAGATGGCGGCGAGCTGGTCGGCGTACACGCCCTTGCTGTCAAGCAGCAGACGGCCGATCAGCGTGGATTTGCCGTCGTCCACCGAGCCGGCCGTGACCAGGCGCAGCACGCCCTTGTGGCGCGCCTCGGGCCAGAGATCGTTGATGGCGTTCATAGAGCCCAAACCCGGTAGTTGGATGCGCTTGCCAGTGCCGTGATCGGCGTGCCAGGCAAGGCGTGAGGACGCAGCGCACTCGTGTGCGCAAGGAGGAGCAACGCAGCATGGCGCGCCGAGCGCGGTGCTGGCAGATGCATAGCGCGGCCACGGGGCAGATGCATTGCTTTGAAGTGGAAAAATTCAGTATTCATAGTGTTTTGCCAAGATCAACAAGCGGTCAACTGCCGGGTTTGGGCTCAAAAGTACCCCATTTTCTTGCGCCGTTCCATCGACGCTTCGCTGAGCTGGTCGTCCATGCGCGTGGCGCCGCGCTCGGTGATGGTGGTCACCGCCGTCTCGGCGATGATGTCCGCGGGCGTGGCGGCGCTGGACGGCACCGGGCAGGTGCACGAGACATCGCCCACGGTGCGAAAGCGCACCTGCACGTGCTCCACGGTTTCGCCCTCGCGCGCGGGGGTGAGCGGCGTCACGGGCGCGAGCAGCCCCTTGCGGCGCACGACGGGGCGCACGTGGCTGTAGTAGAGCGCGGGCAGCGCGAGCTGTTCGCGGGCTATGTATTGCCAGATGTCGAGTTCGGTCCAGTTGGAGATCGGGAACACGCGGATGTTTTCGCCCGGGTGCACGCGGGTGTTGTAGAGATTCCAGAGTTCGGGGCGCTGGTTTTTCGGGTCCCACTGGCCGAATTCGTCGCGGAACGAGCAGATGCGTTCCTTGGCGCGGGCCTTTTCCTCGTCGCGGCGCGCACCGCCGATGCAGGCGTCGAAGCGGAACTCGGCGATGGCCTCCAGCAGCGTGGTGGCCTGCGCGGCGTTGCGCGAGTCGGTGGCGTGGCGCAGCACCACGGTGCCGCGTGCCATCGAATCTTCCACGCTGCGCACGATGAGCCGCTCGCCGAGCTCGGCCGCGCGCTGGTCGCGAAACGCGATCACCTCGGGAAAGTTGTGGCCGGTGTCCACGTGCAGCAGCGGAAACGGGAACTTGCCGGGACGAAACGCCTTCTCGGCCAGACGCAGCAGCACGCAGGAGTCCTTGCCGCCGGAAAACAGCAGCACGGGCCGCTCGCACTCGGCGGCGACTTCGCGCAGGATGTGGATGGCTTCGGATTCCAGCCAGTCCAGGTGCGTGCGGTGCAAGGTGGTGGTGCTCGTCATGGCTTCAGGGGAGTGGTATCAGGTCGCGGAGGTGGGGTCGGTGTGCGCGTTGTGACTGGCGGTGTTCACGTGGGTGTGCAGGCCGCACTCAAGGTTGTTGCGCTGCTCCCACCACCAGCGGCCGGCGCGGATGTCCTCGCCGGGGCGGATCGCGCGCGTGCAGCACTCGCAGCCGATCGAGGGATAGCCGCGGTCATGCAGCGGGTGGTAGGGGATATTGAGCGCCCGCACCACGGCCCAGACCTCGCCGGTTCTCCAGCTCGCGAGCGGGTTGTACTTGTGCAGGCCGAAGGCCTCGTCCCACTGCGCCTCGGGCAGTTCGGCGCGTGTGCTCGACTGCTCGCGCCGCTGGCCGGTGATCCAGGCCGAGTGTCCGGCGAGCGCCCGGCGCAGCGGCTCGACCTTGCGGATGTCGCAGCACAGCTTGCGCAGCTCCACGCTTTCGTAGAAGGCGTTCAGGCCGTGGGTGGCGATGTAGTGCTTCACGGCCTCGGGCTCGGGGTGCATGAGCTGCACCGTGATGCCGTAGCGCTGCTCTATGGTGCCGACCATGGCGAGCGTCTCCTGGTGCAGGCGGCCGGTGTCGAGCATGAACACGCCCAGGCGCGTGGACAGCTGCATCAGCGCGTGGATCAGCAGCGTGTCTTCCACGCCCATGGAGGAGGCGAGCAGGGCATCCGGGTGTTCCTGCGCAATGCCGTCGAGCAATTGCAGCAGCGCGTTCCAGCGGTCGGCCAGCGCGGTGGTCAAGGGGCTTGCCATGGACTTCCTTTCTAGGCAGCGAGTGCCGCCGCGCGCACGGCGTCTGGCCGTGTGTGGTCGGGTGTGAGCGTTTCGCCGAACCAGGCCAGTGTCTGGCCCAGCCGGGTGACCTCGCCGACGATGAGCAGCGCGGGCGCGGCGATGGCGTGCATCCTGGCCTGCGCGGCCACGGTGGCGAGCGTGGCGTGCAGCGTGCGCTGGTGGGTTCGCGAGCCGTTCTCCACCAGCGCGCAGGGCGTGTCGGCGGGCAGCTTGTCTTGCATGAGCTCGGCGCTCAGCGCCGCGAGGCGTTCCACGCCCATGTAGTACACGCGGGTGTTCTGGCTGGGCGCGCCGGCGTGTTCGGCCTGTTCGCGCCGGTGTGCGGTGGCGAGCGTGAGCGTGTCGGCCACGGCGCGGTGGGTGAGCGGAATGCCCGCATACGCGCCGCAGGCCAGCGCCGCGGTGATGCCGGGCACCACCTCGTAGGCGATGCCGTGCGCGCGCAGCGCCAGCAGCTCCTCGCCGCCGCGCCCGTACACCAGCGGGTCGCCGCCTTTGAGCCGTACCACCGTGCGGCCCTGGCTTGCGTGGTGGATCATGAGCGCGTGAATGCGCCGCTGCGTGGCCTCGTGGTCTTCGCCGGGGGTCTTGCCCACGCTGATCCGCAGCGCGTCGCGTCGCGCGAGCTGCAGCACCTCGGGGCTCACGAGCCGGTCGTGCAGGATCACGTCCGCCTCGCCCAGCGCGCGCAGGCCGCGCAGTGTGAGCAGGCCGGGGTCGCCCGGGCCCGCGCCCACCAGCAGCACCTTGCCTTGCGGCGCCGGTTCGCCCGTGCGCAGGGCTTCTTCCAGCAGCGCCTCGGCGGCTTCGGGCCGCGCGGCGCGC
>JAIOIA010000084.1:0-21780 GCA_019912745.1 Comamonas sp. | reverse complement strand
CGTCACGACCGGTGCCCGGCACGTTGGCGGCGGAGAGATTGTTTTCGGCCAGAATCTTGGCGGCTGCGGGCATGGCCACACCGGCCTTGCCGCCACCAGCCGCAGCAGGCGCAGCCGCCACCGGCGTGGGCGCAGCGGCGGCGGCGGCGGGCGCAGTCGCGACGGCAGGGACTGCGGCTCCCGCCACGGCCTCAGTATCGATCCTGGCGATGACCTGGCTGGCGACGACCGTGGCCCCATCGGGCTGCAGGATCTCGCTGAGCACGCCAGCGGCGGGTGCGGGCACTTCGAGCACGACCTTGTCGGTTTCGATCTCGATCAGGATTTCATCGGCGGCGACCACCTCGCCCGCCTTCTTCTTCCACTCCAGCAGCGTGGCCTCTTCGATCGACTCGGACAGCTCGGGAACTTTGACTTCAACGATGGACATTTTTGATTCCGTTTAGCGATATGCGTGATGCGCCGAGCGCCAGGCATCGAACATGAAACGTCCAACGCCGCACGCTCGATCCGGCTTATTTGGTCAGGACAAACCCCTTGAGCTTGGCGAACGCCGCCTCAACCAGGTTCTTCTGCTGCTCGGCGTGCAGATGCGCGTAGCCCACGGCCGGCGAGGCCGAGGCCGCACGCCCGGCGTAGCCGAGCTTCTGCCCCGCGAGCATGTTCTCGTGGATGTTGTGCTGGATGAAGAACCAGGCGCCCTGGTTCTGCGGCTCGTCCTGGCACCAGACGAGGTCGGTGGCCTTGCCAAAGCGTTTGAGCTCGGCCGCGAACACCTTGTGCGGGAAGGGGTAGAGCTGCTCGACGCGGATGATGGCCACATCGTCCACGCCCTTTTCCTCGCGCTTCTTCACTAGGTCGTAGTACACCTTGCCCGAGCAGGCGATGACGCGCTTGACCTTGGCGGCGTTCTGCACCACCGTCTCGTCGCGCTCGGTGATCACGGTCTGGAAACCGCCGCTCGTGAACTCGGAGATGGGCGAGCTCGCGTCCTTGGCGCGCAGCAGGCTCTTGGGCGTCATGATGATCAGGGGCTTCCTGATCGGGCGGATCATCTGGCGGCGCAGTACGTGGAAGATCTGGCTGGCCGTCGTCGGCTGCACGATCTGCATGTTGGTGTCGGCCGCCAGCTGCATGAAGCGCTCCAGGCGGGCTGAGCTGTGCTCGGGGCCCTGGCCTTCGTAGCCGTGCGGCAGCATCAATGCCATGCCGTTCACGCGGCCCCATTTCACTTCACCCGAGGCGATGAACTGGTCGATCACCACCTGCGCGCCGTTGGCGAAATCGCCGAACTGCGCTTCCCAGATGACGAGCGTGTTGGGGTCGTTGGAGGCGTAGCCGTATTCAAACGCCAGCACCGCCTCTTCCGAGAGGATGGAGTCGATCACGACGAACGGCGCCTGGTTCTCGGCCACGTTGGAAAGCGGGATGTAGCTGCCCTCGTCCCACTTCTCGCGCTTCTGGTCGTGGATCACGGCATGGCGGTGGCTGAAGGTGCCGCGCCCGCTGTCCTCGCCCGAAAGGCGGATCGGGTAGCCCGAAGCGACGAGCGAGGCGAACGCCATGTGCTCGCCCATGCCCCAGTCGACCGGGTGCTCGCCCCGGCCCATCGCGGCGCGGTCGGCGTAGACCTTCTTGACCAGGCTGTGCGGGGTGACGGAATCGGGGATCGTGGTGATGCGCTCGGCCAGGCGCTTCCATTCGGTGAGCGGAATCGCGGTGTCGGCCGCGTCCGTCCAGGCGCGGCCCAGGAAGGGGCTCCAGTCCACCGCGTACTTGCTCTTGAAGTTGGTGAGCACCGGATCGACCGTGTGCTTGCCATCGTCCATCGCCGCGCGGTAGGCGTGCACCATGTCGTCGCCCAGCGTCGCGCCCAGGCCCTGCGTGGCGAGCTTGTCGGCGTAGAGCTTGCGCGTGCCGGGGTGCGCCGCGATCTTCTTGTACATCAGCGGCTGGGTGAGCATGGGCGTGTCCTGCTCGTTGTGGCCCAGCTTGCGGTAGCAGACGATGTCGACCGCGACGTCCTTGGAAAACTCCATGCGGTATTCGAGCGCCAGCTCCATCGCCAGGCACACCGCCTCGGGGTCGTCGGCGTTCACGTGCAGCACCGGCGAGTCGATCATCTTCATGATGTCGGTGCTGTAGGTGGTGGAGCGGCTGTCGCGCGGGTCGCTGGTGGTGAAGCCGATCTGGTTGTTGATGATGATGTGCACGGAGCCGCCGGTGGTAAAGCCCCGCGTCTCCGACAGCGCCAGCGTCTCCTGGTTCACGCCCTGGCCGGCGATGGCCGCGTCACCATGCACGATCACCGGCAGCACCTGCTTGCCGTGCGGGTCGCCGCGGCGGTCCATGCGCGAGCGCACCGAGCCTTCGACGACCGGATTGACGATTTCCAGGTGCGAGGGGTTGAACGCGAGGCTCAGGTGCACCGGGCCGCCGGCGGTCGTCACATCCGAGGAAAAGCCCTGATGGTACTTTACGTCGCCTGCGGGCAGGTCCTCGGGTGCGGTGTGGTCGAACTCGGCGAACAAGTCCTTGGGCATCTTGCCCAGGGTGTTGACGAGCACGTTCAGGCGCCCGCGGTGGGCCATGCCGATCACGATTTCCTGCACGCCCTTCTGGCCGGCCGACTGGATCAGGTGATCGATGGCCGCGATGAAGGTCTCGCCACCTTCGAGCGAAAAGCGCTTTTGCCCGACGTACTTGGTGTGCAGGAAGCGCTCCAGCCCTTCGGCGGCCGTCAGGCGCTCGAGGATGCGCCTCTTCTTGGCGGCGTCATACGCCGGTTTGCTGCGCACGCTCTCCAGCTTCTGCTGCCACCAGCGCTTGTGATGCTGGTCGCTCGCGTACATGAACTCCGCGCCCAGCGTGCCGCAGTAGGTCTCGCGCAAGGCGTTGAGCAGCTCGCGCAGCGTCATGCTCTCCTTGCCGAAGAAGGTGTTGCTGGTGTTGAACACCGTTTCCTGATCGGCATCGGTGAAGCCGTAGAACGATGGTTCCAGTTCGGGGATGGCCGGGCGCTCCTGGCGCTTGAGCGGATCGAGGTCAGCCCAAGCCACGCCGACGTTGCGGTAGGCGGCGATGAGCTGCTGCACGGCGGTGCGCTTGCGCCCCAGATCGGAGTCGGCGCCGAACGCCACCACCACCTGCGTGCCGCCCTGCTTGGCGCGCTCGGCGAACGCGTCGATGACGGGCTGGTGCGGTACGTCGCGCGCATCGCTGCCATCGACAGCCGGCACGTGCTGCAACGCGTCGAAGTAGTCGCGCCAAGAATCGGGCACGCTGCCGGGGTTGGTCAGGTAGTTTTCGTACAGCTCTTCGACATATGGCGCGTTGCCGCCGAAGAGGTAGGTGTTGCCTTCAAAGGCTTTGTAGATGGATATCGATTCACTCATTTCGCGCTGACTTTTGTCTCCCTGCGGGAAACACGAGTTGGTTCAAAACCTTCCGCGACACGGCTGTACCGAATGGCGGATGCGACTGTGGCTGGGGAAGGGCCTGATGTGCAAAGGGTATTGTGCCACCGATCGAGTGCCAGGACCCGTGTGGCGGCTCTGCCACGATTCGTCACAAACCCGTCGATCGCCTGCCAACTGCGCGATGCGGCGCGGCGTTGCACTATCGACCCGGCCATGCCATTCACAGGTGCGACCGCGCAGGATGCCATGGGGCAGCGCAGGCGCGACGGCGACGGCGCGGAGCCAACGGATCAGGCACGCATCATGAAACACCTCACCCCCCTCGCCCTGGCAGCCGGTCTGCTTGCACTCGCGCTGTTTGGCTGCGTCGTCGCCCCGCCGACCACAAACACCATGGCGACGAAAACCGAAACCGGCATCACCACGACGACGGTCACCACCACGGTCGCGCCACCCCCATTGCCCGTCTACGAGCAGCCGGTCGTGCCCGACCCCGGCTACCTCTGGACCCCCGGCTACTGGGCGTGGGGCGGCGCGGCGTATTACTGGGTACCCGGCGTCTGGGTGCTGCCGCCGTGCGTCGGCCTGCTGTGGACGCCGGGCTGGTGGGGCTGGTCCGGCGGCAGCTATCGCTGGCACCTGGGCTACTGGGGGCCCACCATCGGCTTTTACGGCGGCATCAACTATGGCTTCGGCTACTTCGGCACGGGCTACGTCGGCGGCTACTGGCACGGCGGCGAGTTCCACTACAACCGCAGCGTCAACAACATCCACAATACGCGCGTCACCAACGTCTACGTGCAAAACATCACGCGCAACACCACGATCAACCACGTGAGCTACAACGGCGGAAACGGCGGCACGACGGTGCAACCCACCGCCACGGAAAAGGCCGTGCTGCGGCAGCCGCACGTGGCACCCACCACCGAGCAGATGCGCCAGCACGCCATGGCGGTGGGCGAGCACGGCCAGCGTTACCAGCCCTCGGGCGGCGGGCCGGCCGTGTACGGCTCATCGCGCGTGAGCGAGCATTTCAACGATCCGGGCGCGGTGCGCGTACCCGCACCCGATCATGCGCAAACTCCGCCCGTCCCCATGACGGGCCGGGAGGCCGCCGCGGCGCATGTGGCACCTGGGCGCGTCGAAGAACGGGCCGCGCCCGAAGAACGTCGCAGCGGCCCGGCGGAGCGTGAATCCGCGCGGGGCATACCGGCAGGACGCGAACAGATCCGCCACGAGCAGACACAACGGCGCCAGCCCACGGGCACGCAACGCGCAAGGCCGACTCGCCAGGCACAACACCCACGCCCGGCGCATCGCGAACGCGAACACGAAGAGCGTTGAAGTTTGCTGAGCCGGTGCAGGCCTGCATCACGGACCTCCCGGCACGCCGCGCCCGCGGCTGCCGCGCCTGCCATCTGGCGGCAGCCTTCACGCCGCCCGGGCGTAGAGTAGCGCCTTTGCAGTTCCCCACGACCCACCCAAGGCCCGGACACCCATGCACCAGACCACGACCAGAAATCGCGCCCTGCTGCTCCTGCTGGCCACCGTCACCCTGGCGTTCGGCGCGATCCTGCTGCCGCTGCACGGTGCCATCTTCTGGGGCATGGTGCTGGCCATCCTGTTTGCGCCCCTGCATCGGCGGCTGCTGCTGCGCATGCGACGCAAACCGAACCTGGCAGCGCTGCTGACCCTGACGCTGTGCCTGCTCATCGTGATCCTGCCGCTGCTCGCCATCGGCGCTTCGGTGGCGCAGGAAGCCGGCACGGCCTACCAGCGGGTGCGATCGGGCCAGCTCGATTTCGGAGCGTACGCGCAGCAGATCTGGGCGGCCCTGCCCGCCTGGGTACTCAAGCTGCTCGAAGGCCTGCACCTGGGCACGTTCGCCGAATTGCAGGCAAGGCTCGCAAGCTTTGGCACGCAGGCCAGCCAGTTCCTCGCCAATCAGGCGGTCAACGTGGGCTCCAACACGTTGCAGTTCATCGTCAATTTCGGCGTGATGCTCTACCTGCTGTTCTTCCTGCTGCGCGACGGCCCCCAGCTGGGCGCGCGCATACGCAATGCCATCCCGCTCGACGAAGAGCACAAGCAGGAGCTCGCGGCCAAATTCATCACCGTGATCCGCGCCACCGTCAAGGGCAACATCGCCGTGGCTGCGACACAGGGGGCGCTGGGCGGGCTGATCTTCTGGGTGCTGGGCATCCAGGGACCGGTGTTGTGGGGGGTGATCATGGCCTTCCTCTCGCTGCTTCCGGCCGTGGGCGCGAGCCTGATCTGGGGGCCGGTGGCGAGAAAGTACAGCGTCACCGGCGCCACCTGGCAGGCGATCACGCTGGCGCTGTACGGCGTGGGCGTGATTGGTCTCGTGGACAACCTGCTCAGGCCCCTGCTCGTGGGCAAGGACACGAAGATGCCGGACTACGTGGTGCTCATTTCCACCCTGGGCGGCATGGCGCTGTTCGGCCTCACCGGTTTCGTCATCGGGCCAGTGGTGGCCGCGCTCTTCATGGCCACCTGGGATCTGTACTCGCCGCCGGTCGCGGCCGACGCCAGCGCGCGCAAGTAAAACCGCGGCCCGGGAAACCGCAAGGGATATCCCTGTTGCACGACACGCCTGCGGTGCCACACTTGAACCATTGCATGAAAGAAGCCGCCATGCCGACACCCGATACCGTCTACGCCTGCCTCGATGGCCTGAACACGACCACCGCCGTGGTCGATGGCGCCTGCTGGGCGGCGCAGCGTCTGGGCGCTCCGCTCACGCTGCTGCACACATTGGAGCGCCCCGAGCCAGCGGCCGCCGTGGGCGACTACAGCGGCGTGCTGGGCATGGGCGCGCAGGACCTGCTGCTGCAGCGGCTCTCCGACCTGGACGAAGAGCGCGCCAAGGTGGCGCAGGAGGCGGCGCAGCGCATGCTCGACGAGGCGCGCGGCCGCGTCTGCAGCGAATCGGTGACGCAGGTCGGCACCCTGCTGCGCGAGGGCGATCTGACCGACGTGCTGCTCACGCAGGAGCCCACGGCGCGCCTGTTCGTGCTCGGCAGCAACCGCCGCCCGCCCACCGCGCGCAAGCTGCGGCTGGATCACCGCATCGAAACCGCGGTGCGCAACCTGCATCAGCCGGTGATGGTGATGGACGCGGTGCCGTTCACCGCCCCCACGCACTTCGTCGTGGCCTACGACGGCAGCGCCACAGCCGACCGCGCGGTGCAGCGCGTGGCCGGCAGCCCGCTGCTGCGCGGCATGCCGGCCGAGCTCGTGATGGTGGGCGAATGCCCCGCGCGCCTGCAGGAGCGCCTGCGCGCGGCGCAGACCCTGCTCGCGGATGCGGGCTTCACAGTGACCACCCGTACCCTGCCCGGCCTGCCCGAAGAGGTGATACCGCCGCTGCTGGAAAGTCTGGGCAGCACGCTGCTGGTGCTGGGCGCCTACGGCCACTCGCGCATCCGCCAGCTCATCGTGGGCAGCACCACGACGGCGCTGCTCAGGCTGTGCAGCGTGCCGGTACTGGTGCTGCGCTGACGGCGAAGACCGCGCGGCAGACCTCACTCATCATTGGCCATCACCGCCGCTTCCACCAGCCGCCGCGTGTAGGGATGGTGCGGCGCGTCGAGCACCTGGCGCACGTCCCCCGCCTCCAGCACCTCGCCGTCCTTCATCACGAGCACGTCGTGCGCCATGGCGCGCACCACAGCCATGTCGTGCGTGATGAGCAGGTAGGCCAGGCCGCGCTCCTTCTGCAACCGCTGCAGCAGCTGCAGCACCTGCTGCTGGATCGTGACGTCGAGGGCGCTCGTGGGTTCATCGAGCACCAGCACGCCGGGCTCCAGGATGAGCGCGCGCGCCACCGCCAGACGCTGGCGCTGGCCGCCGGAAAACTCATGCGGGTAGCGCGCGAGCAGCCCGGGAAACTGCGCCTCGGTCAGCCCCACTTCGGTCAACACGGCCAGCACCCGTGCGCGGCGCTCGGCCTCGGTCAGCCCGGGGCTGTGCACCCTGAGCCCCTCGCCGACAATCTCCTGCACCGTCAGGCGCGGCGAGAGCGAGGAAAACGGGTCCTGGAACACCACCTGAACCTGTCGGCGCAGCCGCCGGTTGTGCGCATTGTTGTGCTGCGCGGGGTGCTGCCAGCGCTGCCCCGCCACCTGCAGTTCCCCGGTGCTGGGCAGCAGGCCAAGCAGCGCCTGCGCCAGCGTGGATTTGCCCGAGCCCGATTCACCCACCACGCCCAGCGTGCGCCCGACGCAAAGCCGAAAGCTCGCCCCCTTCACCGCCACGAACTCGCCCTTGTGAAACCAGCCGCGCACCCCCGGCAAGGGCATCGGATAGCTTACGCGCAGGCGCTCGGCCAGGGCGGCCACGGGGGCATCGGCGGCGACGGCCTCCTCGGCCACGTCGCGACGTGGCGTGCTGGCGATCAGGCGGCGGGTGTAGGCGTGCTCGGGCGCCTCGAAAAGGCGCGCCGTCTCGCCGTGCTCGACCAGATGTCCCTGCTCCATCACCGCCACGCGGTCAGCGAAGCGGCGCACCATGAGCAGGTCGTGCGTGATGAGCAGCATCGCCATGCCGCTCTGGCGCTGCAGGTCGGCCAGCAATTCAAGAATCTGGCCGCGCAGAGAGACGTCCAGCGCCGTCGTCGGCTCATCGGCCAGCAGCAGCCTGGGCCGGCTGGCCAGCGCCATCGCGATCATGGCGCGCTGGCGCTGCCCACCCGACAGCTGATGTGGAAAATTTCCGACGCGCCGCTCGGGCTCGTGGATGCCCGTCGCCGCAAACAATTCAATAGCTGCCTTCGCGCTCTGCGCCTTGCTCAGACCCTGTTTGAGCATCAAGACTTCGGCCACCTGCGCGCCCACCGCCATCAGCGGATTGAGCGCGCTCATCGGCTCCTGAAAGATCATCGCCACGCTGGCGCCGCGCACGCCGCGCAGGTCGCGTTCCGATAATTGGAGCAGGTCGCGCCCGTCCAGCAAGGCCTGGCCCATGATTCGGGCCTCGCCCGCGAGGCGCAGCAGCGAGAGCGCACTCACCGTTTTGCCCGAACCCGATTCGCCCACGAGGGCGAATTTTTCGCCTGCGCGGATCTCGAAGCTGACGCCGTGCACCACCTCCTTGGCGCCAAAGGCCACGCGCAGATCACGCACTTGCAGCAGCGGCGTTTCGGGGGTCGTCACACATCGGCCTTTCGCGGATCGAGCGCGTCGCGCAGCGCGTCGCCCATGAAGGTGAGCAGCAGCAGCGTGACCACCAGCACGGCAAACGTGAAGATCGAAATCCACCACGCATCGATGTTGTTCTTGCCCTGGCTCAGCAGCTCGCCCAGGCTGGGTGTGCCCGGCGGCACGCCCAGGCCGAGGAAATCGAGCGAGGTCAGCGCGAGGATCGCCGCACTCATGCGAAACGGCAGGAAGGTGACCACCGGCACCATCGAATTGGGCAGGATGTGGCGCCACATGATCTGACCGCTGGGCACGCCCAGCGCACGCGCGGCCTTCACATAGTCGAGCTGGCGGTTGCGCAGGAACTCGGCGCGCACGTAGTCCGACAGGCCCATCCAGCCAAACAGGCTGAGCAGGATCAGCAGCAGCGCGACGCTGGGTGAAAAGATGGCGCTGAAGATGATGAGCAGGTACAGCTCGGGCATCGAGCCCCAGATCTCGATGAAGCGCTGAAACGCCAGATCGGTCTTGCCGCCGAAAAACCCTTGCACCGCGCCCGCGGCGATACCCAGCACCACGCCCACCGCCGTGAGCGCCAGGCCGAAGAGCACGCTCACGCGAAAGCCGTAGAGCAGCTGCGCGAGCAGATCGCGCCCGCGGTCGTCCGTGCCCAGCCAGTTCTGGCCCGAGGGCGGCGACGGATAAGGCGCCTTGGCGTAGTAGTTCAGCGTGTTGGCGCCGTAGGGGTTGATCGTGTAGAGCGCCCAGTTGCCGCCCGTGGTGATGCGCCGCCTGACGTAGGGGTCGAGGTAATCCGCCGGCGTGGCGAAGTCGCCGCCAAACGTGGTTTCCGGGTAGTCATGCAGCATCGGGAAGTAGGTCTGCCCCTCGTAGCGCACGACGAGCGGGCGGTCGTTGCTCACGAGTTCCGCGGCCAGGCTCAGCAGCACCAGCGCGCAGAAGACGACCAGGCTCCAGTAGCCCAGGCGGTTGCGCTTGAAGCGCAACCAGGCGCGGCGCGAAGGCGAGACGGGCTGGGCGGCGGCGCTGTCCATCCCGGCTCTCAATCGAATTTCACCCGCGGATCGACCCAGACATAGCACAGGTCGGAGATCAGCTTGGTCAGCAGGCCGATCAGCGTGAAGAGGTAGAGCGTGCCCAGCACCACCGGGTAGTCGCGCCGGATCACGCTCTCGTAGCTCAGCAGCCCCAGGCCGTCGAGCGAGAACAGCGTCTCGATCAGCAGCGAGCCGGTGAAGAACGCACCGATGAAGGCCGACGGAAAACCGGTGACGATGGGAATGAGCGCGTTGCGAAACACGTGGCTATAGAGCACCTGCCGCTCGGAAAGCCCCTTGGCGCGCGCGGTGAGCACGTATTGCTTGCGGATTTCCTCCAGGAAGGCGTTCTTGGTGAGCATGGCCGTCACCGCGAAGCTGCCCGCTACCATGGCGATCACCGGCAGCGTGATGTGCCAGAGGTAGTCCACGATGCGCGCGCCCCAGCCGAGTTCTTCCCAGTTGCTCGACGTGAGCCCACGCAGCGGAAACCACTGCAGCTGCCCGCCGAACACCACCAGCAGCGCCAGGCCCAGCACGAAGCCCGGAATCGCGTAGCCGACCAGGATGAGCAGCGTGGTGACAAGGTCAAAACGCGAGCCTGCGCGCACCGCCTTGGCCACGCCCAGCGGCACGGCCACCAGATAGCTGATGAAAAACGTCCACAGCCCCAGGCTGATGGAGACCGGCATCTTCTCCTTGATGAGCTGCCATACGTCCTTGTTCTGGAAGAAGCTGCGCCCCAGGTCGAAGCGCGCGAACTTGCCAAGCATCTCGACAAACCGCTCGTGCGCCGGTTTGTCGAAACCATAGAGCTGCTTGATCTGCTGCAGCCGCCGTGCATCCACCCCTTGCGCGCCACGGTACGCCAGGCCCGCGCCCTCGGCGCCGCTGTGCCCCGCCATGCCGGCCTTGGCCTCGGCCAGATACTGCTCCACCGGTCCGCCGGGCACGAACTGGATCACCACGAAGGTGAGCAGCAGCACCCCGAAGAGCGTCGGCAGCATGAGCAGAATGCGCTTGAGGATGTAGGCGGTCATCGGGCCCGATTATGTAAGCCCGCGGCGCCACGCGGGCGCGGCAGGCACACGCCGGTTCCGGCGCAGCTCAAGGCAGGCCCAGCGCCTGCCGCGTGGCCTGCTCCACGCCCGCGGCCAGCGACAGCGCAGGGGCCAGCCGCAGCAGGGCTTCCAGCCGCTCGATGTGGTGGCGGTGCGAGGTGGTGATGGCATAAAAGCGCTCGTGCAGCTGCGGACATTGCCCGACGGTGCAGAGCAGGCCGTTGCGCAGCTCGTCCTGCACCACCACCTCGGGCATCATCGCGAGCCAGCCGCTGTCGCGCGCCACGAGCCGCAGCATGGCCATGTCGTCGACCTCGGCGCGCACCTTGGGCCTGACCTCCTCGCTCATGCACAGCGCATCGAACTGCGCGCGCACGGCGTGCCTGGGGCCCGGCAGCGCGATTTCCAGGCCGTCCAGATCCTGCGGAACGCGCAGCTGCCGCCCGCGCCAGCGCTGCACCGGACCGATGAGCGAAATCGGCTGGCTGCCCAGAAACCGGCAGTGCAGGGGCCGGTGCGCGTCCGCCGCCACGGGCTCGTTGGCCAGCACCAGGTCGAGCTGATGCTCGGTCAGGCGCTCGAGCAGGTTTTCCAGCAAACCCGACTCGAGCGTGAGCAGCACCGTGGGGTCAGCGAGCAGCGGCCGGTACAGGTTTTCCTGGTAGTTGCGCGACATGGTGGCCACGCTGCCGATGCGCAGGTGGCTGAGCCCTTCGTTCTGCCCCTGCACCCGCCCGAGCATCTCCTGACCGAGGCCGAAGATGTTCTCCGCGTAGGCCAGCGCCAGATGACCGGTCTCGGTGAGCACCATGCGTCGCCCCTCGCGCGTGAACAGCGGACTGCCCAGGCGGTCTTCGAGCTGGCGGATCTGCGCGGACAGCGAGGACTGCGAGGTGTGCAGCTCCTGCGCGGCGCGCGTCAGATGCCCCAGGCGAGCCACGCGCCAGAAGTAGAAGAGGTGGCGGAAGTTGAGCTGCTCCAGACGCATCGTTCTTTTTAATAGATTAATTTGTTCTTATCAATGTATTTTACAGAACACGTGCTGCGATGCACCATTGCAATCGTTTTCACACGTCGCAATGAATTCATGACCGCCCTCCCTGCCTTCCTGCCCGTCGTTTCAGTCATGTTGCTCGCCGCCTCGGCGCTGATCCTGGCGACCCACAAGGCCCTTCACCGACCCTGGCGCGTGTTCATGCCACTGAGCGTGCTGGCGCTGCTGGCCACTCTGCCGGGGCTGTGGCCCGATCCCGCGATCCAGGCCACGCCGGTCTGGCCCGGATGGCTGGTGCTCACGCCGCTGGCGGGCGTCGTCGCCGTCCTGGTGCAGTTTCTCGGCACGGTGATCGGCAGCTTCTCCTCCCGCTACCTGGAAGGCGAAGCCCGGCAGCGGACCTACGCGGCGGCGCTGGCGGGCGTGCTGGCGGCCGTGCAGCTGTTGCTGCTGGCCGACCACTGGCTGGTGCTGATCGCGGCTTGGGCGCTGATCGGCGTGGCACTGCAGCACCTGCTGTGCTTTTATGCCGAACGCCCGTTTGCGCGCCTGGCCGTGCACAAGAAGCGCCTGGCCGATCGGGCGGCCGACGTGCTGCTGCTGGCAGCCGCCCTGCTCGCCTGGAGCTCCGTGGGCAGCGGCTCGCTCACCGACCTGCTCGACACCGTGAACCAGCACGGCGCGGACACGGCGCTGCAGCTGTGCGCGCTGTGCCTGGCGCTGGCGGTCATCCTGCGCACCGCGCTGCTGCCGGTGCACGGCTGGCTGATCCAGGTGATGGAAGCGCCCACGCCCGTCTCCGCGCTGCTGCACGCCGGGGTGGTCAATCTCGGCGGCTTCATCCTGATCCGCTTCGCCCCGCTGCTCGATCACGCGGCCGCTGCCCGCTGGCTGCTCGTGGCCCTAGGCCTGGCGTCAGCCGTGCTCGCGGGCATGGTGATGCTCACGCGCATCACCATCAAGGTGCGGCTCGCCTGGTCCACCGCCGCGCAGATGGGCTTCATGGTGCTGGAATGCGGCCTGGGCATGTACACGCTGGCGGCGCTGCACCTGATCGGCCACTCGCTGTACAAGGCGCACCACTTCCTCTCGGCCTCGAGCGCCGTGCGCGAGACGCGGCTGCGGATGCTGCACGGCGCGCACGGCATGCACGCGGCGCCGCTGCTGGCCGCGCCCGTGCTGGCGGCCGCCATCCGGATGGCGCTGCAGCTGGCGAACGGCGCCATCGCCTGGCCGTGGTGGTGGACGCTGCTGCTGGCCCTGGCCTGGGCGCCGCTGCTGTGGCTGGCGCGCGGCGTGAGCGCGCGCACCACCGTCACGCAGATCGTCGCGGGCATGCTGATGGTGGCCGCCCTGGGCCTGGCCGCGCTGCTCGCGCACGCCCTGCCCCTGGGCCTGCACGAAGCGCCGAACACCGCCCAGGGCGTGGTGACGCTGATCGGCATGACGGCGCTGTACGCGTGCCTGGCGGTGCTGCAATGGCGCCCGCACGCGCTGGGCATCTGGCAGCGCTGGAGCTACGCCGGCTTTTACGTGGACGAGCACTACACCCGGCTGGCACTGCGCCTGTGGCCCGCGCAGTGGACGGCGGCCCCCACCACGGCGGTTCCGAGCCCGGCCGCCACCTGGGCCGTGGTGAGCCCGCGGTAAAGACGGAGAGACCGCCATGAATACCGATACCGAACTCGTGTCCACCCCCGTGGACAGCGCGGCGGGCGCCACGCCATCGCCCACCGCCGACTGGCACGCGGCCGTCGAGGCGGCCTGCGAGCAGGCCTGCCGGGCGATCGCGCCCAGTTGGCCGCTCGATCGCTCCGTCGCCGTCAACCCGCACTGGAAGCGCATTCACATGCCGGTGCGCCGCGTCGCCGCGCGCATGATGGTGCTCGGCCACATTCAGGTGCTTGCACCCCGCGCGATGCTGCGCCAGGTCTGGCAGGAAGGGCGCATCCAAAGCCGCGATCTGGCGTGCGCGCTGGCACAGCAGAGCGCCGAGGTCTGCGCCGGATGGACGCCTGACACCCTGATTGCCGCGCTCGATACCAACCTGCGCACGCCGCAGCTGCCCCTGCTGATCGACGTGCTGGACAACGACCCGCGGCGCGGCGCCCGGCTGTCGTGGCGTCAGGCCATCACCTATCAGGTGAGCCAGACCTGCGCCGCCTGGTTCGATACGCAGCAGGCCGAATGGCAGCCCCAGCGCCAGACCAGCCTCTACGCCTTCTGGCGCGATACGCTGGGCCACGATTACGGCATCGGCACGCTGATGGGCCTGCCCGGCCTGGGCGATGCGCTCAAGGCCCTGCCGCCCACGCGGCAGGAGGCGGAACGTTGGGTGCTCGAACGCGTGCAGCTGCCCCCCGAGGTGTGGGCCGACTACCTCGAAGCCGTGCTGCTCACGGTCAACGGCTGGGCCTCGTGGTGCGCGTATCTGGGCTGGCAGGCCGAGCTGCGGGGGCAGCGCGACGAACACCTGCGCGATCTGCTCGCCATCCGGTTGGCCTGGGGGGCGATTCTGCTCGAAGGCAAGAACGACACGGCGGCGCACCAGGCGTTTCACGCACTGCAGCATGCGTGGCACGAAGCCCCCGCGCTGCTGGCGCAAAGCGAACGCGAACTGCTCGTGGATGAACTCTGGCAGTGGGCCTACGAAGCCGGCTACCAGCGCGAGCTCTCCACGCGCCTGGCCGCGGCCTGCCCGCCCGTGGCCGAACCGGAGGTGCAGGTGCAGGCGGCCTTCTGCATCGACGTGCGCAGCGAACCGCTGCGCCGCGCGATCGAAGCCGTCTGGCCCGCGGTGCAGACACTGGGCTTTGCCGGCTTCTTCGGCGTGCCGCTGGCCTATACGCCGTTTGGCTCGCACGCGCGCCGTCCGCAGCTGCCAGGCCTGCTCGGACCCGCGCTGGAGGTGGGCGACGAGATCATCCCGGCGCGGGGCGACACGCCCGCCACCGAACTGAACGCAGCCGCGCTGCAGGCGCGCGAGCAGAACCTGGGCGTGGGCGAGCAATGGCAATCGGCGGGCCGCTGGCCCGGCGCCGCCTTCTCCTACGTCGAGGCGGCCGGGGTCACCTACCTCAAGCCGCTGTGGCGCTTCCTGAACCCGTCAGGCCAGGCGCGCGCCAACGAAGACCACGCGGGCCTGCCCATGCGCCTGCGGCCGCTGTGCCGCCCGGGCCTGCAACACCTGGCGCCGCAGGCCAAGGTCGAACTCGCCGCCAAGGTGCTGCGTGCCACGGGCCTGGCGCGCCAGCTCGCGCCGCTGGTGCTCTTCGTCGGCCACGGCAGCCAGACCGCGAACAACGCCACCGCCTCCGCGCTCGACTGCGGCGCCTGCAGCGGCCAGACCGGGGAGGCCAACGCGCGCAGCCTGGCCCGCCTGCTCAACGAACCCGAAGTCCGCATCGGCCTGGCCGAACAGGGCATCGCCGTGCCCACGCAGACCTGGTTCATCGGCGCGCTGCACAACACCGCCACCGACGAGATCGAAGCCTTCGACCTGGACCTGATGCCCGCCCCGGCACGCCCGCGCTGGGAGCAGCTGCAAGCCGTGCTGCGCCACGCCTGCGACCAGGCGCGGCGCGAACGCGCGCCCACGCTGGGGCTTACGCCGCGCGGTACGCACACGCAGGTGCTGCGGCAATTCAGGCGCCGCGCCAACGACGGCGCGCAGAACCGCCCCGAATGGGGCCTGGCAGGCAACGCCTCGTTCATCATCGGCCCGCGCTGGCGCAGCCGCGGCATCGTGCTGGGCAGCCGCTGCTTTCTGCACGCCTACGACAGCGCGCAGGACCCGCAGGGTACGCTACTCGAACAACTGATGACCGCGCCCATGCTGGTCACGCACTGGATCAACTGGCAATACAACGCCAGCACCTGCGACCCCGAACGGCTGGGCACCGGCAACAAGCTGCTGCTGAACGTGGTGGGCGGACACATCGGGGTTTTCGAGGGCAACGGGGGCGATCTGCGCATCGGCCTGCCGCTGCAGTCGCTGCACGACGGCACGCGCTGGGTGCATGAGCCGCTGCGGCTGACCACGGTGATCGACGCCCCCGCCACCGCCATCGAAGGCGTGCTGCAGCGCCAGGCCGTGGTGCGCCAGCTCGTGGACAACGGGTGGATGCACCTGTGGCGCTGGGCGCACGACGGGCGCCTGGTGCGCTACGCGCGCGGGCAGTGGCACGCGCTGCCGTGGAGCCAGGCGGTGTGAATGGGCCTCGGGGGCACCTCACGCACGGGCGCCAACCATTGCACGCAGCCGGCTCTGCCGCGGACATCGCCCCTTGCCTGGACGGTTCGCCGTTCCCTTGTCTGGCGGTCCCCCGCAACGGTGCCGTTCAGTGCCCCGGCTTCACCGGCGTGGAGGACGCTGGCGCTCGTCCCCGGCGCAGCGCCATCACCGCCCCCAGCACCAACGCGCCCACAATCATGCCGACGAGCACGTTGAGCGAATTCACGGCGAGCACCCGCCACAGGCCGCCCAGCGGGCCGTACTGAGCGGCCGCGCCGACGGCCTCGATGCCGTGGTGCAGGGGCGCGACGCCATGCGCCAAGATGCCGCCGCCGACGAGGAACATGGCCGCCGTGCCCGCCACCGAGAGAAACCGCATCAGCCGGGGTGCGGTTGCCAGCAGCAGGGCGCCCAGGGCCTGCGCTGAGCGACCCGCCCTGGCGCTGAGCCACAGGCCGAGGTCGTCGAGCTTGACGATGGCGCCCACCAGGCCGTAGACGCCCACCGTCATGATGATGGCGATGCCGACCAGCACGGCCACCTGCTGCGCCCACGGCGCACTGGCGACGGTGCCCAGCGCGATGACGATGATCTCGGCCGAAAGAATGAAGTCGGTGCGCACCGCGCCGCGTATCCGGCTCTTCTCCAGCGCCGCCAGATCCGCCGCCAGATCGACCACCGGCGGCGGCGCCGCGCCCGGCTCGGCCGGCGCGGGATCGTGCAGGAAGCGGTGCGTGAGTTTTTCCACGCCCTCGAAGCACAGAAACGCGCCGCCCAGCATCAGCAGCGGCGCGATGAGCCAGGGCACGAAGGCGCTGACCGCCAGCGCGGCCGGCACGAGGATGGCCTTGTTCACAAGCGAGCCCTTGGCCACCGCCCAGACCACGGGAATTTCGCGCACGGCGCGCACGCCGCTGACCTGCTGGGCATTGAGCGCCAGGTCGTCGCCGAGCACGCCGGCGGTTTTCTGCGTGGCCACCTTGGTCATGCTGGTCACGTCGTCCGCCACGACGGCGCTTTTCTTCGCCGCCACCTTGGTCATCAGGGCGACGTCGTCGAGCAGCGTGGCAATGTCGTCGAGCAGGGTCAGAAGGCTGGCACCGGCCATGAAAGCATCTCCGTGGATGGGTTGACGGGCGTCAGGGTTTTTTCGACCACCAGGTGTCCACCACCCACATCTCGCCCGGCGAGTACGGCGGCACCACGTCGGGACGCGCCAGGCGCCAGGCGTCGTACACCATGCGATGCGTGCTGGCGTACCACTGAGGGATCAGGTAGTGCTCGGCCGCGATGATGCGGTCCAGCGCGTGGCAGGCGGGCAGCATCTGGGCCAGCGTTCCGGCCGAGACCATGGCGCGAATGACGGCATCGACGGCCGGGTTCTTCACCCCCGCGAAATTGCCCGAATCTTCCTGGTCGGCCGCCTGGCTGCCGAACAGATCGGCGAACTCCTGCCCCGGGTTGTTCGTGCCCTGGAAGGCGATGGTGGTGATGTCGAAGTCGAATTTCTGCAGCCGCTGCTGGTACAGCGCGAAATCGACCGAGCGGTAGTTGAGCGTGATGCCCAGCCGGGCCAGGTTGCGCTGCCACGAGAAGATGGTGCGCATGCCGCCTTCGCTGCTGTCCATGTATTCGAGTACGAAGGGCTCGCCCTGCGCATTTCTGAGCACACCGTCCTTCACCTCCCAGCCCGCTTCCTTCAGGAGCTGTTGGGCCAGGCGCAGGTGCTCGCGCAGCGCCATCGCATCGGGGGTGACGAGCGGCTGCACCATGGGGCCGAAGGTGGCCTCGGGCAGCTGCGCGCGCCAGGGACTCAGCAGCGCCAGCTCGGCGGGCGTGGGTTCGCCCTGCGTCTCGCAGCGCGTGTTGCCGAAGAGGCCCTGCACGCGCTGGTACGCCCCGTAGAACAGGTGACTGTTCATCCACTCGTAGTCGAACGCCAGGCCGAGCGCGCGGCGCACGCGCAGGTCCTGGAGCAGCGGGCGGCGGGTATTGAGCACGTAGCTCTGAAAGCCCGCGGGCAGCTTGTTCCTGAACTCGGTCTTGACCAGCTCCCCGGTCGCGAAGCGCTTGCCATTGACGCGCCGCGCCCAGTCGCCGGCGCTGAAAAATCGCATCAGGTCGAACTCACCCGCCTTCAGCGCCTCCAGGCGCGCGGTGTTGTCCTTGTAGATCTTGACCAGGATGCGGTCGAAGTTGGCCGTGCCCTTGCGCACCGGCAAGTCGCGCGCCCAATACTGGGGGTCGCGCACGTAGGTGATGTCCTTGCCGAAATTCACCGGGCCTATCCTGTACGGTCCGCTGCCGATGGGCGTGTCCGTCACCACCTGGTCGAAGGTCTTGCCCGCGCCCCAGGCGCGGCTGAACACGGGCAGGCCGCCGACGGTGAGCGGCAGCTCGCGGTTCGGCACCTTGAAGCGAAAACGCACCGTGCGTTCGTCCAGCACGTCGCAGCCGGCCACCTCGTAGAGCATGGTCTTGTAGCCGGGCGAGACGTAGGGGCCCACCAGCGTGTCGTAGCTGTACTTCACGTCCTGCGCCGTGACGGGCGAGCCATCGTGAAAGCGCGCCTCGGGCCGCAGGCGGAAGGTGGCGGAAAGGCCGTCGGCCGCCACGCTCACGTCCTCGGCCAGCAGCCCGTAGCCGGTGGCGGTCTCGTCCAGCGAGCCGGTGAGCAGCGTGTCGAACATCAGCTGCGACAGGTAGGCCGGGGCGCTGCCGCGGATGGTGAAGGGGTTGTATTTGTCGAAGGTGGAAGCGCGCGAATTGCTCACCAGGCGCAACTCGCCGCCCTTGGGCGCGTCCGGATTCACATAGGGAAAGTGCGTGAAATCGGCCGGCTCCTTCACATCGCCCCAGAGCGCGTAGGCATAGTCGGCGCGCACGGGCAGCACCGCCGCCAGACAGGCGCCGAGCAGGAAGAGTCGCAAACCTCGCATGCGACAATTCTGCACTGAACCACCGCACCATCAGGAGAACAACAATGGGTTTTCTCGCAGGCAAGAAGCTGCTCATCACGGGCGTGCTGTCCAACCGCTCCATCGCGTACGGCATCGCGCGCGCCTGCCACCAGCAAGGCGCGCAGCTGGCCTTCAGCTACGTGGGCGAGCGCTTCAAGGAGCGCATCACCGAGTTCGCGGCCGAATTCGGCTCCACGCTGGTGCTCGACTGCGACGTGGGTGACGATGCGCAGATCGAGCGGCTCTTCGCCGATCTGCACGCCGCCTGGGGCACGTTCGACGGCTTCGTGCACAGCATCGGCTTTGCGCCGCGCGAAGCGATCGCGGGCAACTTCTTCGACGGTCTCTCGCGCGAGAACTTCCGCATCGCGCACGACATCAGCGCCTACAGCTTCGCGGCGCTGGCCAAAGCGGCGCTGCCCTACCTGAACGACCAGTCGGCGCTGCTCACGCTCACCTACCTGGGCTCGCTGCGCAGCATTCCCAACTACAACGCCATGGGCCTGGCCAAGGCCTCGCTCGAAGCCAGCGTGCGCTACCTGGCCGAAGCGATGGGCCGCACCGAGGACGGCCGGGCGATCCGCGTCAACGGCATTTCGGCCGGGCCGATCAAGACGCTGGCGGCCAGCGGCATCAAGGATTTCGGCAAGCTGCTCTCTCGCGTGGCCGACGCCGCGCCGCTCAGGCGCAACGTGACGATCGAGGACGTGGGCAACGTCGCCGCCTTCCTGCTGAGCAACCTGGCCAGCGGCATGACGGCCGAGATCACCTACGTGGACGCGGGCTTCAGCCAGACCGCGGGCCTGTCGGCCGATCAGGTCTGAGTCTGATCCGCGCTCAGGCCGCCACCGTGGCGGCCGCGCTGTCCGCCAAGGCCGTGCGGATGGCCTGGGCGAGTTCTGCCGCCTCGAACTTGGCGACATAGCCATTGGCACCAACCTTCTGAACCAGCCCCTCATTGGTCGTGCCCGTAAGCGAGGAATGGATCAGCACCGGCAAACCGGCAAAGCGCGTGTCCTGCTTGATGTTGCGCGTGAGCGTGAAGCCATCCATCTCGGGCATTTCCAGGTCGGTCAGCACGAGCCCGACCTTGTCGAGGATGGACTTGCCCTCGGCCTTGGCCTGTTCGGCCAGCGCGTTCAGCCGCTCCCACGCCTCCTTGCCCGACTTGACGATCTCGTAGGGCGCCGCCAACCCCTTGAGCTCCTGCTCCAGCAGCGAACGCGCGACGAAGGAGTCATCGGCGGCGAGCACGATGGACTCGCCCTTCATGCGCACCTTGGCGCCCAGTTTCTTGCCATCCACGGCGTGGCGGTCCTTTTCGGGGGTGATCATCTGCACGATGGCCTCGACGTCCAGCACCTGCGCCAGACGCTGCTGGCCACTGCCATCGTCCTCGAGCCGCGCAAAGCTCGTCACCAGCGACTTGGAATTGCCGCTGGCTTCCGCGGGGATCACCTGCTTCCAGTCCAGTCGCGCGATGTCTTCCACCGACTCGACCGCAAAGGCCTGGATGCTGCGGCCGTACTCGGTCACCAGCAGAATGTTGAGCCCCGTCTCAGGCGTGCAGCCGACCATGGCCGGCAGATCGAACACGGGGATCACCTGCCCGCGCAGGTTCACCACGCCCAGCGAGAGCTTGTCCGCCCCCACCACCGGCGTGATCGTGGGCATGGCCATGATCTCGCGAATCTTGAAGACGTTGATGCCAAACAGCTCGGACTGGCCCAGCGCCTTGTCCTTGCCCAGGCGAAACATCAGCATTTCGAACTTGTTCGAACCGGCCAGGTTGGCGCGCTCATCGATTTCAGACTGGGACTTTGCCATGTGAGGTCCTCCAGCGCCCGTGGTGGCGCGGTACGCGGCCATTCTATAAGTTTGCACGCGGATGTCGGCGGTCATTTCCGCGGCGCCGCGCCGGCGCGTCAAGGCGGTTCAAACTGTTCGGCCCGCCTCGATCCAGCGCACCGCGCCCTGCCCGGCCGCGCGGCCCGTGGCCATGCAGGCGGTGAGCAGATAGCCGCCGGTGGGCGCCTCCCAATCAAGCATCTCGCCCGCGCAGAAGACGCCCGGCAGGCGGCTCGGCATCAAGCGGGCGTCCAAGTCTTCAAAGCGCACGCCACCCGCGGTGCTGATGGCCTCCGCCAGCGGCCGCGCGGCCACCAGGGTCAGGGGCAAGGCCTTGATGGCGGCGGCCAGCCGCGCCGCATCGTGCACGCCCTCCTTGCCAAGCTGTTCATGCAGCAGCGCCATCTTGATGCCCTGCAGCCCCAGGCGGCTCTTGAGGTGGCTGGCCACACTGCGCGCGCCACGCGGATGCAGGACGGCCGAGCGCACCTGCTCGGGTGAACGGTCGGGCAGCAGGTCCAGGTGCGGGGTCACCTCGCCTTGCGCCTCGATGGCGTCGCGCAGCAGGGCCGAGGCGGCGTAGATCAGGCTGCCTTCCACCCCGCTGGCCGTGACGACGAATTCACCGCGCCGGTCGAACCCCGCGCAGCGCAGCGCCACGGTCTTGAGCGGCTGGCCGGCATGGCGCTCGGCAAAAAAGGGCGACCAGCCGGGCGAGCCGTCCGGCCCGCGCACGTCAAAGCCGCAGTTGGCGCTTTTCAGCGGCGCCACCGGCACGCCTTTTTCCTCCAGCAGCGGCACCCAGGCCGCGTCCGAGCCCAGGCGCGGCCAGCTCGCCCCGCCCAGGGCTAGTACCCCGGCACGCGCCGTGACGCGCACCTCGCCCTGGGGCGTGGTCATCCGCAGTGCCCCGTCATTCGCCCAGCCGGTGAAGCGATGGCGCACGTGCCAGCGCACCCCCTGGGCATGCAGGCGCTGCAGCCAGGCGCGCAGCAGCGGCGCGGCCTTCATGTCGGCCGGAAACACACGGCCCGAGCTGCCGACGAA
>JAIOIA010000083.1:0-3441 GCA_019912745.1 Comamonas sp. | reverse complement strand
GTCTACGCCGGGGCGGGCCTGCGCGGTTATGGCAACCTGCTGATCGTGCAGCACAACAAAACTTATCTGACGGCCTACGCGCACAACCAGAAGCTGCTGGTCAAGGAAGACCAGACCGTGCATCGGGGCCAGAAGATTGCCGAGATGGGCAGCAGCGATACCGACCACGTGAAACTGCACTTTGAAGTGCGCCGCGAAGGCAAGCCGGTCGATCCGATGCGCTACCTGCCCGCACGCTGATGGCCGGGCCCGCGCCGCACGGCGAGAGCGGCGAGCCGCAGCTTGACCAGGCGGAGTGCGAGCAGCGCAACCTGACCATTTCGGCCAGCGAGCACGGGCTGCGTCTGGACAAGGCGCTCGCCCTGCTGGTGCCCGAGTTCTCGCGCAGCTACCTGCAGCAGCTGCTGGAGCAGGGGGCGGTACAGCTCAACGGCCGCGTCGGTGTCAAGCCCGCGCACAAGGTACGCGCCGGTGATCTGCTGCGGGTGCAGATGCGCCCCACCGAGCAGAGCCAGGCATTTCACCCCGAGCCGATTCAGATCGATGTGGTGTATGAAGACGAGCATCTGCTGGTGATCAACAAGCCCGCCGGACTCGTCGTGCACCCCGCGGCCGGACATTGGAGCGGCACGCTGCTCAATGGCCTGCTCGGGCGTGACGCGGGCGCGGCACAGCTGCCGCGCGCGGGCATCGTGCACCGGCTGGACAAGGACACGAGCGGTCTGATGGTAGTGGCGCGCACCCGCGCGGCCATGGATGCGCTGACGCGAGCCATTTCCGCCCACGAGGTCAGCCGGCGTTATCTGGCCCTGGCCTGGGGGCGATGGGCGCCGGGCACGCGGCGAAGCATGGACGCGCCCATCGGGCGCGATCCGCGCAATCGCCTGCGCATGGCGGTGGTGGATCTGGCGCTGCGCCCGGGCAAGACCGCGCGCACCGACGTGCAAGGCCTGGCGACCGACGGCCGGCTCAGCCTGGTGCGCTGCAGCCTTCACACAGGGCGCACGCACCAGATTCGCGTACACATGGCGTCCATCGGGCACCCTCTGGTGGCTGATGCCTTGTATGGCGGCGCGCCCGCGGCGGACATGCAGCGCCAGGCCCTGCATGCCTTTTCCCTGGCCCTGGCGCACCCTGTCACTGGCGCGCCCATGCGCTGGAGTGCGCCTCTGCCGCGGGATTTCCGCCATGCGCTTGACGTGCTGGGCTTGGACTACAATGAGCCATAAGTTTGCGTCGCGCTGGTATCTTGCGGCGCTGGCCTCAGCGCAGCGGGGTTGCTCCTTGCGCGCGTTCATGCGGCTCTCTGGTTCGGGCCGCGCACCCACAAATCCGCATTAGCGTCGCTTTGACAGGCCGGGTCACACGCGTGGCATGTCTGTCCAGGGCGTCAGACCATGAACACGGTGGAAGCCAAGAAGGTCCTGGAGACCGCGTTGATCTGCTCGCAGCAGCCGCTGGCGCTGCGTGATCTGCGCGCGTTGTTCGACGAGGCGGTGGGCGCCGATACCATCAAGTTCCTGCTGGGAGAGCTGCAGGCGGACTGGGCGCAGCGCGGGGTGCAGCTGGTGCAGGTGGCGTCCGGCTGGCGGTTTCAGAGCCGCCCCGAGATGCGCATCTGGCTCGATCGCCTCGTGCCCGAGAAGCCTGCGCGCTACAGCCGTGCGACGCTGGAAACGCTGGCCATCATTGCGCATCGCCAGCCGGTGACGCGCGGCGACATCGAGGACATCCGCGGCGTGGTGGTGGGCAGCCTGATCATCAAGCAGCTGGAAGACCGGGGCTGGATCGAGGTGATCGGACACCGCGAGACGGTGGGGCGCCCCGCGCTTTTTGCCACCACGCGGCAGTTCCTCGATGACCTTGGCTTGGAATCGATTGCCGACTTGCCGCCGCTGCAGGCCGGCACGGCGGACATGCTCGAAGGTGATGAGAGGCAGGTGGCGCTGGCGCTGCCCGCCGATGAGCGGCCGAATCTGGATGAGGGTGCACCAACCACCGCGGGAAATGATGATGAACGATGAACAGAACGCAGGTCCGGTCGACAACGCTTCGGCCCAGGGGCGCGCGCCTGAGGATCACGAGCACCCTGCGCGGCGCACGCAGCTGGGCAGGCGCAGGCGGGGACCACGCGGTGTGCCGAGAGAAGGGCAGCCCGGGACAACCGTTGGAGCCGGTGGCGGTGAGCCTGGATACCGGTTTGCGGATGTTGTCTCCGGACAGCTCGATCAGGACGACGAAAATCCCGAGCTCGCCGCGCCCAAGCGCGTGCTGCAGCCGCGCCCCGAATCGCCCAAGCTGCACAAGGTGCTGGCGCAGGCGGGCATGGGTTCGCGCCTGGAGATGGAGCAGCTCATCCTGGAAGGGCGCATCTCGGTCAACAACGAACCGGCCCACATTGGCCAGCGCGTGCAGTTTGGTGACCAGATCAAGGTCAACGGCAAGCCGATCCGCTTTCGCATCGAGCCGCCGGCGCCGCGCGTGCTCGCCTACCACAAGCCCGCGGGGGAAGTGGTCACGATGGACGACCCGGAAAACCGCCCGACGGTATTTCGCAAGCTCCCGCGACTGCCGCAGGGCAAGTGGCAGTCGGTGGGACGGCTCGATCTGAATACCGAGGGCTTGCTGCTCTTCACCAATTCGGGCGATCTGGCCAACCGGCTGATGCATCCTCGCTTCGGCACGGAGCGCGAATACGCCGTGCGCGTGCTCGGTGCCTTGAGCAACGAGGAAAAGCAGCAGCTGCTCGATGGCGTCGCGCTCGACGATGGCGTGGCGGCATTCGGCACCATTGAGGATGGCGGTGGTGAAGGCGCCAATTGCTGGTACCGCGTGACGATTGCCGAGGGCCGCAACCGCGAGGTGCGCCGCATGATCGAAGCCGTGGGCCATGCCGTGAGCCGTCTCATCCGCATCCGCTACGGCGCCATGGTGCTGCCGCGCGGTCTCAAGCGCGGCACCTGGATGGAGCTGGACGAACGTGACATCCGCGCGCTGGCGCAGGCGGCCGGCCTGCCCGATCGGGCGCTGGCTCGCGGTGAGCGCAAGGGTGGCGGTGGTGGAGGGCAGAGAAACGGGCGACGCGGTGCGCAAGGACAGCAGGGGCGCGATTCCCGTCAGGGCGGCAGTGCCCAACCCGACCCGATGAAGACCTCGGTGGGCTACATCGGCGCCGACAGCTTCGCGCGCCAGCGCCGCCAGCGGCAAAATCCCGGCCAGCGCCGGAGTGGCCGTCGGCCTTGACCGTACACCGTAAAATCGACTGTTTTTTGCACTTGTTGCAAGTCTCGCTTCATTCCATTCAGAACAGGAACAGCCTCATGGCCCTCGAACGTACCCTCTCCATCATCAAACCCGATGCCGTCGCCAAGAACGTGATCGGCCAGATCTACGCGCGTTTTGAAGCCGCGGGTCTGAAGATCGCCGCCGCCCGCATGATCC
>JAIOIA010000082.1:0-3139 GCA_019912745.1 Comamonas sp. | reverse complement strand
CCCTCGTCGCTCTTATGTGGCACCTAGCCCACAACGCAGCAGTCAATCCAAACTGCCCGAAACAGAGCTAACCTAGCGTCCCATATAGAGTTTCAAGCCTTGGGCAATTTCCACTCAGGGCTTGACACGAGCAATTTTTTGTTTCATCGCCCGGCGATGAAATGTCGCCAGTCAGTGTACAAACCTTGCGGAGGCGCCTTGCCCATGGCGCGTCAGAAAGCCCGTTCATGCATTCCAGCGCCTCCGTGACCTGGCGCGGCCCGAGGTGGGTGCTTTCCGTGCTGCTCGCGCTGCTGGGCATGCTCGGACCGTTTGCCATCGATACCTACCTGCCCGCGTTCTCGGCCATCGCGCGCGGCCTGGACGCCACGCCGCTGCAGATGCAGCAGACGCTCTCCGCCTATCTGTTCGCGTTCGCCTTCATGGCGCTGTTCCACGGCTCGTTGTCCGACAGCTTCGGGCGCCGCCCCATCGTGCTGTGGAGCCTGTCCATGTTCACGCTCGCCTCGGCCGGCTGCGCCCTCGCGCCCAGCGCGGGTTGGTTGATCTTCTTTCGCGCGGTGCAGGGCCTCTCGGCCGGGGGCGGCATCGTCGTCTCGCGCGCGGTCATCCGCGACCTGTTCGCGCCCGCGCAGGCCCAGCGCGTCATGAGCCAGGTGACGATCTTCTTCGGCATCGCGCCGGCCATCGCCCCGATGATGGGCGGGTGGCTTTCCGAACATCTGCCCTGGCAGAGCGTGTTTTGGTTTCTCACCATCGTCGCGGTACTGCTGCTGGCGACCATCTGGCGAGCGCTCCCCGAATCCCTGCCGCTAGAGCGGCGTCAGCCGCTGCGCCTCGTGCCGCTGTTGCAGGGGTATTGGGGGCTGATCGCCAATCCGCGCTTCATCCTGCTGGCGCTGGCCAGCGGCGTGCCGTTCAACGGCATGTTCCTCTACATCCTCGCGGCGCCCGCCTTCCTGGGCGAGCACCTGCATCTTCAGCCCGGCCAGTTTTTCTGGTTTTTCCTGCTGAACATCGGCGGGATCATGGGCGGCGCCTGGGTCAGCGGGCGCATGGCGGGCCGCGTGCTGCCCAAGCACCAAATCCGCCACGGCTTCGTGATCATGGTGGCGATGGAGCTCATCAACCTCACGGCCAATCTGCTGTTCACGCCGCATGTGGCCTGGGCGTTGCTGCCGATCTGCATCTTCTCTTTCGGCTGGGCGCTGATGGTGCCGGTAATCACGCTGCTGGTGCTCGATCTCGTGCCCTCGCGCCGCGGCATGGCCTCGTCGCTGCAGATGTTCGTCGGCTCCACCGCCAACGGCTTCGTCGCCGGGGTGATTGCGCCACTCGTGATGCACTCCACGGTATGGCTGGCCGTGGCCTCGCTGCTGCTGATGCTCGTCGGCCTGCTGGCCTGGATCTACCTGCACCGGCGCTGGCCCGAGATCGGGCGCCATTTCGTCTGAAGGCGCCGAAGCACGGCCTCAGCGCTGGCGCCGGTTGATTTCCTGCGCCTCGTAGTAGCGTGCCTTGGAGGTGTACATCGCCTGATCGGCGCGATGAACCACCGCCTCGAGCGACTCGCCCTCGCGCGCCACCGCCGTCCCCATGGCCAGACTCAGCGGCTGGCCCGGGTAGTACTGGTTGTTCAGCTCCTGCAGGCTGACCACGCGCTCCAGCAAGGCCTGCGTCATGCGCTCATCCGCATCGGGCAGCAGCACGCAAAACTCATCGCCTCCGATACGCGCCGCGCACCCGGGCAGGGTATCGACCGCCTTGGCGAGCACCTCGCCGGCGCGGCGCAGCACCGCGTCACCCGCCGCATGGCCCTGCTCGTCATTCAAGGCCTTCAGGCCGTTGAGATCCACCGCGATCACCGCCACCGGCCACGGCCCCTTGCGCGTGAGGCGGTTGAGCTCCTCGATGTAGTACGCCCGATTGCGCAGCCCCGTGAGCACATCGTGCTTGCCCAGGTATTCGAGATACGCCTCGGCCTTCTTGCGGGCGGTGATGTCCACGAGCGAGAGCAGCACCAGGCTCCAGTCGTGCACGTGATCTTCCTGCACGGCAAACTGCATGTGAATATTCAGCGGCGTGCCCGCGAGCGTGTAGTTCACCACTTCCCGCTGCTGCAACAAACGCCCTTCCCACAAATCGATCAGCTGTTCGGCAAACGAGTCGAGCATCTCGTCGCGAAAGACCCGGTGCAAGCCCGCGAGCAACGCGTGCCGGCTCTGCGCGCCGAACATCGTGAGCGTCGTGCGATTGACGTCGATCACACGGATCTCGCGCATGCACTGCTCGATGAACTCGGGATGCACCTTGAGAAAGGTCTTCAGGTCCACGATGCCGCGCTCGCGGATCTGGTCGAGCAGGCGCTTGACCGCGCTGAAATCCTCGACCCAGAGCGAGACCGGCGAATGCTCGAACAGCAGGCGTGCCTGGCGCTCGCTGTGCTGCAGCAGCAGGCGAGCCTGTTGCTCCTGCGTGTTGTCCTCCAGCGAGACCAGCACCCGATCCCAGTTCGCCTCGTGCCCCGGCAGGATGCGCCCGCGAATGAACACATCGAGGCGTCTGCCGTCGAGCGCATAGTTCACCGTCTGGTTGGCAAACTCCAGCGCGCCGCTCCACAGTTGACTCACCTCGGCCAGCACCGACTCGAACATGTCGTCTCGAAAGACGTGATCGAGCGAAGCCACGAGCGTGGCCTGGTCGGCCGCGCCAAACAGCACCAGAGAACGCTGGTTGACTTTGAGAACGCGGATCGCGCTGCCGTATTCGTGCACGCGATCGGGGTGCTCGCGCAAAAAGGCCGCCACATCGGTCACGCCCTGTGCCCGCCAGCGCTCGAGCAGCGAGCGCACGGCGCTGAAGTCCTCCAGCCAGAGCGAGACGGGAGCCAGATCGAACATGTGCTCGAAATCGGCGGCCAAAGACGGTGCAGTGGGCATGGCTTACTCCAAGGGAAGGCCGATTATTGGCGAGAAAACCGTGCCTGAAACACGAAGGGCCGACCATCGCTGAGCGATGGTCGGCCCTTCGCCTGAATCGGCGCGTTCAGCGCGTGCCGCGCGTACGCGCCGCAAAACCCCGCTCGGCGCGCGGGCGCTCACGCCCTGGCGCCGCCGGGCCGCTCCGGCGCATGCCGGGC
>JAIOIA010000081.1:0-12502 GCA_019912745.1 Comamonas sp. | reverse complement strand
CACTTGCACGGCTTTTCGCAGCAATCCGGACTGCAGTGCCCAAAGCGCCGCGGCATGCACGGCCACGACGCAGCCGACGATCACCGCCATGCGGTGAGTGCCACGGTTCCTTGCGTACTGCTCGAAGTGGTTCATCAGATGGTAGGGCTGACTTGCCTGGCACGCTTGCCAGCGGCGCTGGCAAGGCGAATCCAGGTCCCGCCGCGGGGCTCAGTGCAACGCCGTGGCGTGCGCTCCCGGCGCATCCAGCGTATTGTGCAGCGCTGCCACGGGGGTGGAGGCGTTGCATTGCGCGGCGACCGCGCGGGCTGTCTGTTCGCAGCATCCGCATTGCGTCGCCACGCCCAGTTCCAGCTGGATTTCGTCAAAACTCAGGCCGGCACGTGCGTGACGCGCGATTTCACGCTCCGAAATTCGGCGGCAGACACAGACGATCATGACGAGAACATGCAAAGCTCAGTTAATGCAATTATAAATGAGAATTCATTGCATTCAAAATATATTCAGAGAGGGATCACCTGAGCTTTACAGCGCCTGCGCGCAGGCATGGGCACTGGCCCAGGCCCACTGGAAGTTGTAGCCGCCCAGCCAGCCGGTGATGTCGACGACTTCGCCGATGAAGTGCAGGCCCCGCCGGCCGGTGGCCTCCAGGGTCTGCTGCGAGAGCGCGCGGGTGTCGACGCCGCCCAGCGTCACCTCGGCCTTTTTGTAGCCTTCGGTGCCGCTGGGGGTGAGCCGCCAGTCGCCGAGCCGATCGGCCAGCTGCGCAAGGGCCTTGTCGCTCGCTTCGTTGACCGGGCGTTGCCACTCGGTGCGTTCGGCCGCCCAGGCCTCGGCCAGGCGCGCGGGCAGCCATTGGGCGAGGAGTCTGGCGATCTGCTTTTTCGAATCGGCCTTGGCCTGCAGCAGCGCCGCGTGCAACTGGATCTCGGGCGCCAGGTGGATGGACAGCGCCTCGCCCGGCTGCCAGTAACTGGAGATCTGCAGGATGGCGGGGCCGGAGAGTCCGCGGTGGGTGAACAGCAGGTCTTCGTGGAAGGCCGTGCGTTGCCTGCCCTGGCCCGTGGTGATCCGCACGGGCAGCGACACGCCCGACAGCGTGGCCCAGGGCTGCCATTGGGCCGCTTCGAAGGTGAGCGGCACCAGTGCCGGGCGTGGCGCCACGAGCGGGATGCCGAACTGCCGCGCGATCCGGTAGCCCAGGTCGCTCGCGCCGATCTTGGGGATGGACAGGCCGCCAGTGGCGACGACGAGGCGGCCGGCCGTCACCGGGCCGCGCGCAGTCTCGATGCGGTAGACGCCATCGGCCTGCGCGATGGCGCCGACGCTGCACGGCTGCCAGCGCTCGACGCGTCCGTCGGCGCATTCGGCGAGCAGCATGGCGATGATCGCTTCACTGGAGCCGTCGCAAAAGAGCTGGCCCTTGTGTTTTTCGTGGAAGGCGATGCCGTGGCGCCGCACGAGCGCAATGAAGTCCCCCGGTGTGTAGCGCGAGAGGGCCGAGCGGCCAAACGACGGGTTGGCGCCCAGGAAGTGCTGTTGCGGCGCGCGCGGGTCGAGATGGCGGTTGGTGAAGTTGCAGCGCCCGCCGCCCGAGATGCGGATCTTCTCGGCCACCTTGGGCGCGTGGTCGATCACGAGCACCTTGCGCCCGCGCTGGCCGGTCTCGGCGGCGCAGTGCAACCCCGCGGCGCCCGCGCCGAGGATCACGGCGTCGAAGTGAACGGTGCTCATGTCCGTGGCAAGAATTTAAGGAAAACAGGCCTATGACGCTTGACGAATAAGCGCATGTAGCTATTAAAGGGATAGTTTAATCGGCTGCCGGGGTCGCATGTTCCGCGTCGCGCCCATGTCCGCGCACGAAGAGCTTGCGGATCACGAGAAAGAACACCGGCACGAAGAAAATGCCCAGCAGCGTGGAAAACACCATGCCGCCGAGGACTGCGGTGCCGATCGCGTTGCGCCCGGCGGCGCCTGCGCCGGTGCCCAGCGCCAGCGGCAGCACGCCAAAACCAAACGCGAGCGAGGTCATCAAGATGGGGCGCAGGCGCTGGCGCGCCGCGTGCACCGTGGCCTCGGTCAGGCTTTGGCCGCGCTCTTGCAACTGCATCGCGAACTCCACGATCAGGATGGCGTTCTTGGACGCCAGCCCCACCGTGGTGAGCAGCCCGACCTGGAAGTACACGTCGTTGGCCAGCCCCCGCCCCCAGGTGGCGATCAGCGCGCCGATCACGCCTAGCGGCACCGCCAGCATGACCGAGGCGGGCACACTCCAGCTCTCGTACAGCGCCGCCAGGCACAGGAAGACGAAGAGGATGGAGACGGCGTATAAGAGCGGTGCCTGCGAGCCCGACTGGCGCTCTTGCAGCGAGGCGCCGGTCCATTCGATGCCTATGCCCGCAGGCAGGGTCTTCATGATCTTCTCGATCGCGGCCATGGCGTCGCCCGAGCTCGCGCCCTCGGCGGTGTTGGCTTCCATCTCGATCGCGGGGCTGCCGTTGTAGCGCATCAGCTGCGGCGAGCCGCTGCTCCAGCGCGTGGTCGAGAAGCTGGAAAAACGCACCATCTCGCCATTCTTGTTGCGCACGCTCCAGTCGGCGATGTCCTGCGGCAGCATGCGCGAGAGCGCGTCACCCTGGATGTAGACGCGCTTGACGCGCCCCTGATTGAGAAAGTCGTTGACATAGGTGCCACCCAGCGCGCTCGAGAGCGTGGTGTTGATGTCATTGGTGGAGAGGCCCAGCGCGGCGGCCTTGCGGTCATCGACGACGACCTGCAGTTCGGACGTGTCGTCAAAGCCCGTGGTGCGCGTCGCGGCCAGCGCCGGCTCGTGGCGCGCGGCGGCGATCACGTCGTCACGCGCCTTCATCAGCGCCTCGTGGCCCAGGCCGTTCAGGTCCTTGAGCACGAAGTTGATGCCGGCGCTCGAACCCAGGCCCCGTACCGGCGGCGGCATCACCGCGAAGATGCGCGCGTCGCGGATGCGGCGCAGATCCTGGTTGGCGCGGCGCGCGATGACTTCGGCCGATTGGCTCAAGAGCGGGCGCTCGTCCCAGCTCTTGAGCCGCACGAACATGCTGCCCGAGCTCTGGTTGCCGTTGAAGCCATAGATCGCGCTGGTGCTGCGCACCTCGGGCATGCCCTGGAAGTACGCGCGGATGTCGCCCATCACGTCTTGCAGGCGCGCGTCGGTCGCGCCCGAGGGCAGCGTCACGTTCACGCGCACGAAGCCCTGGTCCTCGTTGGGCAAAAACGAGGTGGGCAGGCGGTGAAACATCCAGGCCATGGCCGCGAGCACCACGGCAAACAGCACCATCATGCGCAGCGCGCGCGTGAGCAGGTGCGCCACGGTGCCCTGGTAGCGCGCGGCATTGGCGTCAAAGTGGCGGTTGAACCATTGAAAGAAGCGGTCCGCCAGGCCCGGCAGCCCGCGCCGCGGCGCATGCCCGGGCTGGTTATGCGCCGTGGGCTTGAGCAGGCTCGCGCACAGCGCTGGCGTGAGCGTGAGCGCTATGAAGACCGAGAGCGCCATCGCCGCGACGATGGTGACCGAGAACTGGCGATAGATCACGCCCACCGAGCCGGGGAAGAACGCCATCGGGATGAATACCGCCGCAAGCGTGAGGCCGATGCCCACCAGCGCCGGCGTGATCTCGCGCATCGATTCGCGCGTGGCTTCCCGGGGCGTGAGCCCCTTCTCGTTCATCACGCGCTCGACGTTCTCGATCACGACGATGGCGTCGTCCACCAGCAGGCCGATCGCGAGCACCAGCGCGAACATCGTCAGCATGTTGATCGAATAGCCGGTGAGGCTCAGCACGCCCAGTGTGCCAAGCAGCACCACCGGCACCGCGATCATGGGAATGAAGGTGGCGCGCCAGTTCTGCAAAAAGACGAACATCACCAGCGTGACGAGCAGCATCGCCTCGGCCAGCGTCTTGACCACTTCGCGGATCGAGGCGCGAACGAAGGGCGTGGAGTCGGAGCTGACGAAGCTGGTGATGCCGTCGGGAAAGTAGGGCGAGAGCTCGGCGAGTTTCCTGGCGACGTCGTCGGCCACCTTGGTGGCATTGGCGCCGTCGGCCAGGATGATCCCCAGGCCCGCGCCCGGCTGGCCATCCAGGTCCGAGCGCACGGTGTAGTTGTCCGGGTCGAGCGCCACGCGCGCGACGTCGGCCACGGTGACCAGCGAGCCGTCGGGCAGCGCCTTGAGCACGATGTCCTTGAACTGCTGCACGGTCTCAAGCTTGGTGCGCGCAGTGATCGTGGCGTTGAGCATCTGGCCCTTCACGGCCGGCAGCGCGCCGAGCTGCCCGGCCGAGACCTGCGCGTTCTGCGCGTTCAGCGCATTGACCAGATCGGACGGCATCAGCGCGTATTTCTCCATCAGCGCAGGGTTCATCCAGATGCGCATCGCGTACGGCGTGCCGAAGACGAAGATGTCGCCCACGCCGTCGATGCGCGCCAGCACGTCGACCACGTTGGAGTTGAGGTAGTCGCCGATGGTGACCTGTGTCACGTTCGGATCGGGCGAGGTGAAGACGTAGGTGACGAGGAAATCCTGCCCGCCCTTGTTGATGAACACGCCCCGGCTCTTGACCTGGTCGGGCAGACGGTTCATCGCGCCCTGCATCTTGTTTTGCGCCTGCACCTGCGCCACGTCGATGTTGGCGCCGGGCGCGAAGGTGAGCGTGGTGCGCGAGCGGCCGGCCGAGTCGCTGGTCGAACTCATGTACAGCAGGTTGTCCAGCCCCTTGAGCTGCTGCTCGATGATCTGCGTGACCGAGTTTTCCACCGTCTCGGCCGAGGCGCCGGTGTAGGTGGTGTTGATGGTGACGCGCGGCGGCGCGATCTCGGGGTACATCTCCAGCGGCAGCGTGACGATGGAAAACGCACCCGCGAGCATGATCATGATCGCGATCACCCAGGCAAAGACCGGGCGGTTGATGAAGAACTGGGCCATGGTGCTCCGGCCTCTCAGGGCTGGGCGCCGGTTGTCTGCGTGGGCTCGGCCGCCCCGGGCTGCACCGGCACGGGCCTGACCTTGTCGCCGGCCTTCACGCGCTGCGAGCCCTCGACGAGGATGCGCTCACCGGCCGTGAGGCCAGCGAGCACCTCCCAGCGGTTGCCCACGGCCGCGCCGGTCACGATGCGGCGGTTTTCCAGCGTGTCGTCGTCCTTGACCACGAGTACGCGCGCCACGCCCGCCGAGTCGCGCGTCACGGCCTGCTGCGGCGCGAGCAGCGCGCGCTCGCTCACCCCCTCCTGCAGCCGCGCGCGCACATACATGCCGGGCATGAGCAGCCCCTCGGGGTTGGGCACCGTGGCGCGCAGCGTGATCGCGCCCGTGGCGGGGTTCACCTGCACGCCGCTGAACTGCAGTGTGCCCGCGTGCGCGTAGGTGCTGCCGTCGTCGAGCACCAGCGTGATGCGCGCCGCGCCTTTCCTGTCCTGCGTGAGCTGGCCGTCGGCGAGCTGCTTTTTCAGGCGCAGCACCTCGGTGCTCGATTGCGTGATGTCCACGTACAGCGGGTCAAGTTGCGTGATGGTCGTCAGCGCCTGCGTCTGGCTGGCTGTGAGCAGGGCGCCGGGCGTGACGCTGGAAGCGCTGGCGCGCCCGCTGATCGGCGCCTTGATGCGGCTGTAGCCCAGGTTCAGCTCGGCCGCGCGCACCGCCGCCTGGGCCGTGGCGACGTCCGATTCGCTTTGCGCCAGCGCCGTCTGGCCGTCGTCGAACTGCTGCTGGCTGATGGCCCTGGCCTTGATCAGTTCGGCATTGCGCGCGGCGTTCACCTGCGCGGCGCGCTGGTTCGTTCGGGCCTTGGCCAGTTGCGCCTGCGCCGTCGCCAGTTGCACCTCCAGGCTCGCCGGGTCGATCTGGTAGAGCACCTGCCCGGCCTTGACCTCGGCGCCCTCGGTGAACAGGCGCTTTTGCAGGATGCCGCCCACCTGCGGCCGCACTTCGGCCGAGAGGTAGGCGCTGGTGCGCCCCGGCAGCTCGGTGGTGAAGGTGTGCGGCTCGGCCTGCAGCGTGATCACGCCGACCTCGGCCGGACCGCCGCCTTTGGCGGGCGCGGACGATTTGGGCCCGCACGCAACGAGACTCAGCGTGCAGACCAGCAGTGAGCAGAACCGGGCGGCTGACCGAGGGGAAGAGAAGGGCTTGCGCTGTAGCGGCGTTGGATCGGCGAGGTTGCGGCGTGGCGCGAATGTCATGGAATGATCAGGGCGTGGATGCAGGTGTTGCGCGGCCGTTGTGCAACAGAATGTGCGAATGTCGCATATCTGCTCGCGCTCTGTGCGGCATCGGCCGGGTCTTCATGCTTCTTTACAGAGGCGATCCCTCTGCAGGGCCCCGGCCACGGAACAAGGCATGGCCACGGAGTTCGTCATTCTGCCGCTCGCGCGCGGCGCCAGCGCCCCCTCGGCGCCCGCCCCTGATTGACCACCAGCCCCAGCAGCACCACGACCGTGCCCAGCCACTGCAGGCCGCTGGGTTGCTCGCCCAGCAGCACCACGCCCGCCCACAGGCCGACGACAGGCACCATCAGCGCGAACGGCGCCACTTCGCCCGCCGGGTGGCGCTGCAGCAGGCGCGTCCACAGGCTGTAGGCGAGCAGCGTGGCCAGCAGCGCGAGGTAGAGCACAGCGGCGATGGCCGTGAGCTCGAGCGAGCGCAGCTGCCGCGCCACCGCCTGCGCGCCGTCAAGCCAGACGGCGAGCGCGAAGAAGGGGGCGATGGCCACCGCGCCGCTCCATACGATGAAGGGAAAAGGCTCGTAAACGTAGGACTGACTTGCGCGACGCGCTATCACGTTGGAAGCGGCCCACATGCCCGAGGCACCGGCGGTGAGCAGGAAGCCGATGAGTGTCATCTGCCCCGGCCCATCGCCGTGCGAGGTGGCGATCATCACGAGTCCGGCCATGGCCACGGCCAGGCCCAGCCACTGCGCGGGGCGCACGCGCTCATGCAGCCAGGGCGCGGCGAGCAAGGTGAAGAACACCTGCACCTGCATTACGACCGAGGCCATGCTCGCCGTCATGCCTAGGCGCAGGCCCAGGAACAGCAGGCCGAACTGCCCCACGCCCTGAGCCAGCCCGTAGCCCAGCGTGAAGCGCCAGGGCAGGCCGCGCGGCGGACGCACGAAGAGCAGCAAGGGCAGCGATGCGGCCGAGAAGCGCAGCGCCCCGAGCAGCATAGGGCTCAGGCTGTGCAGGCCGAGTTTCATCACGACGAAGTTCAGCCCCCAGATGACGACGACGGCGATGGCGCGCGCCCAGTCGCCGCGCGAAAAACGCGGTGCGCTGCTCATGCGGTGACGGGGCGGCCCTGCGCCGCGCGTGCGGCGATGAAGGCGTCGAAGGCCTCGCTGCTGGTGCGCGCGGGGGTGTAGCCAAAGTGCGCTTTGAGCGCGGTGTTGAGCAGCACCGGGCGGTAGCGCAGAAAGTCCAGCTGCTCGGGGCCGTAGCGGCTCACGCCCAGCCACGAGCCGATGGCCAGGGCCGCCTTGAGCAGGCCGGGAGGAAAGTCGCGCGTGCGCTTGCCCAGGCGCTGCGCGATGTCGTGGAGGGTGAGCGCGCCGTCGCCCGCGAGGTTGTAGCAGCCGGGCACGGCGTGGCCCGAAAGCGCGTGCATCAGGGCGCCGGTCACGTCCTCGTCCCAGATGAAGACGAAGGGGCTGGGGCTCCCCTGGATCGCGATCAGCCGGGGTTTTTCGAACAATGCGGTGATCTGGTTGTCCACCTGCTCGCCCAGGATGGTGCCGATGCGCAGCACGGTCTGCAGCAATTCAGGATGCGCGCGGCGGTGCTCGGCCAGCATCTCCTCGACCAGGCGCTTGTGGTGCGCGTAGGCGAAGGCCTCGTTGCCGCGTAGCGGCATGCCCTCGGTGAGCCAGGGGGCGTTGTCGGCGTGGTAGCCGTAGGCCGCGCCGCTGGATGACACGACGATGTGGCGCACGCCGCTGGCAAGACACGCGCCGAGCACCTGGCGCGTGCCCTCGACGTCCACTGAATACTGAAACTCGCGCGTCATGCCTTTGCCGGGCGTGACGATGGAGGCCAGGTGCACCACGGTGTCGGGCCACATGCGCGCGAACTGCTCGGCAAGGTCGGCGGCGCGCACGTCCATCTGCGCGTACTGCACGCCGGGCCGTTGCCGTTCGGCGGGCACGTCGCGCACGTCGCAGGCGAACACGGCTTCGATGGTGCCGTTCGCGCGTTGTTCGGCCAGCGCTGCGATCACGCTTCGGCCGACGAAGCCGTCGGCGCCGGTCACGAGCACGCGGCGCGCGGCGGGAGAGGTGGGGTTCATGGAGTGGCCTTTGGTATGGCGTTTTGCGTTCGCGCGGGTCGGCGCGCCCAGAGGCTGGCCAGCAGCAGCCCGGCGATGATGTCCCAGAAACCCCAGACGCCCGCCACCACCGCCATGCCGCCCAGCCCGCCGAAGAAGCTGAACACCAGCACCAGGCCCAGGCCCGCGTTGCGGATGCCGACCTCGAAGGTGATCGCGCGCCGGTCGTAGTCGGGCACGCGAAACAGCAGAGCGCAGCCGTAGCCGGTGGCCAGCGCCAGCGCGTCGTGCAGCGCGACGGCGATCAGCACCTCGCCGGTGTAGTCGATGAAGAAGCGCCAGTTGCCCGCGATGGCGCCGACGATGAAGCCGATCAGCACGAGAAAGCTGATGATGCCCACGGGGCGCTTGACGCGCGCCGTGAACGCGGGCCAGCGGTGGGCAATGGCGATGCCGAGCACGAAGGGAATGCCGATGATGGCGATGATGTGCAGCGTCATCTCCAGCGGGCTCAGCGCGATCGACTTGAGCAGCGGCGCGGCCGTGGGGTGCAGGTGGCCCCAGAAGGCGAAGTTGACCGGCATGAGCACGATCGCGAGCGCGTTGGAGACGGCGGTCATCGACACGCTCAGCGCCACGTTGCCCTTGGCCTGGTGGGTGAGGATGTTGCTCACGTTGCCTGGCGGACAGCAGGCGACGAGGATCATGCCCAGCGCGATGCTCGGCTCCACCCTGAGCACGATGGAGAGCACGAAGGTGATGAGCGGCAGCACCAGGAACTGCGCCGCGATGCCCACGCCGAAGGCCAGCGGCAGCTTGAGCACGCGGCGGAAGTCCTCCACGCGCGTATCGAGCGCGATGCCGAACATCAGCGCCGCCAGCACCCAGTTGAGCAGCGCGAGCGACGCGGGGTTGAAGTTCAGCCGGATCTCGTCGATGGGCAGCATGGTGTTCTCCCGGTCTTTCAGCCTTTTTCAGGCCAGCGTCTTGGCCGCTCGGCGCACGGTGCGGCGGTACACGTCCTTGTTGACGTAGTAGGCCATGCGTTCGAGCTTGAGGTAGTGGTAGCCGCCGGACATGTCGGGCGGCGGCCCGACCTTGGCCTGCGTCAGCGCGGCGGCGGCGGTGCTGCCCTCGCCCAGCGCCTTGAAATAGCGCGCGATGAGTTCGGCCTGCTCATAGCGGCCCTGCCAGCCCAGGCCGCTGGCCTCCACCATGCCCAGCACGGCCAGGCGGTCGAAGCGCGGCGAGAAGATGTTGAGGTACAGCCGCGGCGCCATGCCTTGCCAGTTCAGCAGCGCGCGGTCGATGAAGGGGTAGTGCAGCTTGTAGCCGGTGGCCGCCAGCAGCATGTCGTACTCGCTCTGCGTGCCGTCCCCAAAGTGCACCGTGGCGCCCTCCAGGCGCGCCACGTCGGCGCGGACGCGCGCGTCGCCATGGCCCAGGTGGTAGAGGATGAGCGAGTTCACGACCGGGTGCGATTCGTACATCTTGTACGCGGGCCTGGGAAAGCCGAAGCGCACCGGGTCGCCCGTGAACCACTTGAGGATGGTGGCGTCGATCTTCTGCTTGAGCCAGGGCGGCAACGTGATCTTGCCGCCCACGGTGTCGGCCGGAATGCCGAAGACGTACTTGGGCACGAAGTAGTAGCCGCGGCGCACCGACAGATCCACGCTTTTCGCGTAGTGCACCGCGTCCACCGCGATGTCGCAGCCCGAGTTGCCCGCGCCGACGATGAGCACGCGCTTGCCCGTGAACTGCGTCGGCGACTTGTAGGCGCTGGTGTGCAGCAGTTCGCCGCTGAAATGGCCCTCGAACGCGGGCATGTTGGGCTCGGCCAGCGTGCCGTTGGCGATCACCACGCCCTTGTAGGTGGTGGTTTCCTCGGCGCCATCCCCTGTTTGAACGGTGACGCGCCAGAGCGCGTCCGGTGCGTCGCTCACCGGTTCGACTCTCATGACGCGCGTGCCGAAGCGAAAGTGGCGCTTCAGGTCAAAGTGCGCGGCGTAGGCGCGAAAGTAGGCGAGCAGTTCGGCGTGGCCGGGGTAGTCGGCCGTGCCTGCGGGCATGGGGAATTCGCTGAACTCGGTCGTCGTCTTGCTGGAAATCAGGTGCGCCGATTCGTACACCGTGGAGCGCGGGTTCTCGATGTTCCACAGGCCGCCGACGTCGCCCCAGGCTTCGAAGCCCTGAAACGGCACGCCGGCCTTTTGCAGCGCGCGGGCGCCCGCCAGGCCCGAGGGGCCGGCGCCGATCAGGGCGATCTGTTCTTGTGTGGCCATCGTGTTCATGAATGCGAGGAGTCGGAGTCGGAGGAAGAGCGGTCCAGGCCCGGAATCGGTGTCGCGCCCACCTCGGTGGCACGCGGCTTGCGTGGCTGGCGCCGCAGCAGGGCGTCGTGCCAGCGCGCGGGCAGGCAGGAGAGCGCCCGTGCCAGCCAGCCGGTGCGCCGGGGCAGCACGATGTGCTCGCGCCCGGCCGCCACACCGGCGAGCAGCAGGCGCGCGGCTACGTCGGGCTCCAGCAGGCCGGGCATGGCAAAGCGGTTGCCGGCCGTGAGCTGAGTACGCAGGTAGCCGGGGCTCACGGTGTGCACGCGCACCGGACTGTCGCGCCATTCGGCGCGCAGGCTCTGCAGGTAGGTGATCAACCCGGCCTTGCTGGCGCAGTAAGCGCCATTGCCCGGCAAGCCGCGCCAGCCGGCGATGCTGGCCACGCCGACGAGCGCGAGCGGCCGTGCAGGGTGCGCGCCTGCCGCCGCCAGGAACGGCTGGAAGGTGGTGGCCACGCCCAGCAGATTGATCTCGAGCATGCGGCGCATCACGGCCAGATCCGGCCCCTGCGCGGTGTCAAAACCTCCGGCCACGCCGGCGTTGGCGATCACCAGGTCGGGCAGGCCGTGGCGCGCTATCCAGTCGGTGGCCATGGCCTGCATCGCGGCGCTGTCGGCCACGTCGGGCGTGTAGACGGCGGTGCGCTCGGGCGCCAGTGCCGCAAGCTGCTGCAGCACCTGGCGCTGCAAGCCCACCAGTGCCACCACGCAGCCTTGCACCAGCAGTTGGCGTGCCAGCTGCTGGCCCAGGCCGCCGCAGGCACCGGTGAGGACGACGTTGTGCAAGAGGGATGACATGGCCGTGGCGGGATGGATTTGTCATCAAATGTAGGCCGCCATAGAATGAGTCTCTGATTTTTATATCAAAACATCTCGAAAATAGAGATTTTTAGATATGGGTGACGAATCCGCCGTCAGCAGGCCGCTGCTGCGCCAGTTCGAGTTGCTCGAGGCCATGGCGCGAGAGGCGCGTGCTCTGTCGGGTGCCGAACTGGTGCAGCTGCTGGGCTGGCCCAAGCCTTCGGTGCACCGCCTGCTGCAGCAGATGGAGGCGGCCGAGCTGCTGCGCCGTGAACCGGGCGGTCACCGGTACACGCTGGCGCCGCGCCTGCTGCGCCTGGCCGACAGCGTACAGGCGGCGAGCATTCCGCAGGGTGTGCGCCACGCCGTGCTGCGCCAGCTGGTGGTGCAGGTGGGCGAGAGCTGCAATCTGACGGCGCTCTCGGGCGCGCAGGTGCATTACCTCGACCGCGTGGAGTCGGCCTTCCCGCTGCAGATGGAGCTGCGCCCGGGCACGCGCGTGCCACTGCACTGCTCGGCCAGCGGCAAGCTGTTTCTCGCTTCGCTGGCGCCGCGCAAGCGAGACGAGATGCTGCGCAGCCTGCCGCTCACCGGCTACACCCCTACCACGCTGACCGAGCGCAAGGCGCTCGATGCGGAGCTCAACGGTATCGCACGCCAGGACTACGCGGTCGACGCGGAGGAATTCGTGCAGGGCCTGGTGTGCGTGGCCGTGCCGGTGCGCCTGGCGGGCAGCCGCGCGGTGCGCTGCGCCGTGGCACTGCAGGCGCCAGTGGCGCGCATGACGCTCGCGCAGGCGCTGCAGCACCTGCCGCATTTGCGACAGGCGGCCACGGCGCTGGCCCGGACCTGGTCGTGATCCGCTGCAAGAATCGGCCCATGCCTGATTCCACCGACGCCTCCCGCCCGCGGGCGCATCCCATTGTCCTGGCGGTTGCGCTGTCCTTGGGCGCCGCCATTTCCCTGGGTATCACGCGTTTTGCCTATGCCTTGCTGCTGCCGGTGATGCGCGACGACCTCGCCTGGAGCTACACGCTCGCAGGGGCCATGAACACGGTCAACGCGGCGGGCTACCT
>JAIOIA010000080.1:0-6253 GCA_019912745.1 Comamonas sp. | reverse complement strand
CGCCCGAGCGCGTCGCCGAGCCCGGACTGACGCAGTGGCTGCAGGCGCGGACCGGCGCCTGGCCCGAGGGGGTGCGGGAATTCGCCGTCGCGCCCGCCGCGCAAGGCGTGGCCGCTCTGGTGGCGCGCGGCGGTGCGCGGGCGCTCGAGCATCTGGCCGACGCGGTGCGGCACTTCAGCGTGGTGCTGCTGTATGCGCCGCCGGTACAGGTGGCGGCCTTGTTCGCCGATCAATGTGTTTCGCCTCTGGTGCTCCATGTGCCGGGAGACGCCGCGCTGCTGCGCAGCTACGCCCTGCTCAAGCGCATGAAGAGCCTTACGCCGCTGCGCTGCGCGGTGGCGGGCGTGGCATGCCGTCCGGATGATCTGCAGGCGCTGCGAGACACCCTGGAGGTGCTGCGCCAGCGCTGCCATCAGTGGCTGGGCGAGAGCCCGCGGGCCGTGGCCGTGGATGGCAGCGACGAAGAGGCGCTGGACACGCTGGCGCTGCAGCTGATGGAAGGGGCTTGCACGATGCAGGCCGCGCCCGTGCGGCGCGCCCCGACCGCGCATGTGCCGCAGGGCACCATAACGCGCTACCATGGACATTCCATGGTTTGACTTTGCATGATGTACACCGCCAAGGGCCAGCTCGACCGCGACGCGCTGTTTCACCAGCATGTGGGGCTGGTGCAGCGCATCGCGCACCACATGATCGCCAAGCTGCCGCCCAATGTGGAGGTGGACGACCTGATCCAGGTGGGCCTGATCGGCCTGAGCGATGCGCTCTCGCGCTACGAAGTGGCGCAGGGCGTGCAGTTCGAAACCTTCGCCAGCCAGCGCATCCGCGGCGCCATGCTCGATGAGTTGCGCGAGAGCGACTGGATGAGCCGCAGCTCGCGCAAGAGCCAGAAGGACATCGAGCACGCGGTGCGCCGCGCCGAGCAGAGGCTGGGGCGTGCGCCGCTCGAATCGGAAATCGCCGATGAACTGAAGATGAGCCTGCAGGACTACCAGACGCTGCTGGGCAAGGTGCGCGGCGCGCAGCTCGTGTACCTGGAGGACATGGGCCGCGGCGGCGCCGATGACGACAGCGGCGGCGAGGGGTTTCTCGATCGCAACGTCGCCGACGAGGGAGCCGACCCGGTGGCGCTGCTGCGCGACCAGGGCATGCGCAGTGCGCTGGTGGCGGCCATCAAGCAGTTGCCCGAGCGCGAGCAGTTCGTGATGGGCATGTACTACGAAGAGGACATGAACCTCAGGGAAATCGCCGCGGTGCTGGGCGTGACCGAATCGCGCGTGTGCCAGCTGCACAGCCAGGCGATCGCGCGCTTGCGCACCAAGATGCGCGAGCATTGAGGCAAGGCTGAGCCGGACAGGCACCTCGCGGTGCAGGGCTCGTGCGGCAGCGCCACAACGCTATCAAAATGATATGTTTCACGCCTGTCAGGCAAGCGCTGCAGCCCGATTTGCCTTGATTCATCCCGGGGCCCGGTAGATCCGGGCCTTGCTGCTTGCGGCGGGGCCGTAGGTCACGAGATCGGCGGGAGGCAGCAGCGACGCCGCCTGCTGGCTGGTGAGGCTCATGACGCGCGCCAGCTGGTCGCGCGTGCTGCTCAGCTGCGTGCCCAGGGCTCGAATGCGCTGCCGGATTTCCTCCGGGTGCTGGGTGAAGGGGGTCCGGTCGAGCCAGTCGGCCAGCGCCGCGGTGGCGCCACGCACAGCCAGTGCCTGCTGCTGCACCGCCGCGGGGTTGGCTGAAACCAGGGCGGCCTGCAGCTCCCCGATCTGCGTTTCGAGCACCTCCAGGGGCGACGGCGGCGGGGGCATGCGCCAGCCAGCGTTCAGTGGCTGCGCTGCTGGCTCGCACGCGCCAGCGTTTCGGCGGCGTTGTCCAGCAATTTGTCGGCCACGGCTTCGGCGTTGACGCGGTAGGTGCCCTGATCGATGGCGTTCTTGACCTCGGCGACCTTCTGCGCGTTGAAATCGGCGCTGCTGCGCCCTAGCGCGGCCGTGCGTACATTGTCCGACAGCGTGACCGGCACACCGGCACTGGCCACGTGAGAGGCCGAACGCGAGGCGGTTTCCGACGCAGGTGCGGACGCGGCGCCCTTGGTCTGCTGGCGTGCGGCCGCCGTGCGGGAAAGCGCGTTGGCTGAATCTGCGTGGTTGTCGATTTTCATGTCACTCTCCACCACCCCTGAGCAAGGCATGGGGCCTGTAGGCTGATTAACGGCAGCTCTAGCCCGATCTTGAGGGTTTCTGCGACACAAAGGGGTGCGCCATCATAAGGCAGCCTCTACTGTCCCGTCTTCATTGACAATGCCTGCAATGATCTTCCCATTAGCCATGCGTATGCGAACATTCTGACCGGCCGCGCCCGCCACCAGGGCCTGGCCCGAGGCGGTGACGGCGTAGCCCGGCCCCTGCGCTTTCACCCGCACCGCCGCGCCCGCCTTGAACAGATAGGGCGCGCGCATCATGTTCTGCCGCAGTGCCTGCCCGGCCACGAGCGGGCGGATGGCCACCTGACCCACCCAGGCCTGCGGGTTGGTCACGACGGCCGCGGGTTCGGCCGCCCAGTCCACTTCCGCCTGCATGGCGTCCTGCTCGGTCAGGGTGGCGCCGGTGGCCACATTGCCGGTGAGCACCCACGCCGGGCCGAAGGCCTGCACCGTGAGCGGCAGAAAGACGTTCCAGCGCGTCTCTCCTTCCAGGCAGCGCAGCCCCAGGCGGGTGCGGCCCCACAGGCGCGCGCCGGGCGGCAGATAGGGCTCGACGCGGGCGCAGGGCGCAAGGTGCAGGCGCGAGTCCAGCTGGCCCACGCTGACCTGCATGCGCAGCGGCGAGGCGTCGGCGGGCAGTTGCGCCAGCGCCTGGTCCACCCATTGCTGGGTGAGGGCCGCGAGCTCTTGCGGCGTGGCCACCTGCTGGGCGTGCGCCGGCCATGCGAGCACGCCGGCGAGAGCTGCGGCCGCGAAAACATGCACGAGGCGAAAGAGGTTCATGACAAGGCTCCTGTGCCGTCCGGTGGCCGCGGCGCACGGATGCGCAGGCTTTGGGACGCCTGCAACTGTAGGCCGCGGCCGCGGGCGAGAAGCGGGGAACAGCAGGCCGTGCGCGGTACTTTTCCCGCTTTAGAAATCCGGCGCGGTTTCCATAATCGACGCACGCCATCCCAGCGAGGCACCTCATGCTCGACAAACTCACGTCATCCCTGAACCTGCAAGGCAATGCGCTGATGCTGCGTGCCGAGCGTCAGCGCGTGATCGCGAGCAACATCGCCAATGCCGACACGCCGGGCTACAAGGCGCGGGACTTCAATTTCGCCCAGGCGCTGCAGCAGGCGGGCGAGACGCAAGGGCGAGGCGCACCGGGCGCGCAGGGCACCAGCAACCCGCGCCACATTCCCCTGCAGGCCGCGGGTTCGGGCGCGGGCCGGCCCGGCTATGCGTTGCAGACCGAACCGGCCCTGGACAACAACAGCGTGGACATGGACCGCGAGCGCGCGGCCTTCATGGACAACGCGGTGCGCTACGAGGCGACGCTGCGCTTCATCAACTATCAGTCGCGCACGCTGCAGAGCGCGATCACGGGCCAGTGAGCCGCGCGATCGGGGAGCCGCCATGTCGATGTTTTCCATCTTCAACATTTCCGCCAGCGCCATCGGCGCGCAGGCGCAGCGCCTGAACGTGGTGGCCAGCAACCTGGCCAACGTGGACGCCGTGGCCGGCCCCGACGGGCAGGCCTATAAGGCGCGTCAGGTGGTTTTCGAGACCACGCCCATGGGCGAGCCAGGCAATGCTGGCGTGCGCGTCTCCAACATCCAGGAAAGCGACACCCCGGGGCGGCGCGTGCTCGACCCAGGCAATCCGCTGGCCGATGCCGAGGGCTACGTGACGCATTCCAACGTGAACGCGGTCGAGGAGATGGTGAACATGATCTCCGCCTCGCGCGCCTACCAGAACAACGTCGAGGTGATGAACACGGCCAAGGGGCTGATGCTCAAGACCTTGCAGATGGGCCAGTGAGCCCGGGAGACAGGCGATGGCTTTCACGCCCATAGACACCAGCGCGCTTGATGCGGGCGCCGCCAGCACGTCCAGCGTGACGCAGCGCAACACCGATCCGAATGCCATGCAGGACCGGTTCCTGAAGCTGCTCGTGGCGCAGCTGCAGAACCAGGACCCGATGAATCCGATGGACAACGCGCAGATGACCACGCAGATGGCGCAGATCAACACCGTCACGGGGCTGCAGCAGCTCAACCAGACGGTGCAGTCCATGTCGCAGCAGTTTGCCGGCATGCAGCAGCTGGCCGGGGTGTCGCTGATCGGGCATGCGGTGCTGGCCGATGGCGACAGCCTCACCACGTCGGGCGGCCAAGCGCAGGGCCTGTTCGATCTGGCCCAGGCGGCCACCGACGCGAAGGTGGAGATCGTCACGCCCGGAGGCAACGTGGTGGGCACGGTGCCGCTGGGCGCGCTCGATGGCGGACGCCACGCCTTCACGTGGGATGCGAGCAGCTACGACGGCGACCTGAGCGCGCTGCGCTACCGCGTGGTGGCCAGCAACGGCAAGACGAGCGTGCAGGCCACGCCCCTCACGCAGCAGACGGTGCTGGCCACGGGCAGCGGCGACAAGGGGCTCATGCTCACGCTGGGCAACGGCGCCACCGTCGCCTATTCCGACATTCACGGCGTGGTCTGAAGACCGCCAGCAACTCACCAGGAGCGCACCATGGGATTTCAGCAAGGCCTCACGGGTTTGAATGCCGCAAGCAAGAACCTGGACGTGATCGGTCACAACATCGCCAACTCGCAGACCGTGGGCTTCAAGGCCTCGCGCACCGAATTCGCGGAAATGGTGGCCACGGCCATCGGCTCCGCGGGCGGGAGCAACGCGGGCATTGGCGTGCAGGTGGATGCGATCGCGCAGCAGTTCACGCAGGGCAATATTTCGATCACCGGCAACAACCTGGACGTGGCCATCAACGGCAATGGCTTCTTTCAGGTGAAGCAGCCCGACGGCAGCATGGCCTACACGCGTGCGGGCAATTTCAAGCTCGATGTCGATGGCAACGTGGTCACCAACGGCAATGCGCAGCTCATGGGCTACCCGATGGACCCCGTCACGCACACGCGCACGGCCAGCACGCCGGTGCCGCTGGTGTTCCCCTCGGGCGCGCCGATTCCGGCCAAGCAGACCGCGAACGTCGCGGTCGAGATGAATCTGGACGCGCGCGCCACCGACGCCGCGGGCAGCGCCGGCCCGCCCCCGATTCCCGCCACGCCCCGTTCCGCCTACGGCACCTCGATCAATGTGTACGACAGCCAGGGCGTGGCTATTCCCGTGAGCCTGTACTTTCAGAAGACGGCAACGGCCAACACCTGGGACGTGTACGACCAGCTGGACGACCCGACCGCGACGCCGCCCGTCGTGGCCACGCCGATCGGGCAGATCGCCTTCAGCGGCACGGGGGTGCTCACGAGCGGCTCGCCGCTGACGGTCACGGTGGACCCGGCGGTGGCCAATCCGAATGACCCGCCGGCGCCTTTCCCGGTGACGATCGACCTGAGCAAGGCCACGCAGTTCGGCGCCAAATTCTCCGTCTCCAATCTGACGCAGGACGGCTATACCGCCGGGCAGCTGACGGGCATCAACATCAGCCCCGACGGCACCATCCTCACACGTTATTCCAACGGCATCAGCCGCCCCGAAGGGCAGATCGCGCTAGCGACGTTTCGCAACACGCAGGGCCTGTCGGACGTGGGCAACAACCTGTGGGTGGAGACCTTCGGCTCGGGCCAGCCGGTGATGGGCACGCCTACGGAGGGGAACTTCGGCGCCCTGCGCGCGGGCGCGCTGGAGGATTCCAACGTGGACCTGACGGGCGAACTCGTGGCCATGATGACCGCGCAGCGCGCCTATCAGGCCAACGCGCAAACCATCAAGACGCAGGACCAGGTGCTCTCGACGCTGGTCAACATGCGCTGAGCCGGTCTGAGGCACGGAGCACGCCATGGATCGCATCATCTACACCTCGATGACGGGCGCCAACGCCGCGATGCAGCGCCAGGCGGTGCTCGCCAACAACCTGGCCAATGCCTCGACCACGGGGTTTCGCGCCGAGATGGCCAACTTCCGCTCGGTGCCCATGCAGGGCGACGGCGCCAAGACCCGGGTGTTCGCGCTCGAGGCCACCTCGGGCCACAGCACGACCGCCGGGCCGGCGCAGACCACCAACCGCCCGCTCGACGCCATGGCCGTGGGCC
>JAIOIA010000079.1:0-3331 GCA_019912745.1 Comamonas sp. | reverse complement strand
TCAGGCGTTAGACCGCAATGGTGATTCCTCGGTTTTTGCGGATGTCATTGACCAGGCTGCTTGCAGCTTCGCGGGCGCGCCGGTTGTGGCCTTCATCGTCATCCATGTCTTCATCGTCATTCCAAAACATGGCGTTCTGCTCGGCCCAATACTTGATTGCATCTTGCGGGCGGCACATTGGGCATGGGATATCCTCGTCGTTGAGGTACAGGTTTCCGTCCCCGTCGCAGTGGTCGGCATCATGCAGTGATCCGTCAATGCAAACGCTGTCCGGGTAACTCCCAGCGCCAAACTCGTAGGCTTGGTAAGAGCACATGTCAGTTCCTCGTTTGTGGTCTAACAACTCCATCAAGCCGAACCCGCTTCGCGGGTCGGCTTATGTCGGGCGTTAGAGCCCGCGGGAGGCATCAATGACATCCAAAGATCTTGAAAATGCACTCAGGCTCTTCGAACATGCTGAGCAAGAGACAGATCCAAAACGAAAACTTTCGGCTCTGGAAGAGGCGCTAGACATTACGGATTACTTGCAAGGCAACTCGATGCTCACGACGCAAGAGATTAGCCTTGCTGCAAACCTTCGGAAATCCCACTTGCGCCGACTGTTGAGCCAGTTAACCACCATGCGACGCGTCCAAATTGATGTTTGGTTTGAATACATCAAGCTCATGTTTCAACGGGCGAATTCGGATGTCAAAGCCATTCTTGCCGATGATTCTTCGCTGCGCGAGAGCTATAATGAATTCATTAGCCTGTGGGCAAAAGAGGCGCTTGATATTTTAACTAAGCAGGTTAAATGATGACTATATGTTTGGAGTAGTCCCAACCCATGGCCCAGACTGCCGAAGAGTCCGTTCTTACCCAACCAAATGCCATTTGTGCGGTAAGGACGTGCACTACTTTGAGTGCTCCTGCGGCAGTAAAGTCTTTCTTGTTCCAAACGGCAAAGCTACACATGATTGCCGCAAGGTAAAAAAGTCGCACATCCCAGAATACGATAAACTGACACGAAATAATCTAGTCAAATGTGAGCGCTGCGGAATACTGGTTCGTGGAGACAGATATGCGAATCATATTGAGAGAAAATGCCATGGCAAAGTTCGAGTAATTCCTCGCACGCGGCTCTAACAATTCGTTCAAGCCGAACCCGCTTCACGGCGGCAAATTTTTCAGGTATGTTCGTGCTCTATTGCCGCCGTGCAGCGGGTCGGCTTAACTCAGGCGTTAGGCGGCGCTGAAATTTCTGAGTGTTTGGACTAGCGATGAAGAGTGCACCGACTCCGCTTGAGACCGATCTTCTTACCCATTTTCATGTGCGCTATGGGCAGTTGGGCTTTCCCGCGCCCGGGTCAATGCGCGTGGAATTCCGAGAGAGCTCAAGCGCTGGCCGCTTCACCTATCTTAAGCATGAGGGCTGCGTCCAGCTACCGGACGGCCACCTTGGCTTAGGGCAATACAGTCAGTTTGATATGCCCGGGCTTGAGGCTGGATTCTCATTTTGGGTCCAGCTGGCACACGGCAAGGTGCAGTACCTAGAAATTGTTGTAAACGGCGGGGAAGCATGGGATGGCTCTGAGTCGGGCTGGATTGTCCTTGACCCTGACACAGGCGACCTCCCTACAAAGCAGGCCGACGTGTAGACATGCACTGGACGCCGCCTAACAATTCGTTCAAGCCGACCCAGCTTCGCGGCGGCAATGTGCTAAGGTTGGTTCGTTCTTATCTGCCGCCGCTACGCCGGTCGGCTTAACTCAGGCGTTAGGCATTGATGGCACCTCTACCAGCACTTCATATGTCTGCCACGGCTCTAGGCATAGCTGCGACTATTTTCAATATTCGTCTTATGTATCTCGCCGGAACGGACTTAGAAGATTTGTATGAAATCTTCTATTCAAAGCTCGAGCAAGAATGTGACGAAGCAATATCGTTGTTTGCCTTTATTCTTTTTCTTAGCCTGATGTTGGCTTTTCAGTATTTGACCCTAATAATTTCTTCGTGGGTCCTTCCTTTTTGGAGCAAGGCACTGCACTTGATTCCAATTACAGCATGGCTTGGCTTCTTTACCGGACTGGGACTCCTAAAGATCCATGATCAATTTCTACAAGGCATTGAACTGATCGAGAAACGTTACATTACTGCACTCGTCATCTTCAATTTTTTGCTATGTGTTGTGATCACATATTTCTACTCAGCCATCACCTGACCAATGCCTAACAATTCGTTCAAGCCGAACCCGCTTCACGGCGGCAAATTTTTCAGGTATGTTCGTGCTCTATTGCCGCCGTGCAGCGGGTCGGCTTAACTCAGGCGTTAGGGCGCAGCAGTTCCCGGCCCAACTTGTACGTCTTGCGTACAAGTTGCCCGGTCCGCTCCGGTACTCGGCGGGGGCCATGCCGGCCCATCCGCAGCGGCGTTGAGAACTTTCAACGCCTGCCTGCACTCCGCAGCCGCTACGGCTTCGGCATCTGCTCGTGCAATGTCGCCGAAGTGCCTGCTTTTCGGCTCGCTGTCTTCGAGTTGTTGCAACAAGCCTTCGATTTGTTCGATTGCGTACTTCATTTCCTTCTCCTGTTCAGTTGTAAAGAATTGCTTGATAGCTGCGGGGCAGCGCCCTAACAATTCATTCAAGCCGACGCCACTTCGCGGCGCGGCTTAATTCAGGCGTTAGGCAGCACATGCGACTTTCTATGTTCGTGATCATCGCAGTAACGCTCTCCGTGATGACGGGCTGCGCGTCTGTGCCTTCCTACTACCGCGAAACTTGCGCAGAGATTGCCTCATTCGCAAATAGCGTAGATTCTTCTGTCCGCTCGGTTACGCTCACCACAGATTGGGGCGGTCGCTTTACGCCGCAGCCTGCTGATCGTTACATTCTGGCAAGTAAAGAGTGCGACCATGGAGATTACGGGCCTGGACGAGAGCTTTGTGACTACCTGCTTCAAAACACCTCAACCGAGTTTGCTTCTGCAAACCTCAACACCGTTTTAGTGTGTTTAGGGGTTGCTAGACCAGCTAGAATGGTCACTGATACTGAGTTTGTCCAAACTAAGCTCTGGTCGTATGTTGCGGCTGGCGTTCGTACTGATGTTCGGGTTGGTGTTGAGTTTGCGGCAGAAACGAAGCAATCGCCGCCAAAACTCAAGATTATTGCAGAACACTATCCATGAGTTTGCTGCCTAACAATTCGTTCAAGCCGACCCCGCTTCACGGCGGCAAATTTTTCAGGTATGTTCGTGCTCTATTGCCGCCGTGCAGCGGGTCGGCTTAACTCAGGCGTTAGGCTCGGCTGGTGTTCAAAATCTTGCAGAGTAAAGAGCCGGATAATTCTGCATGG
>JAIOIA010000078.1:0-4985 GCA_019912745.1 Comamonas sp. | reverse complement strand
CGTGCTGCTGGAGCTCGAGGACGAGGCCGGTGGCAACAGCCGCGCCGCGCAGGTGCAAGGCATCGCCTGCCCGCGCGGCGCGCACTACCTGCCCGTGCCCGGCGACGAGGCGCGCGAAGTGCAGGATTTCCTGGAGGAGCTGGGCCTGCGCCAGCGCGTGGCCGGGCGCTGGCGCTACGACGAGCGCACGCTGTGCCACAGCCCGCAGGAGCGCCTGTACTGGCAGGGGCGTTGGCACGAGGGGCTGCTGCCGGTCGATGGCGTCGGCGCCGTCACGCTGGCGCAGTACCGGCGCTTCGCGCGGCGCGTGGACGAGCTCTCTCGCGCCGCCCGCTTCGCCATGCCGACGCTGCGCACCTGGCGGGTCGATGCGCCCCTGTCGCCCGCCGTGGCGTCGCTCGATGCACTCGTCTTCGAGGACTGGCTGGCGCAGGAAGGCTTGGACGACGCGCACCTGCGCTGGTACCTCGACTACTGCTGCCGCGACGACTATGGCGCGGGCAGCGGCGTGGTTTCGGCCTGGGCCGGCATCCACTACTTCGCCAGCCGCCACGGCTTCCAGGCACCGGGCGATGCATCGAGCGAAGGGCCCGACGCGGTGCTCACCTGGCCCGAGGGCAATGGCTGGCTCACGCGGCGCCTGGCCGGTGCGCTGCAGCCGGGCACGCAGCTGCGCACCGGCGCGAGCGTGCTGCGCATCGCCGAGGAGCGCCACGGCGTGCAGGTGGATGCGCTGGTGCACGCCAGCGGCGAAGTCGTGCGCTGGCAGGCGGCGCGTTGCATCGTCGCGCTGCCGGTCTTCATGGCGGCGCGGGTGGTGCAAAACCCGCCCGACTTCCTGCGCGAGGCCGCCCGGCGCCTGGCCTGGGCGCCCTGGCTCGTGGCCAACATTCACATCGACCGGCCGCTGCAGGACCATCCCGGCGCCGCGCCCGCCTGGGACAACGTGCTGTACGACCACGAGACGCGCGGCGGCCTGGGCTACGTCGATGCCGGGCACCAGCGCCTGAACCTGGGCGCGCAGATCGCCGGGCCCACGGTGCTCAGCTACTACCAGGCGCTGGGCGATGCGCCCGAGGGCCGCGCCGCGCTGCTCGCGCGCCCCTGGACAGCGTGGCGCGATGCCATCCTCGCCGCGCTCGCGCGCCCCCACCCCGACATCCACGAGCGCGCCACGCGCATGGAGATCACGCGTTACGGGCATGCCATGTCCATCCCGCGGCCGGGAGAACAGCAATTTTTAAGCCAAATCGGCCTGAAACCATTGGTGAGCAAGCGCTATCAGCTATTGAACGGAGAGCGCATGCCCTTGCCGCCCACGCCCGCCACGGCGCGCCTTGCGTTCGCGCACGCCGACTGGTCGGGCTATTCGGTGTTCGAGGAAGCGTTCACGCGCGGCACGGGAGCGGGTTTGCTGAGCGCCTGACACGCCTGCGGCCTCCGCAGCCGCGGTCGCCCGCCGATCGGGCGCGATGGGTGCGCAAGGCGCCCCGACTGAGGACGTTTTTCCCTCCCGTGGGAGCGACAATTCGTGCTGGTGCCACGCAGCCATTGGTGCTATAAGCCGGATAGCATAAAACCGCGCCGATCAATCAGCGCGCAGACCGAAACCGCAACAGGAGACACGCTTGGACGCCCGTGGCATGCAACTGAGCACATCGGCGGCAGGCGACGTGGTTCTTACCATGGAGCCCAGTGCCGAGCGTGAGCCGTTCGATCGGGCGGCCCTGCTGCGGTGGATGACGGAGCAGGGTTTTGGCGCCTGCCAGATCAATGAAGAGGCCATCGAGCGTGCGGTGCACATGGGCACGGGGCCGCAAGAGCGCGTCGTGCTGCTGCTGGCCCATCCGGTCGATGCGGTCGTGCGGGTGGAGGTCGCGCGCGATGCGATGCAGGCCCAGGTCAGCATCACCGCGGCGCAGGGCGGTGCCCCGGCCAGCGAAGAGGCCGTGCGCGAGGCGCTCGCGGGCGCGGGCGTGGTGGCCGGCATCGACGCAGTGGCCATTGCGCAGGCCGTGCTGACGCAAGGGACGCAACCCGTCGTCGTGGCCCGTGGTGTGCCGGCCGTCGATGGCGAGGACGCCGAATTTCTCGAACTCATCGCCGCCGCGCCCGACCGCGCGCCGCGGGTCGATGCCGACGGGCGCATCAACTACCGCGAGCACGGCGGCGTCATCGTGCTGGTGGAGTCGGGCGCGCTGCTCATGCGCCGCAAGCCCGCCACGCCCGGCACGCCCGGCGTGACGGTGCTGGGCAAGGTGTTGGCGCCGCGTCCGGGGCGCGACGTGCCCTTCGCCGACAAGCTCAGCGGCGTGGCCCTCAGCGAGAACGATCCCAATCTGCTCGTGGCAGCCATCACCGGCCAGCCCGTGCTGGTGCGCGCCGGGGTCATGGTCGAGCCCGTGCTGCATCTGGCCGAGGTGGACATCGCGGCCGGCAACATCCGCTACGACGGCAGCGTGCACGTCGATGGCGACATCGCGCAGGGCATGCAGGTGCAGGCCAGCGGCGACGTCATCGTGGGCGGCGCGGTCGATGGGGGTATCGTGCAGGCGCAGGGCAGCATCGTCGTCAAGGGCGGCGTGATTGCGCGCTCGCGCCTGCAGGCCGAGTGCGCCATCGACGTGCGGTTTGCCGAAATCTCCGAGCTGCGCGCGGGCACCGAGCTCGTCATTCGCCAGAATGCGCTCGAATGCGAGCTGCACGCGCTCGACCGCATTAGCGTCGGGCGCGAGGTGCCGCAGCGCGGACGGCTGCTGGGCGGCAGCGCCACCGCCATGATGAGCATCGCCGCGCCCTATATCGGCTCGGCCGACGTGGGGGTGACGCGGCTGGTGCTGGGCGCCAATCCGGTGCTGGAGGAGCAGCTGCGCCTGACCATGCAGGCGCAGGACACGCAGCAGCAGCGCGTGCCCGGCCTGCGCAAGGTCATCGGCCACCTGCGCCAGCACGGCGACCCCAAGGGGCTGCTCGCGCGCGCCGAGGCGTCGCTGCAGGACGCGCTGACGCAGCTCACGCGGCTGCAGCAGCAGCGTGACGTCCTGGAGCAGCAGCTGGCGCGCGCGCGGGGGGCCCGGCTCGAGATCGGCATGGCGCTGCAGGGCGCGGTCGATTTCACCCTGTGCGGCCAGCGCATCCCCCTGCGCCACGACCTGCGCGCGGGCAGCCTGCAGTTCAATGCGGACGGGGCGATGGTGCACGTCGATTCCAGGGGTTTTGCCGATCCGCTGCTTGGGTGACTCGCATCGGCCCGGGGAAGCGCCGCCGGACGGCCGAACATTCCATGGACCGTGAGAACTATTAAATTAATAGCATATAACGCATGATTGGTCTGCGTTACCGTGGATTTTCATTAAATTACACGTTGCGGGCAGCGGGTGACCCGCGAAGTCGGTTAACCTTGCGCCCCTATGTCCCGTTGGTTCCTCACCTTGCTGCTGACCTGCAGCACGAGCGTCTTTGCCGCGCCTGAACTGGCCCCGGCGCAGGCGCAGGCGCCGCTGACGTGGGCGGAAAACGTCTCCGGTCATCTGGCCGATCTGGGCCACAGCGTGGCCGGGCAGGCGCACGGTGTGGCGGACCGCACCACCGACCTCGTGACCACGGCCATGGGCTTTCTGGGCGTGCCCTACCGCCGCGGCGGCACGAGCGCCGAAACCGGTTTTGACTGCAGCGGCTTCGTGCGCAGCATCTTCGAGCAGACGCGCGGCCTCGTGCTGCCGCGCAAGGCGGCCGATCAGGCCCGCAGCACCGAAAAGATCGACAAGAAGGACCTGCAGCCCGGCGATCTGGTGTTCTTCAACACCATGCGCCGCACCTTCAGCCACGTGGGCATCTACATCGGCGACGGCAAATTCATCCACTCCCCGCGCAGCGGCCTCAGGGTACGGGTCGAAGACATGCAGGGAAGTTACTGGAAGAAGCGCTTCAACGGCGCGCGCCGCGTTGTCGGCGGTGGGACCGACCTCGCGGCTGCACTGACCGAGACGCCCGCGCTGCGCTGAGGCCGCGGGCGCCGGGCGCTCGGCGCTCCTTTCAACTCTGCACTCCAGCCACCCAGCGCAGCCCCTTGCCGCGACTCAGGTAGTACTGGCCGTCGGGGCTGATCACGACGGCGCGGGCATGCACGGGGTCGCAGAAATATTGCCAGCCCCAGCCGGGTTCACCGTCGGCGGCGGTGTGCGTCACGGCCTGCATGTCGTGATCGAATCCGTCCGGCTGCTGTTGCTGTTGCTGTTGCTGTTGCTGTTGCTGTTGCTGTGTCTGCGCCGTGGCGTCGTGCCGCTTTGCGTGGTCGTCGGACCGGTCTCCAGCCCACAGCGGGCTGCTGCCCAGAGCGGCCAGGGCGAGGGTGCAGGCCCATAGTGTGATCGATTTCATGGTGCTCTCCTTTGCCTGTATGCCAGTCGGAAGTGACTGTGACTGCAGTGTGCGACGCGAGCCATGAACCGGTGCTGAACGCCGGATTCAGCCGCCGTTCACGGCGGCGAACCGCCCCAGCCCGAGCTGCACCAGCCGGCCATCGTGGCGCAGCAGCCAAAGGGCCTCCAGCTTGAGGCGCTGCGCCAGCGCCAGCCCCTCGCCCGGCCCGGCCACGAGCAGCGCGGTGGCCCAGGCGTCGGCGTCCATGCAGTCCTCAGCCAGCACCGTGACCGAGGCCACGGCGTTGTTCAGCGGCGTGCCGCGGCGCGGGTCCATGGTGTGCGCCAGGCGGGCGTCGCCGACCTGCTAGAAGCGCCGGTAGTCGCCCGAGGTAGCGACGGCGAGATCCTGCAGTTCGATCACGCCCTGCACGGCGCGGCGGCCCGGCTCGGGGCTCTCCAGTGCCACGGGCCAGGGCTGGCCGCTGGCCTGGCTGCCTACGGCGCGCAGCTCGCCGTCGAGCGCTGTCAGGGCATGGTGCACGCCGTGCCGGCTGAGCACCGCCGCCATGGCGTCCACGGCGTAGCCCTTGGCGATGCCGCACAGGTCCAGCTGCATCGGCG
>JAIOIA010000077.1:0-2582 GCA_019912745.1 Comamonas sp. | reverse complement strand
CCCCTGCCCCGCACCGAAATCGTCAAGCAGTTGTGGGTCTACATCAAGGCGCACAAGCTGCAGGACACCACCAACAAGCGCATGATCAATGCCGACGCCAAGCTGAAGGAGCTCTTCGGCAAATCCCAGGTGTCGATGTTCGAACTCGCCGGCCTGATCGGCAAACACGTCAAGTAATCACCGCGCACCCGAAGAAACCGGCCGTGGCCGGTTTTTTTGTCTCGGCCACGCGGCGCGCGTCTGCATCCGAACGCCCCGCGAACAGCGCACACCGCTATAATGGCGGGCTTCATGGCATCAGCCCCGTCGGCCATACTAGTTACACAGACGGGGAACTTCGCCGCGCATGGCTGGCCTGGCCCGATCTTCCAGACCATCCCTCTGGCGGTACATATCTTGGAAATATCTGGCTGATGACGACCATCCGTGTAAAAGAAAACGAACCCTTTGACGTGGCGCTGCGCCGCTTCAAGCGCACCATTGAGAAGCTGGGTTTGCTCACCGAACTGCGCGCGCGCGAGTTCTACGAAAAGCCCACCGCCGAGCGCAAGCGCAAGAAGGCTGCCGCCGTCAAGCGCCACTACAAGCGCGTTCGCAGCATGCAACTGCCCAAGAAGCTCTACTGAGCCGGCAGGCTGCTCAAAAGCGAGCCACCCAACCCGCGCCCGGGACGCCTGGCGCGGGTTTTTGCATTCATGGAGCGAAAAATGACACTGAAAGAACACATCACCGAAGACATGAAGGCCGCGATGCGCGCACATGAGAGCGAGCGCCTGGGCACGATCCGCCTGCTGCTCGCGGCGTGCAAGCAAAAGGAAGTGGACGAGCGCGTGGTGCTCGACGATGCGGCTGTCGTCGCCATCGTGGACAAGCTGATCAAGCAGCGCAAGGACAGCATCACCGCCTACGAAGGCGCGGGCCGGCAAGACCTCGCCGACAAGGAAAAGGCCGAAATGCTGGTGCTTCAGGCCTACCTGCCTGCGCGTCTCTCCGAAGCCGAGGTCCGGGAGGCCGTGAACGCCCTGGTCGCCAAGGTAGGCGCCAGCGGCCCGGCCGACATGGGCAAGGTGATGGGCGCAGCCAAGAAGGAGCTGGCCGGCAAGGCCGACATGGGCCTGGTGTCCGCGGCCGTCAAGGCGGCTCTCACCCACTGAAACGATAGCTGACTGCGCCTTGTCAGCATAGATTTCGATATATTTCCATATTGAAATCATTGCTGGTCAGCCGCAGACAGCTCATTTTTTCACTATCCGCAAGGAGTCGCCTCGTGCCCACCCCCTATCGCATCGCCGTCATCGCCGGCGACGGCATCGGCCGCGAGGTCATGCCCGAGGGCCTGCGCGTGGTGCGGGCCGCCGCCGAGCGCTTTGGCATCGCGCTCGAATGCCATACCTTCGACTGGGCGCACTGCGATTACTACGCGGCGCACGGCACGATGATGCCGCCCGACTGGAAGCAGCAGCTCGCGGGCATGGATGCGATCTACTTCGGCGCCGTCGGCTGGCCGGCCACCGTGCCCGACCACGTCTCGCTCTGGGGTTCACTGCTCAAATTCCGCCGCGAGTTCGACCAGTACATCAACCTGCGCCCGGTGCGGCTCTTCGACGGCGTGCCCTGCCCGCTTGCGGGCAAAAAACCCGGCGACATCGACTATCTCGTGGTGCGCGAGAACACCGAGGGCGAATACACGGCACTCGGCGGCGTGATGTTCGAGGGCACCGAGCGCGAGATCGTGGTGCAGGAATCGGTCTATTCCCGCCTGGGCGCCGAGCGGCTGCTGAAATACGCGTTCGAACTCGCGCAAAGCCGCCCGAAAAAGCATTTGTCGCTGGCCACCAAGAGCAACGGCATCGCCATCAGCATGCCCTGGTGGGACCGGCAGGCCGAGGCCATGGCGGCGCAGTATCCGCAGGTGGCCTGGGACAAGCACCACATCGACATCCTCGCCGCGCGCTTCGTGCTTCAGCCCGAACGCTTCGACGTGGTGGCCGCGACCAACCTGTTCGGCGACATCCTCTCCGATCTCGGCCCCGCCACGACCGGCACCATCGGCCTCGCGCCTTCGGCCAATCTCAATCCCGAACGCACATTTCCCAGCCTGTTCGAGCCGGTGCACGGCTCGGCGCCCGACATCTGCGGCCAGGGCATCGCCAATCCGATCGCGATGATCTGGTCGGGCGCGCTGATGCTGGATTTCCTCACCCGGGGCCAGGGCGCGGGCCGGGCGGCACACGACGCCATCGTGGCCGCCATCGAAACCGTGCTGCAGGGCGGCCCGCGCACACCCGATCTGGGGGGCAGCGCCCGCACGACCGAGGTGGGCGAAGCGATCGCGCGGCAGCTTGCGGCACGCTGATACAGCGCGGTCCGTGCGCGTAACCGACGTGACAACACGTAGAACGGGCGACGCGCCCTGCTTGCCGCCCCAAGGACGAGCGCATGGGGGGCTGCGCGATACAGGCTGCCATTTGCCGGGCACTGCCAGGCTTCGTCTTGTGACATTGCAAGTGGGCAATGCGACGATGATGAGGTTTTGGTTCCGTCCATAGAAACGATGATGATCTCGCACAAGCAACGTCCCG
>JAIOIA010000076.1:0-11185 GCA_019912745.1 Comamonas sp. | reverse complement strand
CGTCGCGGGTCTGACACCCGAGGCGCGGCCGTTCAAGCCGCACCTGACGGCGCTGCGCCGGGCCGAAAGCGTGCGGCTGGCGCGGCTGGCGGCGCCGGTGCGCTGGCGGGTGCAGGCGCTGGAGCTGCTGTGGTCGGACCTGGCGGTGCAGCCACCCACGTATCGCGTGCTCGGCCACTTCGATGCGCGGTTGTAACGAAATCTTGCATCCACCTATCGGGCCGAGGGGTATCGTGAAACACTTTGGAAGGTGGGTGCGGCCATGGCTTCGACGGTATTGATCACCGGGTGTTCCTCGGGCATAGGCGCGGCGGCGGTGCGCGCGTTCGCCGATCAGGGCTGGAACGTGGCGGCGACGCTGCGCGACCCGGCCAAGGCGCACTTCGAGCAAGGGGCGGGCCAGGTGCAGGCGTTCGCGCTCGATGTGACCGACGCGGCCTCGGTGAACGCGGCGGTGGCGCAGGCGCTCGGCCGCTTCGGCCGCATCGACGTGCTGATCAACAACGCGGGCTACGGCCTGTTCGGCCCGTTCGAGACGGCGACGCCCGAGATGATCGAGCGCCAGTTCGCCACCAATGTGCAGGGCGTGTTCGCCGTGACGCGCGCGGTGCTGCCCGGCATGCGCGCGCAGGGCAGTGGCGTGATCATCAACGTGGCCTCGCTCACGGGGCTGGTGGCGATGCCGCTGTATTCGCTGTACGCCGCGTCCAAGTTCGCGGTGGTGGGTTTTTCCGAGTCGCTGAGCCATGAGCTGGCGCCGCTGGGTATCCGCGTGAAGGTATTCGCGCCGGGGGCGGTCAATACCGATTTTTCGGGCCGCTCGCTGGCGCGCACCTGGGAGGGCGACGGCGGGCCCTATGCCGCGTCGATCGCCAAGGTACAGGCGACGTTTGCGGCCAACCGCGAGAGCGGCGGCAGCGCCTCTTCGCCCGAGGCTCTGGCGCAGGCCCTGCTTGGCGCCGCCACGGATGGCAGCGCGCAGGTGCGCTACGTGGTGGGACCCGATGCGCTGCAGGTGATGCGCCTGCGCCAGGAGCTGGGCGAAGAGGCGCTGCTGGCCGGGCTGCGCCAGCGCTTTGGCCTGGCGGCCTGAGGGCAGCTGCGCCAGTGTGCGGACCGCGTGAGCGTGGGACGGGCCCGATTGCGTCAGAATCCGTCCCATGAATGCGCTGAACATCGCCGAATACACCGAGTCGCTGGGCCTTCAGGCCAAAGTGGCCTCAGCGCTGATGGCGCGTGCGCCAGCTGCTATCAAAAACAAAGCTCTGCGGTCGCTTGCGCGGCGGCTGCGCGAGAGCGTGGCGGCGCTGCAGGAGGCCAATGCGCGCGACCTGGCACAGGCTGTACAGGCGGGTCTGGCCGCGCCCATGGTCGATCGCCTGCGTCTCACGCCCCAAGTGATCGAGACCTGTGCGCTCGGCTGCGAGCAGCTGGCCGCCATGCCCGACATCATCGGCGAGGTGCTGGGCATGCGCCAGCAGCCCAGCGGCATCCGCGTCGGGCAGATGCGCGTGCCCATCGGCGTGTTCTGCATGATCTACGAGAGCCGCCCGAACGTCACGATCGAGGCGGCGAGCCTGTCGATCAAGAGCGGCAACGCGGCGATTTTGCGCGGCGGTTCGGAGGCGATCGCGTCCAATCTGGCGCTGGCCCGACTGGTCACGCAGGCGCTGCGCGAGGCGGGCCTGCCCGAGCACGGCGTGCAGCTGGTGCAGACGACGGACCGCGCGGCCGTGGGGCGGCTGATCGCGATGCCCGAGTACGTGGATCTGGTGATTCCGCGCGGCGGCAGGGGCCTGATCGAGCGCGTGAGCGCCGAGGCGAAGGTGCCCGTCATCAAGCACCTGGACGGCAACTGCCACAGTTACGTCGATGAGCCCTGCGACATCGAGCTGGCGCTCAAGGTGGTGGACAACGCCAAGACGCAGAAATACAGCCCGTGCAACGCCACCGAGAGCCTGCTGGTGGCGCGCGGCGTGGCGCCGCAGTTTCTGCCGCGCATTGCGCAGGTGTTTGCCGCCAAGGGCGTGCAGATGCGCTGCGATGCCGAATCCTTGAAAATTCTTGAGGAAAACCAGGTTCAACCCCTTGATGGACAAGCGCAATCAGCTATCAATACAAAAGAATTGCTGCGCGCCGCGCAAGAGTCCGACTGGTCCGAGGAATACCTCGCGCCCATCATCAGCGTGAAGGTGGTCGCGGGGCTGGATGAGGCCATTGCCCACATCAACCGCTACGGCAGCCACCACACCGATGCCATCCTCACGACCGATCACATGCACGCGCAGCGCTTCCTGCGCGAGGTGGATTCGGCGAGCGTGATGGTCAACGCCAGCACGCGCTTTGCCGACGGCTTCGAGTATGGGTTGGGCGCGGAAATCGGCATCAGCACCGACAAGTTCCACGCGCGCGGGCCCGTGGGCATCGAGGGCCTGACCTCGCTCAAGTGGGTGGTTCTGGGCGAGGGCGAGGTGCGCGGCTGACGCGCCCCCACACGCCCCCACACGCCGCGCCGCCATGAAAATCATCATCGTCGGAGCCGGTCGCGTGGGCACGGGCGTGGCCGAGAGTCTGGTGTCGGAGAAGAACGACATCACCGTGATCGATCACGACGCCGAGTGTCTGCGCGAACTGCAGCAGCGTTTTGACCTGCGCGGCGTGGTCGGCAGCGGCACCGACCCGGCCGTGCTCGCCGAGGCGGGCGCCAGGGACACCGACCTGCTCATCGCCTGCGCCTTGCAGGACGAGGTAAACCTCGTGTGCTGCAAGATCGCGTGGATGCAGTTCAGCATCCCCACGCGCATCGCCCGCGTGCGCGCGCAGGGCTTCGAAGACGGCAGCAAGCTGCTGTCCAAGGAGGGTTTCGCGGTCGATCACATCCTGTGCCCGGAAAATTCGCTCACGCGCTACATCGGTCTGCTCGTGCAGTACCCCGAGGCGCTGCAGGTGCGCGAATTCGCCGGCGGGCGCGCCTGCCTGGTGTCCGCGCGTGCGCGCCCCGGGGCGCCGGCGGTGGGGGTGCGGATCCACCAGCTGCGCGAGCAGATGCCCGAGGTGGCGATGCGCATCGTCGCGATCTACCGGCGCTTCACCGAGGGGCCGGACCGCTTCGTCTCCTGCGGCGGCGAAACGCGCATCGAACCCGACGACGAGGTTTTCGTGCTTGCCGGGCGCCAGCGCGTGGCGCAGGTGCTCGCGGCGCTGCACCGTGGCGAAGGCCAGCCCGCGCGGCCGGTGCGTCGCATCATGGTGGCGGGCGGCTCCAGCGTGGGCGAGCGGCTGGCGCAGGAGCTCGCCAGCCAGGCGGGGCGCTTTCGCATCAAGATCATCGAGGAAGACGCCGCGCGTTGCCAGCAGCTGGCCGCGCGCGTTCCCGAAGGGGTGCTGGTGCTGCACGGCGAGGCCTCCGACGAGGATCTGCTGGCGGAAGAGGGTGTGGAGGAGACCGACCTTTTTCTCTCGCTCTCGGACGACGACGAGGACAACATCATGGCCAGCCTGCTGGCCAAGCGCATGGGCGCGAGCCGGGTGCTCGCGCTCATCAACCGCCACACCTACGCCGATCTGGTGCACGGCACGCAGATCGACATCGCGCTCTCGCCCGCGCAGACCATCCTGGGCGAGCTGCTCACCTACGTACGCCGCGGCGACGTGCAGGCGGTGCACAGCCTGCGTCGGGGCGTGGCCGAGGCGCTGGAGGTGGTGGTGCGCGGCGACCGCAAGAATTCGCGCGTCGTGGGGCGGCGCGTGCAGGACCTGTCGCTGCCGCCCGAGGTGCACATCGGCCTGATCGTGCGCGGCCTGCCCGACCCGGATGCACCCCCGCCCGTCGAGGGCGAAGCCGCCCCTCGTCCGGCCGAGCCGCCGGGTGAGCCCGAGATCATCATCCCGCGCAGCCACACCGTGCTGGAGAGCAACGACCACGTGGTGTTCTTCCTGCCGCGCAAGCGCTTCGTCAGGGAAGTGGAAGAGCTCTTTCGCGTTCGCGCCACGTTCTTCTGAGCGCCGCCCATGAAGGACCTGGCCCTCGTCGCGCGCGTGCTGGGCATGCTGCTGTGCATGTTCTCGGCGGCGCTGCTGCTGCCGCTGGCGATCTCGCTGGCGTGGATGGATGGCCTGTGGCGCATCTATGCCTTCTCGGGCCTGGCGATCGCGAGCACCGGCGGCGCGCTCTGGTGGGCGCTGCGCCGCCAGAGCCGGGAACTGCTGCCGCGTCACGGGGTGATTCTCGTCACGCTTTCGTGGCTGGTGCTGCCGCTGGCGGCGGCGCTGCCGCTGTGGCTGGCGCTCACCTTCGTGGGCCACGTGCTCTCGTTCACGCACGTCTACTTCGAGGCGGTGTCGGCGCTCACCACCACGGGAGCGACGGTGATCGATGGTGCCGACGCGCTGCCGCTGTCGCTCAACGTCTGGCGCACCTTCCTGCAGTGGATCGGCGGCATGGGCATCCTCATCATGGCGATGGCGGTGCTGCCCATGCTGGGCGTGGGCGGCAGCCAGCTGTTTCGCGCGGAAGCCGCCGGGCCGATCAAGGACACCAAGCTCACGCCGCGCATCACCGAGACGGCCAACGGCATGTGGGGCGTGTACGTGGCCATCTCCACGGCGTGCGCGCTCGCCTTCTGGGCCGGGGGCATGCAGCCCATGGACGCGCTCATGCACATGTTCGCCACCATGAGCCTGGGCGGTCTGTCGCCGCACGATGCGAGCTTCGCCTGGTTCAACTCGCCGCTGCTGGAGGGCATCGCCATCGTCTTCATGGTGCTCGCCAGCTGCAACTTCACGCTGTATTTCGTGGCGCTGCGCCGCGGCAAGTGGCGCAGCCTCTGGCGCGATCCCGAGGCCCGCGCCACCGTGGCCGCGCTGCTGGGCGGCGGTTTGCTGGTTTCGCTCATCCTCTGGGCCAAGGGGGTGTACGGGCCGCTCGATGCGCTGCGCCACGGCATGTTTCACGCCGTCTCCATCGCCACGACCACGGGCTTTGCCAGCGTGGACTATCCGCACTGGCCGGTGTTCGTGCCGGTGTTCCTGCTGCTGCTCTCGGGCGTGGCCACGAGCGCGGGCTCCACGGGCGGCGGCATCAAGATGGTGCGCATGCTCATCCTCGTGAAGCAGGCGCGGCGCGAGCTCACGCGGCTGGTGCATCCGCATGCGATGCAGCCGGTGATGCTCGGCGCCAGCGTGGTGGACAACCGCATGATTTTCTCGGTGCTGGCCTTCATGCTGGTCTATGGCGCCACGGTCTTCGTGCTGTTCATGGCGCTGCTGCTCACCGACATGGACCCGCTGACGGCATTTTCCATCGTGCTCTCGAGCGTGAACTGCACCGGCACGGGGCCAGGCACGCTGGGCTTGAACCTGGGCTACACGCAGCTTTCCGACTTTCAGGTCTGGGTCTGCACGCTGGGCATGCTGCTCGGGCGCCTGGAGATTCTGAGCTTCATCGCGCTGCTCTCGCCCGCGTTCTGGCGGCGCTGAAGGTCCGGGGCCCGGACGGGCAACCCTAAAATGCGGTTCAACTTCTCCTGCCACGACGAGACACCCGCATGGTTCCCCACCTCATCACCGCGCTGACCGGGCCGATCAACGAGCTCGAGCAGCGCATGCTCGACGCCATGCCCGCCATCGAGCGCTGGTTTCGCCTGGAATGGATGGAGCACACGCCGCCGTTCTACACCTCGGTGGACCTGCGCAACGCGGGCTTCAAGCTGGCGCCCGTGGACACCAGCCTCTTCCCCCACGGCTGGCGTCACCTCACGCCCGAGATGCTGCCGCTGGCGGTGCAGGCGGCGATGGCGGCCATTGAAAAAATCTGCCCCGAGGCGCGCAACCTGCTCATCGTCCCTGAAAACCACCTGCAGGGCGCATCCGACCTGGCCGACCTGGCGCAGCTTCAGCGCATCTTCAACCTCGCGGGCCTGAACGTGCGCGTGGGCTCGATCGACCCGGAGTTCAAGAAGGCGGTCCGGCATGCCCTGCCGGACGGCCAGAGCGTGGAGATCGAGCCGGCGTTGCGCATTCGCAGTCGCGTGGGACTCAAGCACTTCGACCCCTGCACCATCTTGCTCAACAACGAGCTTGCCGCGGGCGCGCCCGGCATTCTCGAAGATCTGTACGAGCAATACCTGCTGCCGCCGCTGCAGGCGGGCTGGACCGTGCGCCGCCGCAGCCGTCATTACCAGTGCTATGAGGAAGTGGGCAAGCGCTTCGGCAAGATGCTGGGGATCGACCACTGGCTGATCCACCCCATCGGCCACAGCGCCGAGGCGGGCAAGACCAAGGCCAAGCGCCTGGAGCCGCTGCGCGCGGCCGTCGAGCTCACGCTCTCCAAGGTGCGGCGCAAGTACAAGGAATACGGCATCGGCGAGAAGCCCTTCGTGGTCATCAAGGCCGACGACGCGGGCGACGAGGCGGGCGTGGCGCTGCTGCGCGATGTGAAGGACCTGGACGCGCTGCAGGACAGCGGCGCGCTGCCCAAGAGCGGGCACTGGCTGGTGCAGGAAGGCGTGCTCACGCAGGAGCGCGTGCACGATGCCGTGGCCGAGCCCGTCGTCTACACCATGGACCGTTACGTGGTGGGGGGCGTGTACCGCATCCATGCGGATGCCACGAATGGCGAGGGTGTGCACGCGCATGGCGCCTCGTACGTGCCGCTGGCGTTCGAGCACAGCACCCACCTGCCCCAACCCGGCGTGCGCCCGGGCGCGAGCGCCCCGAACCGCTTCTACATGTACGGCGTGGTCGCGCGTCTGGCGATGCTGGCGGCCAGCTACGAGCTCGAGGCCACCGATCCGCAGCTGCTGGAGCTGGCCTGAGTCGCGCGCCTGCGCCTGCGTTTTCGAGTGGCTTGATTCGGGGGCACAATGGCGCCCCCATCGCTCGCCCTGACCCGGCATGTCTGAATCGCGCACTTCCCTTCCCACACTGATGGTGGGCGCCATTGGCGTGGTGTTCGGCGATATCGGCACCAGCGTGCTCTACACCGTCAAGGAGGTCTTTGGCGCGGGGCACGTGCAGTTCACGCCGGACAACGTCTATGGCGTGCTCTCGCTGATCTTCTGGACGCTCACCATCGTCGTTTCGATCAAGTACGTGGTGCTGGTGCTGCGCGCGGACAACAACGGCGAGGGCGGGCTCGTCGCCATGCTCACGCTGGCGTCGAGCGCAGTGGCTGACCGCCCCCGATTGCGCGCGAGCATGCTGCTCGTGGGCATCTTCGGCACCTGCCTGTTTTATGGCGACGGCGTCATCACCCCGGCCATCACCACGCTGGGCGCGATGGAAGGGCTGCAGGTCGTCTCACCGGTCCTGGGCGACTACGTGATCGAACTCACGCTCATCGTGCTGCTCGCGCTTTTTCTCTTGCAGAAGAAGGGCACGGCCGGCATCGGCCGCTTCTTCGGCCCGATCATGCTGCTGTGGTTCCTCGTCATCGCGCTGCTGGGCGTGCGCCAGATCGTGCACCATCCGCAGGTGCTCTGGGCCATCCTGCCCACGTATGCGCTCAAGTTCACGCTGCACAGCCCGGGCGTGACCTTCATCATCCTGGGTGCGGTGGTGCTGTGCGTCACGGGCTGCGAGGCGCTGTACGCCGACATGGGCCACTTCGGGCGGCGTCCCATCCGCCTGGCGTGGTTCTTCATCGCCATGCCCGCGCTCGTGCTCAATTATTTCGGGCAGGGCGCGCTGCTGCTGGCGCGCGGCAAGGAGGTGGTGAGCAATCCCTTCTTTCACATGGCGCCCTCTTGGGCCACGCTCGCGCTCGTGGTGCTGGCCACGGCGGCTGCGGTGATCGCCTCGCAGGCGCTGATCTCGGGCGCCTTCAGCGTCACCAAGCAGGTGATTCAGCTGGGTTTTCTGCCGCACCTGAAGATCAGCCACACCAGCGTGCGCGATCTCGGGCAGATCTACATGCCGCTGGTGAACTGGGGCCTGTTCGCGCTCATCGTGCTGGCCGTGGCGATGTTTCGCTCGTCCAACAACCTGGCGGCGGCCTATGGCATCGCGGTGACCACCGACATGCTGATCACCACGGTACTGACTTTTTTCGTCGTGCGCTACGCGTGGAAAATGTCGCTGGCGCTCTCGCTTGTTGCCACGGGCGTGTTTCTCACCGTCGACCTGCTGTTCTGGAGCTCCAACCTGCTCAAGCTCCTGCACGGTGGATGGTTCCCGCTGGCGATTGCCGGAGCGGTGTTTATCCTCATGATCACCTGGCGCGACGGACGCGAGCTCCTCTACCACGCGCTGCAGGAGACGGCGCTTTCCCTCGACGACTTTCTTGAATCGCTCTTCATCGCGCCGCCCGCGCGCGTGGAGGGCACGGCCGTGTTCATGAGCGCCGATGCCAACATCGTGCCCAACGCGCTGCTGCACAACCTCAAGCACAACAAGGTGCTGCACGAACAGAATCTCTTCGTCAGCGTGCATCAGCACGAGGTGCCGTGGATCGGCATGGACAAGCGCGTGCAGATCGAGGCGCTGGGCCACGACTGTTGGCGCGTGGTGCTGCACTACGGCTTCAAGAACGACCCGGATGTGCCCAAGGCCTTGAATCTGCTGGCCGGGCGCGGCGTGAATCTCGATCCGATGACGACGAGCTACTTCCTCTCGCGCCACATCGTCGCGCCCAGTCTCACGCCGGGCCTGGCGCCGTGGCGCGAAAAGCTCTTCGCCTACATGCACCACAGCGCCACGGCCGCGGCCGAGTACCTGAATCTGCCGAACAACGCGGTCGTCGAACTCGGCTCCAAGATCGAAATCTGAGAGCGTGGCTCCATGCCGCGCGGGCGGTGCACAATCGCCCGCCATGCGCGTTCTGCAAGATACCAGCCTGTCGGCCCTGGTGGCCGGTTTCGTGGCCGTTCTCGTGGCCTTCACAAGTTCCGTTGCGCTGGTGTTCCAGGCCGCGCAGGCCTTTGGCGCGACCCCGGCGCAGATCACCTCGTGGATGTGGGCGCTGGGCTGGGGCATGGGGCTGTGCACGCTGCTGCCCTCGCTGTGGCTGCGCCAGCCCGTGATGATCGCCTGGTCCACGCCAGGCGCGGCCGTGCTGGCGGCGGCGGGTGCGGCCGGGGGTTTCACCATGCCCGAGGCCGTGGGCGCCTTTCTCGTGAGCGCGCTGCTCATCACGCTCGCGGGCGCCACGGGCTGGTTCGAGCGCGTGATGAACCGCATCCCAGACGAAATCGCTTCGGCCCTGCTCGCCGGAGTGCTTGCGCGCTTTGGCATGCAGGCTTTCAGCGCCCTGCAGACGGCGCTGCCCCTGGTGCTCGCGATGCTGGTGGCGTATCTGCTGGCACGCCGCCTCATGCCGCGCTATGCCGTGGTCGTCACCTTGCTGGTCGGGGTGGCCTGGGCGGCGATCGGCGGGCAGATGCGCTGGTCGGTCGTGGAATTCGAACTGGCTCGCCCGGTCTTCACCATGCCGCAGTTCACCTGGCAGGCCACGATGAGTCTGGCGCTGCCGCTGTTCATCGTCACCATGGCCTCGCAGAACCTGCCGGGCGTGGCGGTGATGCGCGCCACTGGCTATGCGGACATGCCGGTTTCCAAGCTCATCACGCTCTCGGGCGTGGCCACGGCGGCGCTCGCGCCCTTTGGCGGCTTCGCCTTCAACTTCAGCGCCATCACCGCCGCCATCTGCATGGGGCCGGAGGCCCACCCCGATCCGAGGCGCCGCTATATCGCGTCGGCCGCTTGTGGCGTGCTCTACATCGTGGTCGGCATCTTCGGTGCCGTGGTCACCGGCCTGCTGCTCGCCTTCCCGCAGGAGCTGGTGGTGGCCATCGCCGGCCTGGCGCTGCTGGGGGCCATCGGCGGCGGGCTGGCGTCTTCATTGCGCGAGGAACGCCACCGCGAGGCCGCGCTCATCACCTTCCTCGTGACGCTCAGCGGCGTGGTGATCGCCGGGGTGGGGTCGGCATTTTGGGGCGTGGTCGCGGGCAGCGTGGCGCTCTTTGTGCAACAGTACCGCAGACCGCGTGCGATCGCACGCTCCTAGAGCTGCAATGCCATGAATTTCCTCTACGTCGCCGATCCGCTCGAACACTTCAAGACCTACAAGGACACCACCTTTGCCATGATGCGCGAGGCGCAGCGCCGCGGCCATCGCGTCGCCGCGTGCGAACCGCGTGATCTGCACTGGCGCTCGGACGGCGTGGTCGAAGCCCATGCGCGCGAGATTGAACTCACGGGCCGCGAGCCCGACTGGTTCGTGCAAACGGCCGCGCCCACGGTGGCGCTCAAGAGCTTTGACGCCGTGCTCATGCGCAAGGACCCCCCGTTCGATGCCGAGTACGTCTACGCCACCCATCTTCTGGAGCAGGCTGAACGTGAAGGCGCCCGTGTCTTCAACAAGCCGCGGGCTCTGAGAGATCACCCCGAGAAGCTCGCCATCATGGAGTGGCCGCAGTTCACAGCGCCCACGCTCGTGACGCGCTCGGACGACGACATTCGGCGCTTTCACGCCGAACATCGGGACATCATCCTCAAACCGCTGGATGGTATGGGCGGCATGGGCATCTTCCGTGTCGGTCCCGACGGCCTGAACCTCGGCTCCATCATTGAAACCCTGAACAAGGGCGGCGCGCAGACCGTGATGATCCAGCGCTATCTGCCCGAGATCGTCGAGGGCGACAAGCGCGTGCTGGTGATTGGCGGCGAGCCCGTGCCCTATTGCCTGGCGCGTGTCCCCCAGGGCAACGACATCCGGGGCAATCTGGCCGCCGGCGCCAAGGGCGTGGCTCGCCCGCTCACGGACGCGGACCGTCACACCGCCGAGACCATAGGCAAGGCACTGGCACCGCGCGGGCTGCTGCTCATCGGTCTGGACATCATTGGCACGCACGTGACGGAAATCAACGTCACCAGCCCCACCTGCTTTCAGGAGATCGCGCAGCAGACTGGATGCGATGTCCCGGCGCTCTACGAGGACGCGCTGGAGGCCGCTCTGCGAGCCTCCTGATCTTTTTTGGACTTTCTTGCCCCGTCCCTGAAATTGGGTATACAATGCAGGGCTTCGCTGATCGCAGCGCTTCTGGTTTCCCTGGGGTCCACGCAAGTGGTTTTTTGGGGAGATGAGAGGGACGGGTTCGTTAACAAGTTACAGCCGATAAGCGTGGGCGTTTGGATGTGGAGGCACTCTTTGGGGTGTCTGCATGGGCGAGCATTCTTTTTTGTGCGC
>JAIOIA010000075.1:0-8241 GCA_019912745.1 Comamonas sp. | reverse complement strand
GGCGCAGGGCGCGCAGGTGATGGTGCGCGGGCTGCGTTCGGGCACCGATTTCGACTACGAGCTGCAGCTTGCAGGCATGAACCGGCACTTGCGCCCCGAGGTGGACACTGTCTTTCTCACGCCGGATGCTCGCTGGCAGAGCATCAGCAGCACGCTGGTGCGCGAAATCGCGGTGCTGGGAGGCAAGGTGGATGCGCTGGTGAGCGCCGCCGTCCTGCCTCGTCTGCTGGCGAAGGTGGGTCGGGCCTAGCAGTGCCATGTTGCCGATGGCCATTTGCGCTTGATCAACGAGTGCTGCGGCGCGTTTTTGTCATGTCTTGCGGCCTGATTCCGTCGGTGCCTCGGGTGGCTGCGATGCTTTGGCCACGGCATGCGGCGTGCGGGCCTGCCCGGGCACGATGGTGCTCACCGGCCGGGGGTGGGGCGGGCGGCGGCGCGTGAGCGCCTCGGCAATCTGCACCGCCGAGGCGGGATGGCCGGCCACCGTGGGCCGCAGGATGTCGGGGTCGTCGTGCAGCTCCTGTTCGGTGGGCACGTGCGGGGCGAAACTGTGCGCGTCGGCCAGCGGCCAGTACAGGCGATAGACGTTGTGCTGGTGCGCCAGGTCGTCGAGGATGGCGCGCCGCTCGATGGTGGGCATCAGCGCCGAGAGCAGCCGGATGCGCGCGCTGTCGATGCGCCGCACGATGTGGTGGGTGGAGAGCTGATCGGGGTGCATCAGGCCCGCGGCCTGCAGCAACTCTTTCAGCGCATGCAGCGTGTTGGCATGGTATTGCGCCACGCGCGGCGCCTTGTCCGAGATCACCAGCGCCTTTTCGCGCACCGGGTCCTGCGTGGTGATGCCCGTGGGGCAGAAGCCCGTGTGGCAGACCTGCGCCTGGATGCAGCCCAGCGCCATCATGAAGCCGCGTCCCGAGTTGCACCAGTCCGCGCCGAGCGCGAACATGCGCGCGAGGTCGAACGAGGTGATCACCTTGCCCGCCGCGCCGATCTTGATGCGCTCGCGCAGCCCCGTGCCGATCAGCGTGTTGTGCACCAGGTGCAAGCCTTCCTGCACCGGCGCGCCCATGTGGTCGGCGAACTCGATGGGCGCGGCGCCGGTGCCGCCCTCGGCGCCATCGACGACGATGTAGTCGGGCGTGATGTCGGTCTCCAGCATCGCCTTGACGATGCCGAACCACTCCCAGATGTGGCCGATGCACAACTTGAAGCCGACGGGCTTGCCGCCCGAGAGCTCGCGCAGGCGGGCGATGAAATGCATCATCTCGACCGGCGTGGAGAACGCGCTGTGCGACGAAGGCGAAACACAGTCCTCACCCTCTGGCACGCCGCGTGCGGCGGCGATTTCCGCCGTCACCTTCGCGCCGGGCAGGATGCCGCCGTGGCCCGGCTTGGCGCCCTGGCTGAGCTTGATCTCGATCATCTTCACCTGCGGGTTCTGTGCCTGCTCGGCAAAGCGTTCGGCGTTGAACGTCCCGTCGGGGTTGCGGCAGCCGAAGTAGCCCGAGCCGATCTCCCAGATCAGGTCGCCACCGTTCTGGCGGTGGTAGCGGCTGATGCCGCCTTCGCCCGTGTCGTGGGCGAAGTCGCCCATCTTCGCACCCAGGTTCAGCGCCAGGATGGCGTTGGCAGAGAGCGCGCCGAAGCTCATGGCCGAGATGTTGAAGACGCTCGCGTTGTAGGGCTGCGCGCAGGGCGAGACGCCCACGCGCGGGGTGTCGGGGCGCCCGCCGATCCAGACACGGAAGTCGTGCGAATCGATCTTCGTGGTGTGCAGCGAATGATTGATCCACTCGTAGCCCTTGGCGCCCACGTCCAGCTTGGTGCCGAACGGGCGCACGTCGGGCACGCCCTTGGAGCGCTGATACACCACGGTGCGCTGCGCGCGCGTGAAGGGCTCGCCCTTGTCGATGTCGCCCTCGATGAAATACTGGCGGATCTCCGGCCGGATGAACTCCAGGATGAAGCGCAGGTGCCCGAGGATGGGGTAGTTGCGCAGCACGGCGTGGCGCGTCTGCCGCAGGTCGCGCACGCCGAGGAGGATCAGCGCGCATGCGAGCAAGAAGAGGGTGACGGGCCAGGCGCCGGGTCGCGCGGCCATCCAGGGCAGGCTGACCAGCGCCACCAGCACGCAAACGGCAAGCGTCGTGTAGCGCACGTGCGTGGCCACGAAATGAGACTGGGACATTCGGAGGAAACTGAAACCGCGATGGGTGATGCTAGCCCACGGGGGTGCTTTTGGGCAGCGGGTTTTCAGCGATGGCGGCAGACCGCGCAGTCTGGCTCGCGCGCCAGGCGGATCTCGCTCCAGCGCATCGCGCGCCCATCGAGCATCAGCAGCCGGCCGCGCAAAGGCTCGCCCATGCTGGCGATGAGCTTGAGTGCCTCGGCCGCCTGCATCGTCCCGATGATGCCCACCATGGGTGAAAAAACGCCCATCGTGGCGCAGGCCACCTCTTCAAAAACGGCATCGCGTGCAAACAAACACGCATAACAGGGCGAGTCGGCGTGGCGCGTGTCGTACACCGCGATCTGCCCGTCGAAGCGGATCGCCGAGCCCGCCACCAGCGGCTTGCGCGCGCTCACGCAGGCGGCGTTGATGGCGTGGCGCGTGGCGTAGTTGTCGGTGCAGTCCAGCACCACGTCGGCCGCGATCACGAGCGGCAGCAGGCTCTCTTGCGACATGCGCTGGCGCACGCCATGCACTCGCACCTCGGGGTTGATCGCGCGCATGGCCTCGGCAGCCGAATCGATCTTGGCCATGCCGATGCGCGCCGTCGTGTGGGCAATCTGGCGCTGCAGGTTCGTCAAGTCCACCTGATCGTCGTCCACGAGCGTGATGTCGCCCACACCGGCCGAAGCCAAAAAAAGTGCAGCGGGTGAGCCCAGGCCGCCGGCGCCCACGATCAGCACCCGGGCGGCCATGATGCGCTCCTGCCCCTCGATGCCGATCTCGTCGAGCATGATGTGGCGCGAGTAGCGCAGCAGCTGGTCGTCGTTCATCGGCACGGTGTCCATGAAAAAGGCCGGACGCTACCGGCCTTGGGGGTGCGCGCAGGCGTGGTTCAGTCGTCCTTCTTGGCCTGCTTGCGCTCGGTCAGGGTCTTGCTCACCTGCACCGGCTCGCCCTTGAGCTGGTGCAGTGCCTGGGCCAGCGCAAAGTCCTTGTCGGTGCCGAACTCGGGCAGCTTGCGCTCGGTCTTGGCGCTCTTGGTTTCTTCCTCCAGCTTCTTGCGGGCCGCTTCCCGGGCCGCCTCCAGCGCCTTGTCCTGGACCGCCTCGCCGCCCTGGGTGTTGTCCAGGTGCTTGGCGAGATCCGACTCGCGCAGGCGCAGCGCGGCAAAGACGTCACCCTCCGCCGTCTCGTCGACCATCACGTCGGGCACGATGCCGCGCGCCTGGATCGACTTGCCGCTGGGCGTGAAGTAGCGCGCCGTGGTCAGCTTGATGCCGGTGTCCGGCCCGAGCGGGCGCACCGTCTGCACCGAGCCCTTGCCGAAGGTCTGGTTGCCCATGATGGTCGCGCGGTGGTTGTCCTGCAGCGCGCCCGCCACGATCTCGCTGGCGGAGGCGGAACCCTCGTTGACCAGCACCACCATCGGCACCTTGTGGAAGATGTCCGGCAAGCGCTTGAGCGGATCGCCTCCGCGGCGGGCGTAGTACTCGGGCGACGCGGTGAAGATCGCCTTGCTTTCGGGCAGCTGCCCGTCGGTGGTGACGACGGTCGTGCCCTGGGGCAGGAAGGCCGCCGACACGCCCACGGCCGCATCCAGCAGGCCGCCGGGGTCATTGCGCAGGTCAAGTACCAGGCCCTTCAGATTCGGATCCTGCTGGTAGATGTCCTCGGCCTTGCGCACGAAGTCGTCGAGCGTGCGGTCCTGGAACTGCGAGATGCGGATCCAGGCGTAGCCGGGTTCGATCAGCTTGGCCTTGACCGACTGGGTCTTGATTTCCTCGCGCGTGATCGTCACCGGAAAGGTGCGGCTCTCGTCCTTGCGGAAGATCGTGAGCGTCACCTTGGTGCCCGGTTCACCGCGAATGCGCTTGACCGCGTCATTGAGCGGCAGGCCGCGCACCGCCTCGTCGCCGATCTTGGTGATCAGATCGCCCGTCTTGAGGCCCGCCCGGTCCGCCGGAGAGCCCTCGATGGGCGAGACCACCTTGATCAGGCCGTCTTCCTGTGTGATCTCGATCCCGACGCCGACGAAGCGCCCGGACGTGCCTTCACGGAATTCCTTGAAGGACTTCTTGTCGAAATACTGCGAATGCGGATCGAGCCCTGCCACCATGCCCGAGATGGCATCGGTGATGAGTTTCCTGTCGTCGACGGGCTCGACGTAGTCGGTCTTGATGAGCCCGAACACCGCCGCCAGTTGCTGCAGCTCTTCCAGTGGCAACGGTGTCACCGCGCCGCGCGCGACCGTCTGCAAGGAAACCGTGGTGAGCGCGCCCGCAAGCACACCCACGGAAATCCACCCTGCTATCTTGAGTTTCTGCCCCATACACCACCTTTACCGCGTCGCGGCAATATACACCTTGGAATGCACCGGACGGGCGCGGTTCCTGCCCCTCATCTCTTGCCCTGCGCCGCCACGGCGGCAGCGGCCTGCGCCGCCGCCCCGGGATCGCCCAGATAGTCGTGACGCAGCGGCTTCAAGTCGGCATCGAGTTCATACACCAGCGGGATGCCGTTCGGAATGTTCAGCCCGACGATGTCGTTGTCGGAGATGCCGTCCAGGTACTTGACGAGCGCGCGGATCGAATTGCCGTGGGCAGCGATCAGTACACGCTGGCCCGAGCGAATGGCCGGGGCGATCGCCTCCTGCCAGTAGGGCAGCACGCGCGCCACGGTATCCTTCAGGCATTCGGTGAGCGGGACCTGCCCGGGTGCCAGGCCTGCATACCGGATGTCGCCACGCTCGCAGCGTGGGTCGGTGGCCTCGAGCGCAGGCGGCGGCACGTCGTAACTGCGCCGCCAGATGTGCACCTGCTCGTCGCCATACCGTCTGGCCGTCTCGGCCTTGTTCAGCCCCTGCAGCGCGCCGTAATGGCGCTCGTTCAGACGCCAGCTGTGCGCTACGGGCAGCCAGGTACGCTGCATGGCGTCCAGGCAATGCCAGAGCGTGTGCGTGGCGCGCTGCAGCACGCTGGTGAAAGCCTGGTCGAATTCATGGCCCTCGGCCTTGAGCAGCTCTCCGGCGCCGCGCGCCTGGGCAATGCCCGTGACCGTGAGCGGCACGTCGGTCCAGCCGGTGAAGCGATTTTCCAGGTTCCAGGTGGATTCACCGTGGCGGATCAGGACGAGCTTGTACATGCGCAGGGCCTTCGTTCGGTAAAGCAAACCGGCTATTTTAGAATCAGCGCTTTTAATGCCCTTGAGTCGCGCTGCCGTGAACTTCATCCTGCAAAACTGGTATCTCATCCTTCTGGCCCTGGTCTCTGGTGGCTTGCTTGCCTGGCCCATGGTGTCCGGTGGCGGGCTGGGTGGCCTGTCGGCCAGCGCGGCGGTGCAGCTCATCAACCGTGAAAAGGCGGTGGTGGTCGATGTCTGCGAGGCCGGGGAGTACGCGGCGGGGCACATCGGCGGCGCCAGGAGCGTGCCATTGTCCCAGTTCAAGGAGCGTCTGCCGCAAGTGGTGAAAAACAAGACCGTGCCGCTGGTGCTGGTCTGCGCCAGCGGCATGCGCGCACGCCGTGCCGCGACCATGGCCCGTGGGCTCGGCTACGAGAAGGCGCAGGCGCTGACCGGGGGCATGGCAGCCTGGCGCGAGGCCAACATGCCGGTTGAAAAGGCCTGACGGACCCTCACCTGCGCCATGGCGCAGGTGCGTCAAGTGGAAGGATGAAAGCGATGCAAGCCGTCAAGATGTACACCACGGCCACGTGCCCTTATTGCATTCGTGCCAAAGAGTTTCTCAAGTCCAAGGGCGTGCAGAGCATCGAGGAAATCCGCGTCGATGGCGAGCCCGCGCTGCGTCGGCAGATGACGGAAATCACGGGCCGGCGCACGGTGCCGCAGATTTTCATCGGTGGCCAGCACGTGGGAGGGTGCGACGATCTGCTTGCGCTTGATGCCCAGGGTGGCCTGATGCCGCTGCTGCAGGCTTGATGCCCGGATGCCGCGCTGCATAATGCGTTGCTGACCTGCTCGCTTTGGGGGAGCTCCCCGGGCGGGCATTTTCATGTTCATTACCCTCTAAGATCGACATCATGGCCGACGAACAAGCAACCCCGGTTTTCCAGATTCAGCGCATGTACCTGAAGGACATGTCGCTCGAGCAGCCCAATTCGCCCGCGATCCTGCTGGAGCAGCAGCAGCCCAGCGTCGACATCCAGCTGGGCGTGGGTGCGGAAACCATCACCGACGGAATTTACGAAGTCACCGTGACCGCCACGGTGCATGCCAAGCACGGCGACAAGACGGTCTTCCTCGTCGAGGCCAAGCAGGCCGGCATTTTCGAAATCCGCAACGTGCCGCAGGAGCAGATGGACAACGTGATGCGTGTCGTCTGCCCGCAGATCATCTATCCCTACGCCCGCTCCAACGTGGCCGATGTGGTGACGCGCGCGGGATTCCCGCCGGTGCACCTCGCGGAAATCAACTTCCAGGCCATGTACGAGCAGCAACAGGCCGCGGCCGCCGCGCAGGGCGCGAGCGGTACGCAGCAGTAAATTGGGGGGATAGCCCCTGCAACCGTTTGTGTGCCTGCGTGATTAGCTATGAATATCATAGTCGTCGGAGCGGGTGCGTGGGGAACGGCCATTGCCATCAGTGCCGCCCGCCATGCGGCGGCGCATCGCGTTCGGCTCTGGGGGCGCGACGAACGGCAGACCGCAGCCATGCGCCAGGCGCGTGAGAACGCCCGATACCTTGCGGGCGTCGCGTTTCCGCCTTCGCTGGAGGTGGTGGGCGCCAGCGTCGAGGAGCATCTCGCGGGCGCCGATCTGGTCTTCCTTGCCACGCCCACGGCTGCCCTGCGCGGGCTACTGGGGGTGCTGCGGCATTTTCAGGGTCCCGTGGCCTGGCTGTGCAAGGGCTTCGAGGCGCAAACGGGACAGCTGGCGCATGAAGTGTGCGCGCAGGTCGCGCCACAGCTGCAGGCGGGCGCGCTCAGCGGTCCGAGCTTCGCTCTAGAGGTGGCGCGCATGCAGCCCACGGCCCTGGTCGCCGCCAGCGTGCATGCGTCGGTGCGCGAGTCGCTCGTGCAGGCTCTGCATGGCAGGCATCTTCGAGTGTACGCCAATGACGATCTGGTTGGCGTGGAGGTCGGTGGCGCCGTCAAGAACGTCCTGGCCATCGCCACCGGCCTGTGTGATGGCCTGCGACTTGGCTTGAATGCGCGGGCGGCCTTGATCACGCGGGGGCTGGCCGAAATGTCGCGTCTTGGCGTCGCGCTGGGCGCGTGCACGGAAACCTTCATGGGCCTGTCCGGTCTGGGCGATCTCGTGTTGACGGCCACGGGCGATCTCTCGCGCAACCGCACGGTGGGCTTGCAGCTGGCCCGGGGCCTGCCCCTGGCTCAGGTGCTCAGCGATCTTGGCCACGTGGCCGAGGGCGTGCACAGTGCCCACACGGTCGCGGCTCGTGCCCGGCAGCTGGGCGTAGAGATGCCCATCGTCGAGGCCGTCGTGGCCCTGCTCGATGGGACGGCCCGGCCCGAGCAGGCCGTGGCACAGTTGATGGAGCGCGACCCCAAGGGCGAGTAGCGCCGCTTTCAGGATGTGGCGTGGCGCGCCCCGGTGCGGATGCGCAGGATGCCGTCGATCACGAGCACGCCGACCGCCACGAAAATCGGCAGGTAAGTCGGCCATTGCTCGTCACGGATGCGCTCGCCGAGCAGCAGCGCCGCGAGGACAAGCAGGATCGGCTCCACGTAGCTCAGGAGCCCGAACAGACCGAGCGCCAGCAGACGGCTGGCCACCATGTACAGCGCAAGGGCCACGGCGCTGACGATGCCCAGCGCCGGGACCATGCCCCACAGGTGGGGCGTGCTCGCGAAGAAGAGCGTGGAGGCGGGCGTGCGCAGTACGAACCACAACGCGGCGGGAACCAGCAGCACCAGGTCGATCCAGTGCCCCGCAAGGTGATCGGTGCCCAGCTGCGCATTCCACTGATGGCGGACAGTGATTCCATTCCCATCGCGGACAGCGTTCCATGCGATGGCGGACACGCTGCGCGAGTGTCCTGAGTGACGAGCAAATCGTAGCCGAAGTGTCCGCCATCAGCATGGAACGGGTGGC
>JAIOIA010000074.1:0-6541 GCA_019912745.1 Comamonas sp. | reverse complement strand
GGTGTAGTCAGCTTTGAATCGGGTTCATCAGCGCGGGAAGGCAGGCCCAGATAGGCGTCGATGTCGCGCTCGATGGCCTCGCGAATAAACAGAATCTTGCGGCGCCCGAACGGCCGGATGTAATGCACGCCTTCGAGTAGCACCGAATCCACCAGCCGGTTGCGAATCGTGCGAGCGTCGTACTTGATGAACCGCGAGAGCTCGTCTGTGGTGAGGTACTTGCTTGCAGTTGATGACGAGTCCATGAATAGCCTCCGAAATGAATTGTTTGACTCATATGTGATCATATTGCATCAAACAATCTCAGTCAAGTAGTTTTAATCAAATGTGATGTATGCTGCTCGAAGGAGCGCAAAACGAACCACGATGATTCGGATCAAATTGAAGCAACTTCTGGACGACAAGGCCTTCCGAGAAGGGCGACGGATCACTCTGAACGAGGTCTCCGAAAAGTCAGGTATCGCGCGCGCAACCCTCAACCGCATCGCCAATACGCCGGGTTACAACACGACCACGAACAACTTGGACGCGCTTTGCGCATATCTGGAGTGCTCGCCAGGGGAGCTTCTTGAATTCGTGGCGGTCAGCCCACGCAAACGAAAGTGACGTGAGGCATGGCGGGCGCTTTGCGACCGGGCGGAAGGGCCAGGTCGCTGTTTGCAGGAGTGACGTCGAGAAAGCATCCACGCATCTTTCCGGCGCGAGCAGCTCTCCGATCGCGGGCGCTATTGCGCGGCTTCGGGTTACCGCTGAACTGTTCGTTCATCCGGCTCGTCTGCCGCCCTGTGTTTCTCGGCTAATACAGAACTGCGCTTCAAGGCAAGTCCGAGTTCACGCGTCACCCGGCACCACCGATCGTTGCACCACGGCCGACTGCGCTCATCGCTTGATGGGCATCGTGCAAATGGTCAATTTTGGCGTTGCGCCAAAAGCATGGGCACAGGGTGGGCACGGATTGGGCATTTGTGCCCAAACCGCCTGTTGTGCCCACTTTAGGCAAAAAGTCAAAAAGACCTTCTGCAGGACTTGGTCGGCCGTTGCTGTCGAACCGGCCGCACACGAACCGTCCTGTGTTGTAAGTGCTTGATTTTGGTGCGTCTGGCGGGATTCGAACCCACGACCCTCGGCTTCGGAGGCCGATACTCTATCCATCGAGCTACAGACGCATTTGACCTTTATCCACTGCAACTCAAGCGGCAATGACGTATGGCTTCGGAGGCCGATACTCTATCCATCTGAGCTACAGACGCATTTGACCTTTATCCCTTCGGAGGCCAATACTCTATCCACTGGGCTACAGCCGCTGAATGGGAGCCGCAAATTATCGCATGTCGCCCTGCAGCCGATAGCCAAGCCCGCGCAGGTAGGCAGCAACCGCGTCCGCACCCACGCGCTGCAGATCAAACGGCGTGCCGCCCAGAATCCAGGTCTGCAGCAGGCCGTCGAACAGGGCCTGCAGGCCCAGCGCCGCATCGGCGTCCGCCATGGGCAGGGCCAGCGACTGCTCCCGCGCGGCAAGCGCCAGGTCCTTCGTGAGCCGCGCATGAAACCGCTTGAGCGAAGCCTCGTGGCGCTCGCGCACCCCGCCCAGCTCCGCCACGTATTCCACGCGGTACATGGCGATTTCAAACACGCGCCGCGTATGCGCATCCTCCACCGCGGTCGCCAACAGGCTCTGTATCGTGCCTTGCACGCGCGCCAGGGGATCACCGTCCGCGTCCGGCCCGCGGCACGCCGCCTCCAGCGGCAGGGTCACGCGGTCCATCATGGCGTTGAACAGGTCCACCTTGTCCTTGAAGTGCCAATAGATCGCGCCGCGCGTGGCGCCTGCGGCCTGCGCGATCTCGGCCAGCGACGCGCGTCCCACACCCTTTTCGTGGAATACGTCCTCCGCGGCATCCAGCAACGCCTGGCGTGTCGCGTCCGCCTCTGCCTTCGTTCGTCGAGCCATCTGAAATTATTCTCAAAAAAACCGAAAATCGTTTCCCGCGACAGCGATTATACATTCATGGATGTATGTATAATCGCTGCCTTTGTGCATCAGCATCCCGATACGCGCTCAATGCCCTTGGCCACGGCACCCTAAAACCGCGCATCGTCCATCGAAGGAATTTCATGTTTCGACTGTCCCTGACGGTCAGCCCTGCTCCCGGCTTGCGCGCCGGCGCGCTGACCCTGCCCCTGGTTCTTGCCAGCACCCTCGTGCTCGTCGCCTGCGGTCAGTCCGGCGCGCAGTCGGCAGACGCCGGCGGCCCGCCCCCCGCGCCACAAGTGGGTGTGGTGACCGTGCAGCCAGGCAACGTCGGCCTCGTCACCGAACTGCCCGGCCGCCTCGAGGCCTCGCGCATCGCCGAGGTGCGCGCGCGCGTTGCGGGCATTTTGCAAAAGCGCGTGTTCAGGGAGGGCAGCGACGTCAAATCGGGCCAGAAGCTGTTCCAGATCGACGACGCGCCTTACCGCGCCGCGGTGGCCCAGGCGCAGGCCAGCCTCGCACAGGCCGAGGCAAGCCTGGCGCAAAGCCGCGCACTGGCCGAGCGCTATGCGCCCCTGGTGGCGCAGAACGCCGTCAGCAAGCAGGACTATGACAACGCCGTGGCCGCACGCCGGGCGGGCGAAGCCAACGTCGCAGCCGCCAAGGCGGCCGTGACGGTGGCACAAATCAATCTCGGCTACGCCAGCGTGACCGCGCCCATTGCCGGGCGCATCGGCCGCACGCTGGTGACCGAAGGCGCTCTCGTGGGCCAGGGCACGCCCACGCAGCTGGCGCTGATCCAGCAGATCGATCCGCTCTACGTCAATTTCACGCAGTCGGCGGCCGACGCGCTCAAGCTGCGCGCCCAGATGGCCAGCGGCAAGTACCAATCCGCGGGAGCCAACGCGGCCAAGGTGAGCGTGGTGCTGGAAGATGGAAGCACTTACGGTCACACGGGCAAGCTGCTTTTTGCCGATCTGTCGGTGGACCCCACCAGCGGACAGGTGACACTGCGCGCCGAAGTGCCCAACCCGGAGCATGCGCTGCTGCCCGGCTTGTACGTGCGCGTGCGGCTGGAGCAGGCTCAGGCGGACAATGCCGTGCTGCTGCCTCAGCAGGCGGTCACGCGCAACGTGACGGGCGACACCGTGCTGGTGGTGGGAGAAGGCGGCAAGCTCGCGCCCCGCATGGTCAAGCTCGGGCCGAGCCAGGGTGACCAGTGGGTGGTGCTCGACGGGCTGAAGGCGGGCGAGCAGGTCATGGTCGATGGCTTCCAGAAGCTGCCGCGCGTCAAGCCCGGCGATCCGGTGATCGTCAAGCCCGTGCCCTGGAATGCGCCAGGCACCGCGCCCACCGAGGTATCCGACAAGAACGCGGCCCCCGCGACCAAATCCTGATCGCCGGGAGCACGGCACATGGCCAAGTTTTTCATTGAGCGGCCCATCTTCGCGTGGGTCATCGCCATCTTCATCATGGTGGCCGGGGCGGTCTCGATCACCAAGCTGCCCATCGCGCAATACCCGGCCGTGGCACCGCCCACGATCCAGGTATCCGCCGCCTACCCAGGCGCCACGGCGCAGGTGCTCGAAGACTCCGTGCTCGCGGTCATCGAACGCGAGATGAACGGCGCCACCGGCCTCGTCTACATGGAAACGACGAGCCAGGCCAATGGCACCGGCACGCTGGTGCTGAGTTTCACGCCCGGCACCAATCCGGACCTCGCGCAGGTGGACGTGCAAAACCGCCTCTCGCGCGCCACGCCGCGTCTGCCCGCCGTCGTGGTGCAGCAGGGCGTGCGCGTGGAAAAGTCACGCTCCAACTTCCTGCTGTTCTCGATGCTGACCACCGAGACACCCGACGTCACCATCGCGGCACTCAACGACTATGCCGCACGCAACATCGTGCCCGAGTTGCAGCGCTTGTCCGGCGTGGGAACGGTGACCCAGTTCGGCGCCGAGCGCGCCATGCGCATCTGGATCGACCCGACCAAGCTCAAGGGCTTCAATCTCTCGCTCGACCAGGTCAACGCCGCCATCCGCGCGCAGAACGTGCAGATTTCCGCCGGCAACCTCGGCGATCTGCCGAGCGCCCCCGGCCAAGCCACCACCGCGACCATCGTGGTCAAGGGTCAGCTCACGACGACCGAGCAGTTCGGCGACATCGTGCTGCGCGCCAACACCGACGGCTCCACCGTCCGGATCAAGGATGTGGCCCGGGTGGAGCTTGGCTCGCAAAGTTACAGCGGCGGTGCGCGCCTCGACGGCGCCGAGGCCGTCGGCATGGGCGTGCAGCTCACGCCCACGGCCAATGCGCTGGAAACCTCGAAACTGGTCAGGGCCAAGCTCGACGAGCTGCAGAAATTCTTCCCTCAGGGCGTGAAATACGCCGTCCCCTATGACACCTCGGTGTTCATCTCGGCGTCCATCCAGAAGGTGGTTGAAACCTTGTTCGAAGCGGTCGCCCTGGTGTTCCTCGTGATGCTGCTGTTCCTGCAGAACCTGCGCTACACGATCATCCCGACCATCGTCGTGCCGGTGGCACTGCTCGGCACCTTCGCCACGCTGCTCGCGCTCGGTTTCTCGATCAACGTGCTCACCATGTTCGGCATGGTGCTGGTCATTGGTATCGTGGTCGATGACGCCATCGTCGTGGTGGAAAACGTCGAGCGCATCATGCGCGAGGAAGGCCTCTCGCCACTGGAGGCCACGCGCAAAGGCATGTCCCAGATTTCCGGCGCCATCATCGGCGTGACCGTGGTGCTAATTTCCGTCTTCGTGCCGCTCGCGTTCTTCCCGGGCTCCACCGGCAACATCTACCGCCAGTTCGCCGCCACGATGGGCACGTCGATCGCGTTCTCGGCCTTCCTGGCCCTGTCGCTCACGCCCGCCCTGTGCGGCACGCTCCTGAAACCCATGGCCGAAGGACACGACCAAAAGCGTGGCTTCTCCGGCTGGTTCAACCGCAGTTTCAAACGCACCACGCGTCGCTACGAATCGGGCCTCTCGCGCCTGCTGCGCCGCGGTGGCCGCATGATGATCGTCTACGCCGCGCTGATCGCGGCCGTTGCTTTGATCTACAACCGCCTGCCGACGTCCTTCCTGCCCAACGAAGACCAAGGCAATCTGATCACCAACGTGCAGCTGCCTCCGGGCGCCTCGCTCGCCCGCACCGAAGTGGCGTTGAAGGCCGTTGAAAAGTACTTCCTCTCCCAGCCCGAAGTCCAGCACATCGTCACCGTGGCCGGCTTCTCGTTTTCGGGCCAGGGGCAAAACGCGGGCCTGTCCTTCGTGACGCTCAAACCCTGGGACGAGCGCAAGGGCGCGGAGCACGGCGCCGAAGCCATCGCCCACCGGGCCACCATGGCTCTCTACGGCTTTCGCGATGCCTTCCTGTTCGCCATCAGCCCCCCGCCCATCCCCGAACTCGGCAACGCCGCCGGTTTCACCTTCCGCCTCCAGGATCGTGGTGGCAAGGGACATGAGGCGCTGCTCGCCGCGCGCAACCAGGTGCTGGGCATGGCGGCGCAAAGCAAGGTGCTCGCGGGCGTGCGCCCCGACGGCATCGAGGATGCGCCTCAGATGCAGATCGACATCGATCGCGACAAGGCCGCGGCGCTGGGCGTCGGTTTCGACAGCATCAATTCGGCGCTGTCCACGGCGCTCGGCTCGGCCTACGTCAATGATTTTCCCAGTCAGGGGCGCCTGCAGCGCGTCGTCGTGCAGGCCGACATCCAGGCGCGCATGCAGCCCGAGGCTGTGCTGGACCTGCCCGTGCTCAACAACAAGGGACAGGCGATTCCGCTCTCCACCTTCGCCAGCACGCACTGGATCACCGGCGCCATGCAAACCGTGCGCTACAACGGCTACCCGGCAATGAAGATTGCCGGCGGCCCCGCGCCCGGCGTGAGCACGGGTCAGGCGATGGCGGAGATGGAGCGCATCGCGGCGCAGCTCCCCCAGGGCTTCGGCTACGAATGGACCGGTCAGTCACGCGAGGAAAAACTGGCGGGCGGCCAGGCCATGATCCTGTACGCCTTCTCACTGCTGGCGGTGTTTCTGGCGCTGTCGGCGCTCTATGAGAGCTGGGCCATTCCGTTCGCGGTGCTGCTCGTGGTGCCCCTGGGCGTACTCGGGGTGTTGCTGGCAACCTTGTTCCGAGGGCTGGCCAACGACGTGTACTTCCAGATCGGCCTGGTGACCATCATCGGCCTGTCCGCGAAGAATGCCATCCTGATCATCGAGTTCGCCAAGGATCTGCACGCCTCGGGCAAGAATGTCTTTGAGGCCGCACTGGCGGCCGCGCACCTGCGTTTTCGACCCATCGTCATGACGTCTCTGGCCTTCACGCTGGGCGTGATGCCGCTGTTCCTCGCCACCGGTGCCAGCTCGGCAAGCCAGCGGGCGATCGGCACGGGCGTGGTCGGCGGCATGATTTCGAGTACGCTGCTCGCCGTCCTGTTCGTACCCACGTTCTTCGTTGTGGTTCGCAGCCTCTTCAAGGGCAGCAAACGCCAACATGAACACGACGTGGAGCAGGCCAAGCTACACGGTAATGCGCACTCCTAAGTGA
>JAIOIA010000073.1:0-7515 GCA_019912745.1 Comamonas sp. | reverse complement strand
GAGCTCGGCCTCCACCGCGGGCTGGTCGGCACTCGTCTTCCAGTTCACGCCCCAGGTGAGCGCTGCGATCAGCGCCAGATGCGCCAGCACGGCGAGCGCCACCGCGCGCTTGCGCCCGCCCGGCATGGACGGGGCGAACAGGTCGTGGTCGCTGCGGGTACCTGCGTTCATCGGTTGCTGCTTTTCACCGCCAGTGCGACGCGCTTGACACCGGCACGCTGCAGGGCGCTCATGGCCTGCATCACGTTGTCATAGGGAACGGTCTTGTCGGCGCTGATGAGCACGGGCGTGTCCTCGGGCTGGTCCTTGAGCCAGCGGCTGGCCGTGGTGCCCAGGTTCTGCACCGTGACGGTGCGCTCGTTGCCGTCGGCCTTGAAGACCAGACTACCGTCTTTTTGCACGATCACGTCGGCGCGTGTCTTGGGCACCGCGCTGCCCTTGCCGACCGAGGGCACGTTGATCGAGCTGGGCGTGAGCATGGGCGCGGTCACCATGAAGATGATCAGCAGCACCAGCATCACGTCGATGAACGGCACCATGTTGATTTCGTTCATCGAGCGGCGGCGGCCGTGGCCGCGAGAGGCCGTGTTGGGCATACCAGGCTCCCTTCAGTGCGCAGCCGGGGCGGGCGGGTGGCCGCCGAGGTTACGCTGCAGGATGTTGGAGAATTCCTCGATGAAGGTCTCCTGCTGGATCGCCACGCGGTCGATGTCGCGCGCGAAGCGGTTGTAGGCGATGACGGCCGGGATGGCGGCGAACAGGCCCAGCGCCGTGGCCACCAGCGCCTCGGCGATGCCGGGCGCGACGGTGGCCAGCGTCACCTGCTCCATGCCCGCGAAGCCGGTGAAGGCGTGCATGATGCCCCAGACGGTGCCGAACAGGCCGACGTAGGGGCTGACCGAGGCGACCGAGCCGAGGAAGGACAGGTTGGATTCGATCACGTCCATCTCGCGCTGAAAGCTCGCGCGCATGGCGCGGCGCGCGCCGTCGAGCAGCGTGCCCGCGTCGCTGATGTGGCGCTCGCGCAGCTTGTGGAATTCGCGCATGCCGCTGGCGAAGATGCGCTCCATCGGGCCGCTGCTGCGCGCGTTCTGCACGGCACCCGTATAGAGGTCGTTCAGGCTGGTGCCGGACCAGAAATCGCGCTCGAAGTCGTCATTGAGCGCGTTGATTTTTTTCAGGCCGAAGACCTTGCGGAAGATGGCGGCCCAGCTGGCCACCGAGACGCTGAGCAGCAGCAGCATGACGAGCTGCACTACCCAGCTCGCATTGAGCACCAGGCTCAGAATGTTCAGATCTTGCGACGAAGTCATGAGGAAAGTTGTTCGAGTAATGTGGAGGGAATTCGTTGCGGCTTGAGCGTGTCGGCGCTGACCCAGCCGATGCGGATCAGGGCTTCGCACAGCAGTGTGGGGGTGCCATCGGTGCCGGCGCCTGGCCGCAGCGCCTGTTGCGCGACGGTGAGGCTCGCGCGGCTGTGCTCATGGATCGCCGCCGTCACCAGGAGTTCATCGTCAAGCCGCGCGGGGTGCAGGTAGCGCAGCTCGGCGTTTGTCACGACGAACATGCCGCCGGTGTGGATCTTGAGCTCGTGCTGGCCGTGGCCCAGCGCGCGCAGCCACTCGGTGCGCGCGCGCTCGAAAAATTTCAGGTAATTGGCATAGAAGACGATGCCGCCCGCGTCGGTGTCTTCCCAGTACACCCGCACGGGCCACGTGAACGCCATCAGGCCAGCTCCCGGCGCAGGCGGGCGACGGCTTCGTGCAGCTGCGCCATCGAACTGGCGGTGGAAAAACGCACGAAATGCGCCGTCTCGGCATGGCCGAAGTCGCGCCCCGGCGTGGCCGCCAGGTGCGCGCGGCGCATGAGTTCGAGCGCCACATCCCAACTGCCTTGCACACCCAGTTTTTGTGCCGCCTGCGCGCAGTCGGCCCAGGCATAGAACGCGCCGTCGGGCATGACGGGAACCGTGAGACCCAAGGCGTTCAGGGCGGGAATGAAGAAGTCGCGCCGTGCCTTGAATTGCGAACGGCGCTGCTCGTAGAGGGCGATGCTCTCGGGCTCGAAACACGCGAGCGCCGCATGCTGCGCGATGGTGCTCGCGCAGATGAAGAGGTTTTGCGCCAGACGCTCGACCACGGGCACCATGGCCTCGGGCACGACCATCCAGCCCAGGCGCCAGCCGGTCATGTTGAAGTATTTGCTGAAGCTGTTGATGCTGATGATGTCCTCGCCCAGCGCCAGCGCGGTGTGGCCGAACGCTTCGTCGTACGACAGCCCCAGGTAGATCTCGTCGATCAGCGTCAGGCCGCCGTGCGTGCGCACCACCTTATGGATGGCGCGCAGCTCCTCAGGGGCGATCGACGTACCCGTGGGATTGGAGGGCGAGGCCAGCAGCACGCCGCGTGTCCTGGCACCCCAGGCCGCCTGGACCTTGGCGTGGCTGAGCTGGTAGCGCTCCTCGGCCGTGGTCGGGATAAGTACGGGCACGCCTTCGGCCGCACTCACGAAGTGACGGTTGCAGGGGTAGCCGGGGTCGGACATGAGGATTTCATCGCCTGCGTTGATGAGCGCCAGGCACGCCAGGTGCAGCGCCGCCGAGGCGCCTGCGGTGATAACGATGCGCCGCGCGGGCACGTTGACGCCGAAACGCTGGCTGTACCAGTGGCTTACGGCCTCGCGCAGCGCATCGAGACCGAGCGAGTGGGTGTATTGCGTGCGCCCGTCACGGATCGCGCGGTTGGCCGCCTCCTGCACCAGGGGCGGTGCCGTGAAATCGGGCTCGCCCACGTTCAGGAAGATCATTTGCTCGCGCGTGTGGACCGCTTCACGGGCCATGGCCTGCGCGGTCTTGGCCATTTCCATGACGTAAAACGGATCGATGCGCTCGGTGCGGGATGCAAACTGCATGGCGGCGGACCTTGAAAGGGGTCAGGGGTGTGCCTTGTCCGCCTGGTCTGCCGCCACTTCGGCGGGGCGCAGTGCGGGCGCAAGGTGGTTGAGCACGCCGTTGACGTACTTGTAGCCATCGGTGCCGCCAAACGATTTGGTCAGCTCGATGCACTCATTGAGTACCACGCGCCAGGGGATGTCGGGGCAGTGCCTGAGCTCGTACACGCCCATCCACATCACCGCATGCTCTACTGGAGAAATCTCCATCCAGCTGCGGTCCAGGTGGGGTTCGAGCAACGCGTCGAGCTCGGCGGCTGTCGCGATGCAGCCGTGCAGCAGCGCATCGTAGTGCGCGCTGTCGGCCTTGTGAAAGCCCGACAGATCGCGCGTGTAGACGTCGATCTCGGCGGACGGATTGCCTCCTACCAGATGCTGGTAGAGCGCCTGCAGCACAAACTCGCGGGCGCGCGAGCGGCCCGACAGCTGACTGCTTTTGCGCGGTGCCTGGGGATGTCGCGCGTCGCTCACGAAATGGTCTCCAGCAGGTTGGCCATTTCCACGGCCACGCAGGCCGCGTCGCGCCCCTTTTCGTTCTGGCGGGCGATCGCCTGCTCGAGGTTCTCGGTCGTGAGGATGGCGTTGGCGATCGGAATCTCGCAGTCCAGCGCCACGTGGCTCACGCCGTTGCTGGACTCATTGGCCACGAGCTCGAAGTGGTAGGTTTCACCACGGATCACGCAGCCGATGGCGATGAGCGCGTCAAAATCGCCGCCCTTGGCCATGGCCTGCAGCGCCACCGGAATTTCCAGCGCACCCGGCACCTGGATGCGGGTGATGTCGTGCGGCGCAACCTCCAGGTCGGCCAGCGTGCGCAAACAGGCGTCGGCCAGCGCGTCCGTGATGCCGTTATTGAAGCGCGCCTGCACGATGCCGATGCGCAGATTCTTGCCGCTGAGCGCACGGGTGCTTCCCTTGTCCGCGTTTTGCATGTTTCATTCCTTGGGGATGTAGCCTGTGATTTCGAGGCCGTAGCCTGCCATGCTCGGCAGGCGCCGAGGCTGGCCCATGAGCTGCATGCGTGCCACGCCCACCTCGCGCAGGATTTGCGCGCCGATGCCGTAGGTGCGCAAGTCCATTCGGCCGCGCTCGGGCGCGTGGGTGGCGCGGGCCGTGCCGTCGAATTGCGCGAGCAGTTGATCGGCGCTTTCACCGCAGTTGAGCAGCACGGCCACGCCGCACCCCTGCGCCGCGATGTGGTCCAGGCTCTCGCGCAGGCTCCAGGAGTGCATGCTGGTGCCCAGCTCCAGCAGGTCGAGCGCTGAGAGCGGCTCGTGCACGCGCACGGGGACGCTCTCTAGCGGGTCCCATCGGCCCTTGACGAGCGCCAGATGCACGCTTTGGCTGGGTTGGTCGCGAAACGCATGGGCGGTGAATTCTCCCCAGCCCGTCGAGATCGCGCGGCTGCCCACCTTGCTCACCAGCGATTCCGTGCGGCTGCGGTGGCTGATGAGATCGGCGATGGTGCCCACCTTCAGGCCGTGCTCCGCCGCAAACAGCTGCAGGTCGGGCAGGCGCGCCATCGTGCCATCGTCCTTCATGATTTCGCAGATCACGGCCGCCGGCGTGCAACCCGCCATGGCGGCCAGATCGCAACCGGCCTCGGTATGGCCCGCGCGCATGAGCACGCCGCCATCGACCGCCTGCAGCGGAAAGATGTGCCCCGGCTGCACGAGATCGCTTGCCTGGGCGCCGGGCGCGACGGCGGTGGCCACCGTGTGGGCACGGTCGGCCGCCGAGATGCCGGTGGAGACGCCTTCGGCCGCCTCAATCGACACGGTGAAGGCGGTCCCGAGCTTGGCGCCGTTGTGCGCGACCATGGGTGGCAGATGCAGGCGCTCGCACGCCTGGCGGCGCAAGGTCAGGCACACGAGGCCGCGGCCGAAGCGCGCCATGAAGTTGATGGCCTCTGGGCTGACGTGGTCGGCCGCGAGCACCAGATCGCCTTCGTTTTCGCGGTCTTCTTCGTCCACGAGAATGACCATGCGGCCGGCGGCGAGCTCGGCCACGATGTCCTTGACGGGGGAGATGGGAACAGGGGAGAGTGAACGGGTCATGCAAAGGGCTTTCGCTTTGTCCGTGGTCAGCACCAGCGCCGCTCCCGGCAGGGAAAGCCCCAAAGAACGCGCACGGTGCCTTGCGTCAGGGCAGCCGGGGGCATGTGCGCCCCAAAGCGGCCAATTTTAATCGTTTGCTCAGAAAGAGGAGCCTTCGAGGGTGACGTCGCTTTCCGGGTAGGCCACGCAGGGCAGTACGAAGCCGTCGGCCACGTCCTGGTCGGACAGGACGATGAATTCGGTCTCGTAGCGCACGCGGCCTTCCTTGATGCGCCCCATGCAGGTGCCGCAGGTTCCATCGCGGCAGGACGAGGGCCAGTTCACGCCGCCCAGCTCCAGGGAATCGAGCAGCGGTAGGTCTGCGGGCGCGGGAAGAGCGAGGCTTTCCCCATCGATGCGGGCGGTGAAAGGCTTGGGGCGGTTCATGGCGGAAAGTGGCTTGATCCTTGATGAAAACAGGCTCCGGTCCTTGTGGATAGGGCGCAACCAGCTATTGAATTGTGAAATCAGACCGGGCGTGTAACGTCAGGAATTTTCCCATGCATGTGCCGCGCCGCCCGGCTCGGGGTCATCATGCCTTGTACGATCATGGCCTTCTTCAGGAGGTGCGAACGATGAACGATGCGGCGGTGCAACCGGATTTTTCCAAAGGGGCGGCGTGGGTGCGTGGCCGGTACGTGCCGATCGCGGATGCCACGATCCCGCTGACCGATTGGGGTTTCCTGCGCTCGGATGCGGCCTACGACGTCGTCACCGTGTGGAACGGCGCGTTCTTTCGGCTGGACGCGCATCTGCAGCGTTTCGGCGCCAGTTGCGCGCACTTTCGCCTGAACCCCGGACGCGGCAGCGATGACGTGGCGCGGATCCTGACGGAGTGCGTGCGCCTGTCCGGCCTGCGGCGCGCGTACGTGGAGATGATCGTCACGCGCGGCCAGCCGCCCTGGGGTTCGCGCGATCCGCGTGAGGCGGTCAATCAGTTCTACGCCTTTGCGGTGCCCTACGCCTGGATTGCCAACGAAGAGCAGCGCGCGCGCGGCCTGCACCTGCGCATCAGCGGCGTCCCGCGCATTCCTTCGTCCAGCGTGGACGCGCGCGCCAAGAACTACCACTGGCACGACATGACCGCGGGTTTGTTGGGGGCGCTCGACGCCGGGGCGGACACCGTGGTGCTGGGCGACGGCGCGGGCAACGTGGTGGAAGGACCGGGCTTCAACGTCTTTTGCGTGAATGCGGCAGGCGCCATCGTCACCCCGGCCACCGGCGTTCTGGAGGGCATCACCCGCCGTACCGTGATGGAGATTGCTCAGGCGCTGGGCCTGCCGCTCGAGCAGCGCCTGCTTCCCGCAAGCGAGCTGCGCGCGGCGCGGGAAGTTTTCATTTCCAGCTCGGCCGGTGGCGTGCTCGCGGTGACGCAGGTGGATGGCAAGCCGGTGGGGGACGGGCGGATCGGCCCCATCGCGCAGCGCGTGATCCAGACCTACTGGGATTGGCACAAGGACCCGCGCTTCAGCGTGCCGGTTGACTATTCGGCGGCGCCCTGATCAGCCAAACAGCGCATCAAACCCTTCCGGTGGCAGAAACCGCCGACCCTGCCGGTACAGCCGCGTGGGACCGGGCAGGGCACGGTCGTGAATGGTATGGCGTGCATCGCCCGGGTAGCAAACAACTTGCTGCTCCTCCTCGGTGAATGTCTCTGGCTGGATGGTGGGTGGCCGCCGTCCTCGCGCCGCGGTCAGCGCCTCGCCTGCCGTGGCGTAGCGGGTTAGGTGCGCGAGGCTCATGATCTGGGGTGGTGCCAGGTCCATCGTGCCGTCGCGATAGTGCTCCAGGGCGGCACGCGGCGTGCACCACAGGCTTGCCGTTGTCTCTTCGTTGTCGTGCAGGGCCTGTTGATGCGCGGGTGCCCGGGCCATGAAGAAGCGCGCATCGAAGCGCCGCGTGGCCACTGACGGCGTCACGGGCGTGATCCAGCGCGACCACGGCACGAGCGCGCGCGTGGCCATGCGCAGGCCCAGGAGGGAGAGCACCTCATCAAATCGCAGTCCATCGCCGAGCAGATGGCGCGCGCGCGGGGCGTCAAGCGCAGCGCCAGCGCGCACCGGTTCGGCCAGCAGCATGCCGCATTCTTCCAGCGCTTCGCGCAGGGCCGCCACGTGCAAGCCCGTGGCCAGGGCCGTATCGGCGTCGGCTTCACCGAGCTGGCGCCGCAGCATGTCCGCTGGCTGGTCCAGCAGCGCGAGGCTGCCCGCATCCGAGTCGCTGTGCTCGAGCTTGCCGCCCGGAAAGACGAACATGCCAGCCATGTTGGCCAGTTGCGCGCTGCGCCTGAGCAGCAGGGTCTGCAGCCCCTCGTCGCTGTCGCGCACGAGCACGATGGTGGCCGCGCTGCGCGGGGTCTCGGGCGTGGGGAGCAGGCTCATGCGGAGCGTCCCGTGATTGACGCGCGAAACGCGAGTCCTCGCGTACAGTGATGAATCGTTTGTTCAACAATTTTGCAGGAGACTTGCAG
>JAIOIA010000072.1:0-25687 GCA_019912745.1 Comamonas sp. | reverse complement strand
TCGACGTTCATTCGGCGCAGCACCGCCGTTAAGCTCATGTCCGACAGCGGGCCGCCCCGGGCACCCGGAAACACGTAAGGGGAGTCGGCCAAGCGAGGCAGCTTTTTGAGGAGTGCCATGGCTGCTGAAGAGAGTGGCACGCGGTGCTCGCGTCCGGCTTTCATGCGGTCCGCAGGGATAGTCCAAGTACCAGCCCAGACGTCGATTTCCGTCCACGTGGTTTCTCGTACTTCTCCGCTCCGTGCAGCGGTGAGAATAGCGAATTCGAGTGCTCGCGCGGCTGTGCCCTCGCGCTTGCGCAAGGCGGCCATGAATGCCGGGGTGTCGGCGTACGGCAGTGCTCTATGATGCTCGGTCTTTTGAATCTTCCCCGGCGCAGGCAGCAGCGCATCAAGATGCCCGCGCCAGGTCGCGGGGTTCGCGCCACTGCGGTAGCCGCTAGCTGCCGCCCAATCGAGCACGCGCTCGATGCGCCCGCGCAGCCGTGACGCCGTCTCGTTCTTAGCAAGCCACAGCGTCGTGTCGCCGACCGGCTGAGTCAGCACAGCGAGAACGTGCCGGCGCTCGATCTCGCTAACGGGCAGCGCCCCGAGCACCGGGGCAGCATACTGCGCGAGCGTGCTGCGCCACTGCGCACGATGCTTCGCGTTGCGCCATTCGACGCTTTTCGCGTCGAGAAATCGCTCGACGCACAAATCAAACGTTGTTTCTGCGTTTGCGAGCTGCTCAGCGGCAAGCCGCTTGCGCTTGCTGACCACGGCTTCGGGTATCTCGCCGGCGCGGATGCTGTCGTGCACCCCACGCGCCGCATCGCGTGCCGCCGCCAAGCCAACAGCTGGGTACGCACCGAGCCCCCAATCTTTGCGCACGCCTGCGACGACAACGCGCAGCACCCACGACCGACGTCCAGTCGGCGACACGAGCAAATGCAACCCAGGGACGCCGCCCACGGCCCAGCGCCCCGGCTGCTTGATGGCAGCTACTGCACGTTCAGAAAGTTGTTTGGCAATGCGTGGCATGAAATCTCCGCCCAACTCAACATTACCACATCCCGCCCACATAAAACATTGGAACGCGCCAAAATGCGCAGGAACTTATGGGAGGATATTTTTCATTTTATCCATATAAATCAATGAATTATAAAGCCACATGACAATGCTTGATAACGTGTTATGGCGGACTTCGTCTCCGCCAACCTGGCCTTTTAGCTATGGTTTCTGAGTAGCCCGACCCTCAAAAAGTCGGGTTTTTTTGTGGTTGCGCGCAGGCCATCGGCAAACGATGACCCGGACTCCGCGGAACGCGACGGTCGGGGGACTGTATCGGTGTCGAGCCTTTCCGCCGAAGGCAGGCAGGGAGGCGGACGATGCGGCTTCAGTACACGGGCACGGCTGGGTCACGCTCAAGTGACCATGCGTGGATGCCTCCGGCGAGATTCGCCACGTTCTCGAAACCGTGATGCTCCAGATACATCGCCACCTGCATGCTGCGTCCGCCAAGATGACACAGGCAGGCGATGGGGCGGTCTTTTTGCAGTTCGGCCAGACGCGCGGGAATCGCCGCCATCGGAATGCTCACCAGTTCGAAACCGCTGACCTTCACATGGGCGGTTGCGATTTCCCACGGCTCACGCACGTCGAGCACGATGGGCCGGGCGCCTTGATGCTGCTGCAGCCAACTCTCCAGGTCGGCTGGGCGGATTTGAGATATCACGGCAATGCGGATGCGTTCAGAATTTGAACTGCGAGGGTTCCGGAAAATTGCGCAGCCGCGCGGTCACCACGTCCCATGGCTCGGATGAAGCAAAGCCTGTAGCGGTGCGCTGCATGATGGTCGCGCGCATCACGGGCTTGAAGCCGACGATGGCGCCAAGCCGTCCCCCGTCGGGGAGCAATTTCAGCAGCGCGGGCGGCACCTGAGCGACCGAGCCACTGAGCACGATGACGTCGAATGGTCCGCCGGTGATCTCGTGGGATCCGTCGGCATGCAGCACCTTGGCGTTCGCAATGCCGGCTTTGGCGAGATTGGTGCGCGCCGTTTCGGCCAGCCGTGCCTCGATCTCCAGCGTGATGACTTCGCTCGCGAGGCCCGCGAGCATCGCAGCCATGAACCCCGAACCGGAGCCGATCTCCAGCACGCGGTCGGCAGGTTTGACTTTCAGGTCTTGCAGCATGCGCGCTTCCACCCGGGGCACCAGCATGATCTGTCCCAGGCGGACCGCCTCCAGGGGATCATCGTTCAGGGGGATCTCCATGTCGGTGAACGCCAGGTCACGATGCTGCGGAGGTACGAAATCTTCGCGATGCAGGCGCTCCATCAGCTCCAGCACCTGTTCATCGGAGACATCCCAGGGACGAACCTGCTGCTCGATCATGTTGAAGCGCGCCTGTTCAAGGCGGTCACTGGTGTCCGCGAGCGTATTCAGGGGCAGGTTCATGAGGTACTCCGAAGGCCAGCCACGACAGTGTGGCAAACCTGCTATTTTATGCAGTCATGGCGTGCTCTTGCGAGTCATTGCGTTCCAGGACGAGGAGCCGGCATGCTTGTGAATGGAGGTCATCATGACAGGACAGGAAACGATCACGCTGGGCGGCGGATGCTTCTGGTGTACCGAAGCCGTGTTCGAGCAGGTGCGTGGCATCACGGCGCTGCAAAGCGGGTACGCGAACGGGCACCTGTCGCGCGCCCCGAGCTACGAGGAGGTTTGCACGGGCGGCACGGGTTGCGTTGAAGTGGTGCGACTGCGCTTCGATGCCGGCGTGATCAGCGCGCGTGAGGTGCTGGAGATTTTCTTCGCGACACATGACCCGACGCAGCTCGACCGTCAGGGCAATGACGTGGGCACGCAGTACCGCAGCGGCGTGTACTACGGCGAAGCGGCTCATGGCGATCTGGCACGAGCCATGGTGCGGCAGCTCAACGCCGAGGGCCGTTTTCCGGCACCGGTGGTCACTGAGATTCAGCCGCTGGCCCACTTCTGGCCCGCGGAGCAGTACCATCAAAAGTACTACCGCAGCAATCCGCGCCAAGGCTATTGCACCGTGGTGGTTGCCCCCAAGGTCGAAAAATTCCGCAAGACGTTCAGGCGCTACTTGAAGGAGGACGCCTGAGCGCCCGGGGGATGTAGGTCAATCTTCGCCGAGGCGTGCATAGAGTGCGTCGCTGGTTCGGCGCATCGTCCTGAGCATCTGCACCGTCAGCGGTGCAATGAGGCGCAGACCACCCGTGTGACCGGTGCGTACCCGGTAGGCCTCGTCCAGCTTCTGCCATTGGACGAAGAAGTGTTCGGTGAAGCGCAGCATCAGCGCCAGCTGCAGCGACAGTCGACCGGGTTTGACACCCAGCACGGTCAGCGGACGCAGCAACCACTCCAGTACGTCGATGATGTCGCTCGTGCGCGTGGTCACGGTGAAGGCGATGCCAATGAAGCAGGCGCTGGCCAGACGCAGCGCGCTGGCCAGTCCGGATTCCCAGGTTCCCATCCACGCGTGAAAGATCGCCACCAGCGTGGCAGCGGCCAATACCGACACGAGAAGCCGCCGCGCAGCCTGGGTGGCGGGCCCCAGCGTTGCATGGACCAGCGCGCAACCCGTGCATGCGAGAGCGAGCTGCCATGGGGCGCGCAATGCGAACAGCACCATGCCGAGGAAAGACAGCAACAACAGCTTGCGCCCGGCGCTCCAGCCGTGCAGCCAGGTCGGGTGCTCGCTGTAAAGGCTGCCCGTGCTCATTCGCCTCGTGCCGCGTGAAAGGCGGCGTGCGCATCGACGTCGTAGGCGGGGCAGACTTCGCGCCCCGGGCCATCGGCGCGCACTCGGCCGTTCTCCAGCCAGATCACCCGGGGAAAGTCGAGCACGGGCCACAGGACGTGCGTCGCGATGACGACTTGTTGCCGGGACAGCTTGATATCGGCGGCAAGGCGCAGTTGCCCGGGCAGGTCGAGACTGGCGTAAGGCTCGTCGAGCAGCAGCACCCTCGGCGCCGCCAGCAGCATGGCGAGCCAGCATACCCATTGGCGTTCCCCCTGACTCAGCGAGCCAATGGCGCGAGATGCCCATGCATGCAGGCCCCGCTGCTGCAGGAATTCCAGCACACCCGCCTGCGCCGCCCTGCGATCGCCACCATGGGCACTCTGCCACGACAGCTGCAGTTCCTCCTGTACCGTCGGGAAGATGATCTGATCATCCGGATTCTGGAACATCAGGCCGGCCAGGCGCTGACCCGTGGTGGGGGTCCATGCGTGGCGGACCCTTTGACCGGCCCACAGCACCTGTCCCTGCGAGGGTTCTTCGAGGCCGATCAGCAACCGCAGGAGGCTGGATTTCCCAGCGCCGTTGTGCCCTATGAGTGCAATGCGTGGCTCGTCCAGCTGCAGGTTCAGCCCGCGGAAGACGTCGCTCGCGCCGCGGCGCAGGTGGATGTCCTGCAGCTGCCAGCCTGACGGAATCGCGGTCACTGGTGAGTCAGGCCGTGCGGCGTGATTGATGGTTGCCTTGAATCGGCAGCGAGGCACCGGTGCGCTGCGCCCCGAAAATTGCTGGCGGAGAGAGGGGGATTCGAACCCCCGGTGGGCTATTAACCCACACACGCTTTCCAGGCGTGCGACTTAAACCGCTCATCCATCTCTCCGCGAAGCCGGTGATTGTAATCGGTCGCACGCATTGCCCCGAGGGCTTCAGCGGTCTGGATCGGCACCGGCATCTTCGGGGACATCACCTCCCCCCGGTTTTCAGACCGGCTGCTCGCCTGCTCGTCACGGCGTGTAATCGACCCATGCGCTCTTGCCGGTGCGCATCAGGTATTTGCCGTCGGTCTCGCGCACCATCACCACGTCTTCGTTTTCCGCCGTGAAGGCGGTGGTTTGCAGATTGTTGAGTCGATCCGCGAGTGACGGGCCGCCCGCCGCGAACGGGCTGTGCTGCAGCATGTCGAGCACCAGGGCGTTGATATCGAAATAGCTCACCGGGCGATCGACGACCACGGTGTCAGCGTGCTGCCCCTTGGGCAGGCCGATGATCTTGAGCGCCGCCGGAACCAGCGTGATGCGCGGGTTCGGGATTTCGCGCATGCCGGAAATCTGGAACCGATCTCCGCGCAGCCCCGCGCCGTGCTCTGGAATCATGAGCAGGAGGACCGGTCGGCCAGTGGTTTCAAGTTCGGTGATGAATTGGTCGAAATCGGCCAGCAGCCTGGTCAGGCGCGGTTTGTAGGTATCCCGGCTGGAGCGGGAGGCGACGCCGTCGATGCGATTGCCGTCGTGCAGCGTGACGGTGTTGTAGTACAGCGCTGTCGGCTGGGCTCCCTGCGCCAGACGCTGATGCCACCAGCGGCTCAGCAGGGGCCCGTCGGCATAGACCGGCGAGCCGTCGAAGCTGTGCATCGTGACGGGCACGCCGGAGGGTAATTCCAGCGCCCCCGCCAGGCCTGCACGCGACTCCAGCGTCTTGGCAAAGTCATCGAACGCACCATCATGGTTGAGCAGGCCATGGGTGTGGTAGCCAAGCCGCTCCAGGCTCGGGAACAAATAGCAGGCCGGATCGGCTCCTTCATACAGGTCGTGGTGCGAAACCTGTCCGCAGGCGCCTCGCGCCAGGCGCAGCGCTGCGGGTCCGCTGTAGCTGGCGGCGCTGTTGAACTGGGTAAAAACCGCGTCGAAGCGCTTGAACAGAGGGTTATCGCGCATGCCAACCAAGTCCAGGTCGTCCCACGAAAGCGAGCAGACTTGCAGGATGATGATGTCAAATGGCGGTGTGGAGCCGCTGAATGCCAGGTGCAGTCTGCGTCGTGCCTCCGAAGCGTAGAACGCTTGCAGTTGCGCGTCGGGGTCCTGCGTGGCCGTGGGGGTGGCTGCCCCTGCCACCCCGGGTGCGGAACTCACCTGGGTGGTGGCACCGTTGGTGGGCGCCGGAGATGAGAGCAGTGCGTTCGACAGCGGCACGCTCAGGATGCCGACGAACGCCACCGTCGCGAAACGGATGCGGCGTGCCAGCAGCAGATAGATGGCAAACGCCGCGAGTGCACCAAGCACGGTTCTGCCCTCGACAACGCGGCCTAGCAACTCGCCGAGGTAATCCAGCCGGAAGCTCGTCAGCGCCGGGATCTGGGCCAGCACGCGCCCGATGGGTGGAAGATAGGAGTCGTAATACAACAGAGCCAGTGCCGGCGGCCAGGCCAGCCGGGCCCGCCATGCCTTCATTTTTCCAGGAGCGAGCGGCCACAGCAGCGCGAGCGCCAGCAGCAGATTCAGCTGCCAGTGAAAATCCAGCCGGCCTGCATGGAACAGGCCCAGCTTGGCGAGGAAATAAAAGCTCCAGTGGCTCATGGCTTGACAACCGCTTGAGAAGGTTTGAAGGCAGGAAGACGATCGCGAACGGCGAGCCACAGCGCGGAGCCCAGCGTGCGATAGCCCCTCAGGCCGAGCCGCGTGATTTCCTGCAGTCCGAGCAAGGGACGGTCCTCTTCCTGGTCGTCGTTCCAGTGCGTCCAGGAGTCGGGGCGGGCGAACGTGCACTGCACCAGGGCAATCTGCTCGTCGCGCGTGAGTTCGCCGAACTGAACGCCGATGGAGCCCCGGCTGTGGTCGAGCATGATGGTGGCGGGGAGCGCGCATTCGCGCTCATCCCACCACAGGCCCACGTGCAGCGGCTCACCCACGGGCAACTGCTGCCAGTCCTGGTCCACCGCAAGCTCCAGCCCCAGGCCGGTCATCGAATAGTCGGTGCATGTGGCGTGCAACACGCGCCCGTCCTGCAGGTACAGGACGGCTGGCAGGCGTACGGCGACGCGATGCATGCGCCGTACCTGGCGCGACTCGGCCGCCACGCCCATGGCCGCACCCAGCATGAGCACGCTGTAGCCGGTCCACACCAGGTTCAGCAGCACCGTTGCAGTTTCGTCGGTATTCCACCAGAACAGTCGCACGGCCCCGAAAGCGAGCGCTGCCAGGTTCAGGATCACCAGCACCGTGTGGGGCAAGGCGGTGGACCAGTCGAAGTAGGAGCGCTCGATGAGACCGCCCTTGGCGGTGACGTTGAACTTGCCGACCCTGGGATTGATCATCGCCAGCGTCGTCGGCAGCGCGATGTACCAGGCCAGGACGGTTTCGTAAACCTCGGCCCAGAACGTGTGGCGGAACCTGCCCTGCAGGTGCGCGTTGGCGATGCTCGACTGCAGGATGTAGGGCAGAACGTAGAGGGCCAGCAGCGCGGCGTGTGCGTGGATGATGTAGATGTGGAAGAACAGATAGGCCATCGGCGCGGTGAGGAATACCAGCCGTGGCAGTCCGAAGAAGAAATGCAGCATCGCGTTGCCATAGCAGATACGTTGCCACAGCGTCAGACCGCGGCCGAGGAAGGGGTTGTCGGTGCGGAAGATCTGCGCCATGCCGCGGGCCCAGCGCATGCGCTGGCTGACGTGCGCGGACAGGCTTTCCGTAGCCAGTCCGGCGGCCTGCGCGTCGTTGATGTAGGCCGTGGTGTAGCCGCGCCGGTGAAGCTTGAGCGCGGTGTGCGCGTCCTCGGTCACGGTTTCAACCGCAATGCCGCCGATTTCCATCAGGGGTGCGCGGCGAATGATGGCGCATGAACCGCAGAAGAAGGTTGCGTTCCAGAAGTCGTTGCCATCCTGCACCAGGCCGTAGAAGAGCGCTCCTTCGTTCGGAACCCGCCGGAAGGTTCCGAGATTGCGCTCGAACGGGTCGGGCGAGAAAAAGTGGTGTGGTGTCTGCAGCATCGCGCAGCGTGCGTCGCGCTGGAACCAGCCGACCGAGGTTTTGAGGAAGGCGCGCGTGGGCACGTGATCGCAGTCGAAGATGGCGACCAGTTCGCCGTCGGTCCTTTGCAGCGCGTGGTTCAGGTTGCCGGCCTTGGCGTGGCGGTTGTCGGGACGGGTGATGTAGTGCACACCCACCTCCTTGGCGAAGGTGCGGAATTCGTCGCGTCGGCCGTCGTCCAGAAGGTACACGTTCAAGCGCTCGTGCGGCCAGTCCATGGCCAGCGCGGCCAGCACGGCGGGACGCACCACCGACAGCGATTCGTTGTATGTCGGAATGAGAATGTCCACAGTCGGCCAGTGCGAGGGATCGCCTTGCAGCGGCGCGGACTGGCGTTTGAGCGGCCACGCGGTCTGGATGAATCCGAGAACGACAATCAGCCAAGTGTAGGCCTCGGCCGCCAGCAGGCCGTAACCGAGCAGCGCCTCGATCCATGTGTCGAATTCCAGCGTGGTCGTCATCCGCCACCAGGCGTAACGGCCCATGGCCGTGAGGCTGATGGTGGCCAGCGCCAGCGCAGGAAAGCGCCCCGGCAGGCGGCGCAGGATCATCGACAGAATCCATGCCAGCAGCAGGAACGCGAACTGGCCCAGCCAGTTGAAGGGGGTTGTCATGACCACCAGCGCCGCCAGCAGACCGCCTGCCAGGATGCACCAGCGCATGCCCGGCAGGCGCAGCATGGGAGCCAGCACGCGATCGACGTGTGCGCCGATGGCCGGTGCGTCCAGCCGCGCCGCCAGACGGTCAAGCGCGCGCATCAGCATGCGCATTGGCCACAGCACGGCCCACAGCAGCGCACCAGCCGATGACCACAATGTACTCACGCCGCGCCCGAGCAGTGCCAGCATGGGCCAGCCGCGTGGTCGTTGCGCCACGGGCAGTACCAGCGCACGCCAGGGCCAGTGCCACCATGGCGCCGCGGTGGCCACGCCCAGCATATGCGCAAGCCTGGCCACCGGATCGGGTACGTGTTCGGATTTCACGGCACGCGCGTGCGTCCCCCGCGCAGGCTTGATGAAGGCGCTGCGCAGCCAGGACGACCATCGTGCAGGCTCGCTCACCTGCCATGCTTTGGCCAGCCAGATCAGTGTCGCGTGCAGCATCACCGTGCCTCTTGTGTGCCGGTGAGGGACAAACCCAGTGCCTTGCTCACCCATGCGGCGATGCCCTGCAGGTCATGCGCCGCCTGCGCCTGCGGCACGCTTTGGTGCACGCACAGCGCTTGCTCCTGCGCCTGCGGCACATGCTCGTCCTGATGGAGCGCATAGGGCAGCAGGCGTTCGCCCCACTGGGCACGCAATCGAGCCGACGTGCTGCGGCGTATGGCGCTGCGCGGATCCATTCCGTTGAGCACCACGGCCCAGCGCTGTGTCGGCTGCAGCCGGTCGATCCAGCTTTGCAACGCAGCGTGGGCATGCACCGCGCGAGGCGAGACATCCAGCACCAGGACGACCAGGTCGGCACACAGGAGAGCTTGCTCAGCCATCGGGGCGGGCAATGCTGGGGTATCGAGCACGGCCACGCCATCGGCCGGCAGATCCAGGAGGGCCAGTTGCCCGGCGAGCCACCCCTGCGGTTGGGAGGTCCGGTGAGCAAGGGCGCCATGCGGCAGCAGGCGCACGCCGGCAGAGTTTTCCAGTGCCGTTTCGCCCAGCCAGCGGCCGTCACGCACCGCGGCCTGCCAGCCCTGTTCGGGTGGTGCGGACAGCCCCAGGTGCAGGCCAAGCGTGTTCTGGGGGCTCAGGTCGAAGGCCAGCACCGGTGTGCCCGATGCGGCCAGCAGGGTGGCGCAATGCGCGGCCAGGGTCGTTCGTCCGACGCCGCCCAGCGGAGAAACAAGGGACAGGCACCGCATGTCAGTCCTCCTTGCGCGCGGCATGGCGCGGAGCGCGATAAGGCTGCAGATAGCGTGGCGAGCGCCGCAACGCTGCCGAGAGCCCGAAGTGCCATGTCAGGGCACCGCAGACAATGCCGAGACTTACGCTCAGTACCCAGTCGATCCAGCTCATGGGGCCACCTGCAGGTCACGACGTGCAATGGGGCGCGCGTGCACACGGGGCGCGCCGGGGGGTTCATGATCCTCGGCGCGTGCCGTTTTCAAGATAGGCGCGGTCATTGGCGGCGGCTCGGGTGTGGCCGGCCGTGGCACGGCGGTTGATGCAATTGCCGCAGTCAGCTCGCCGCCGTGGTCGGGAAGGCCCGGCGCCTGTGCGCGCAGTCTCTGCAGAATGGCCGCGATGCCGGACTCGGTACTGTCGATGACCTGCGCCGAAAAGAGTTGTTCCAGCGCCAGCGTGAACATGTGACTCAGGGCCTGCGGCACGTCCGGCGCACTGCAGGCAAACAGGAAAACCCAGATGCCGGATGCGTCGGCGCTGACCAGATCACCATCGCGCAGCACCCGGCATGACTGCAGCGCGTCCAGATGCGCCACGCGCGGCAGCAATTGCAGATACACCAGCGTGTGGGTGAGCTGGACCATGCCCCGGCGTTCATGCACCGCGCGCACGGCACGCTCGAAAGCCGCCGGGGCCAGGTAGCCACGCATGGGCGCCGGCCGAAAGGCTGCGAGGGTGCACTCCAGATCCTGCGCTGGCGGCTGTGCGTGCACGACCTGGCGGTTTGCCTCGATGAGGCGCATCAGGCGCGCAAACCCGAGCTCGCGATAGGCCACGGTGGTGGCACCCAGGTGCAGCAAGGCCTGCTCGCTGTGGGCGCGCAGCTTGCCTGTGGTTTCGCGCACGATGATTTTCAGGCTGGGCGGGCAGTTGCTGCGCAGGCGGTGCACCAGTGCGCCCAGCGCATCGAACTGCTGTGGTTCTCCCGCGTCGAGCAGTGCGGTCGCCCCCACCGCATGGCGCGCTGCCTGTTCCAGTTCCTCCCGCGTCGGCACGATGGTCCAGTTCTCCGGCGGCTCGAACGATGGCGGCAGGCAGGCTTGCGTCGCGTAGACGAGGTCGATGTCCGGCGCCTGGATCAGTGTCGGCACTTCGCCCTGGGAACAGGTGCCGGCGTATGCCAGCCCACCGACGTCTTCCTGCAGTGCGTAGCGCATGTGAAACACCGCGCCTTGCGCGCTATCCCAACTGTGCAATGTCAGCACCGACCCGTGTGGCTCCCGTGCCAAAGTGGCGATGTGGCTCATGCCCAGCATGCCCGCACGTGCCGTGGCCGCCAACTGCGCGCCTTCCGCGGATGCGGCGTCATTCATGGCATGCGCCAGTGGGAGCATCAGCACGACGGGCCATGACTGGCTGAAGGCAAATCGGTGCAACTGAGTTCCCAGACGCCGCAATTCGATCATGGAAGCCCCGGACAGCAGCGCGCGTGCGTCCAGCAGGCACAGGCTGGCACCGGCCTTCAGCCCCGAGCGGCGCAGTTCTTCGGCCCAGCGCATCAGACCGTCGCGGCGTAGCCGTGCCTGGGCGGATGGTGGAAAAAGCGCCACGCGCAGTCGCCCGGCGTCGTAGGCATGGCGCAGCGGAACGTGGTGCCAGAGCGCATCGACGTCTTGCGCGCGGGCCGCCAGCAGCAGGACCGGGCCACAGGCCAGCAGTTCCGTGATGATCATGGGCGCCCATTGCCGGGCGCTTGCCTCGTCCTGCGCCAGCAGCAGCGCGGGTGTGCCGACGGGCAATTGGCCCATGCCTTCGGGCAGATGGCGAATGCCAAGCGTGGCGGGCTGTGCCGGACGCCTGGGGTGTCGGCGCAGGTCATGCCAAAAGGACTGCCACTGACTGCGCAGCGAGGTGACGAGGAAGGACGATGCGGCCATGTCAGAAATCCGAATACGGTTGCACCGGGCGTGGCCGGTCGGTCTGCGGTGAGTGCGCCGGGCCGAGAAACCAGCGCAGATACACGAGCGCGGTGGTGGGCGCGTAGTAGGCGGATCGGTCGAGCGAGAGCTGCGCGCCCAGAATCAGGTTGGGCGCGGCCTCATACTCGATGACACCGCGCAACGAGCGACCGAATCCCGAGCTGGCGCTCGCGGCATGGACGGGGTCGTTGCCGAGGCTCTGTGCCTGCGCCTGCAGTGCTGCGTTGCCGGGGAAATAGTCGCTTTCCCCGCTGGAGCTGCGCGAAAATGAGAGCGCGCCGCGCAGCAGCCAGGTGAATTTTCCACGGCGTCCGCCCCACTCGATGGGCAGACCGACCGACGCATACTGGCGCGGGCTGTAATAGCCGCCGTGGCCCCAGCTGTATCCGGAAAGGTCCTTTGCATAGTGCCACAGCGAGAGGGTGAGGCCGACGTTGACGCTGCCGTGGGTGTCGCGCCAGACATCGCGATCGATGGCGGCGCGCAGTTGCAACCGGGTGTTGTTTTCCACATTCTTGCCCTGCAGCAGGGCGTAGCCTGCGGACAGTGAAGCGCTGTAGGGCCCGAATGGGCGTCCGATGCGTGCGGACATGCCGGTGGCGACGACGCCGCCCCAGACCTGGCCGCTGATCGGATCACGCGCGCCAGCGTAGGACAGCAGGCTGCCCGTGAGGGGGCGGCGCGAGAATTCCACACGGTAGTTTCCATTCTCGTGCCACTCGCCATGCGACACGCCGCCGACCAGATTGGTCACGGGCATGCCCAGGCCGATGGCGCCGATGTCCCACTCGAGGCCGGCTCCGCGGTAGCCCAGGCCCAGGTTGGTTCCCTGCCCGCGTGGCGTACCCGGAGCGCCCGGATAGTCGCTCGCGGGCCAGGCGGCAACCCGCCCGTACTGCAGTGCATCCGCCTGCGCCAACGGCAGGGCGCCGGCATTGAGCTGCACACGGTCCACATGCAGAAAGTAGTTGCCGTCGTAGCCCCTGGGAATCCAGGCCACCATCGGTAGCTCGTAGCCGTGCAGCGAGGAGATGCCTTCGGTCGAGGACTTGGAGATGCGTACCAGGCCGGTCTCGATCCAGGAGCGACGGCGCGCCTGGATGGCCTCGATGTCTCTGTCAATGTCGGCTTTCGCGTCCTGTGCGTTGCCATCCTGCTCCTGCTCCCGTGCCTGGCGGAAATAGGCCAGGGCCTGCGTGTAGCGGTCTTCCGAGCGCTCGAGTCGGGCCGCATGCAGCAGCACCTGCGCGTCGTTCGGATATGCCTGCAGCAGGCGCGTCGACAGGGTGCGCGCGGCCTCCATCGCAGGGATGCGCTGCAGCAGTCGCAGGAGCGCAAGCTGGTCATCGCGTTCGCTCGTCGGCACATGGATGCCCAGCCACAGCGCCTGTGTGTAGGCGTCGTCGCGCCGACCCAGGCGCGCCAAGGTGTTGCCCAGCGCCAGGTGCACCTCGCGGTTGTCCGGCTGGATGGCCAGTGCTGCGCTCAGTGCCTGTTCCGCTCCGCTCCAGTCTTCGGCTGCCATCCGCAAGTGCCCCTGGACCAGATCGGCTTCACCCGGCGCAAGGTGCTGCGTGCCCCACAACGGGGCTTGTGCCAGTTTCCGGGCTTCGGTCCGTTCGCCGGCGGCCATGCGTGCCTCGATGAGGCGCTGCAGGTACTCGGCGTTCAGCTGCGCCAGGCGCCGTGCCTGAGCCGCGTCCCAGTCGGGCGCTGCATGCAGCACGGGTAGCATTTGGCCCAGACGTTCGTCCATGCGCGCGCGAGCGAGGAGCGCGGCGTGGTCGAGTCTCGCCTGCGCCGGCAGTTGCGCCTGGCCGCCCTTGCGCGCGGTCAGGCGGTCGAATACGGCAACGCCATGCGACGGCTCGGCCCGTGCGAACCAGGCGTTGGCAACGATCCACAGCAGTTTTGCGTCGTCGCCCGCTTCGTGCTCGGCGCGCGTCAGCAGTCGCTGCGCGTCCGCGGCGGTGCCTGTGGCGTCGGCCACGCTGGCACGTACCGATGCGGACTGCAGCAGCGAGCGCATGCCCTCGCTTCGCTGCGTGGCGGCGATGCGCTGTAGATCTCGCAGCGCACCCGCGTCGTCGTTCGTGGCGCTGCGGATCAACGCGCGCGCGAAACGCATGTCGGCGTCGGAGCCGACGAGTGCCACGCCTTCGTCCAGGACGTTCAGCGCTTCCCCGGGCTGGTGCAGTTGCAGATACACGCGTGCCAGGCGGTGGCGCAGCCAGGGATCTTCAGGGGAAAGGGCGACGGCGTCTTCCAGCAGGCGCAGGGCAGGCCCCGGATGGGCACCGGCCAGTTGCTCATCGGCCTGTGCGGCAAGCACGCTGGCGCGCAGCCCGGCACGCAGTGCGCGATCGCCGTCGTCGTCAGTGGGCGCCTCCAGCAGCGCGAGTGCCGCGTCATAGCGGTGGGCGCGCAGAGCCAGGGCGACCAGGCCGCGCAACGCGCCGGGGTGCCCCGGCTCTGTGGCCAGTGCCCGCTCAAAGAGCGGCCGGGCTAGTGCGTCCTGCCCTTGCAGGACACGGATCTGCGCGAGAGTGGCGAGTGCTTCGGGGTTGTCCGGCTGCATGTGCAGCGCGTGCGTGGCGAGATCGGCGGCGACGGAGAGCCGGCCCGCATCACGCTCCCTGCCGGCCTTCTGTATCAGGCCCCACAGTTGCGCGGTCGATTCCAGATCACGCCACTTCTGCAGCTTCGTGCTGCTCGCGGCGCGGGCAAACAACTGTCGTGCCTCGTCGTATTTCGCTTCTCGCAGGCGCACCAGGCCGAGCAGGCCCAGCCCGTCGGCATCCCTGGGCCGCAGCCCGAGCGCGACTTGCAGCTGGTCTTTGGCGCGCGGCAGATCGTTGGCATCCAGCGCCTTCTGCGCTGCCACCAGGGCCAGCCGTGCCGGATCATGCGCCCAGCGTTCGGCGCGCGCCAGAGCCGTGCGCCGGGTGGCGAGCAGTTGCGCAACATCGGTGTCGTCGGGGTAGCGTTGCAGATAGGCTTGAAGATAAGTCAGCCCCGTTGTGTTGGTTGGCGCACGCTCGAGTACTCGGCGCCACAGGTCACGCAGGCGCTGCTGATCCACGCCGGGCACCTCCGCAAGCTGCTGCAGCGCCAGAGCGAGCGCCGGCGCCGGCGCGTTCCGCGCCTGCCGCATTTCAAGCTCGATCAGGCGGTAGTTGGGATCATCGGTGCGCATGGCGAGGTCCTGCAGCGCGGGACGGGGCCCGGTCCCGCCGCCGGCATCCGCTGCAGCGACGATACGGTAGTACTCGAGGCCGAGCACGCCGGTATCTGGGGGGCCGTCGGGGAAGAGCTCGCGCGCGACCTTGGCGGCCTCCTGCTGGCGCCCGGCACGCGCCAGCAGGCGCATGCGGGCCAGTTGCTCCTGGTCTTGCCCATGGACCCTGACCAGCGTCTGCAGATCGCGCGTGGCCTGCGTCTGTGGAGCGATTCGACGCAATTGATCGAGCAGGCGCCGGGCCTCCTGCGGCTGGTTTTCCTGCAGCGCCAGGTTGCCAAGTTCGGCCAGTGCCTGGGGCATGTCCGGGCTGATGGTCAGCAGCTTTTCCACGGTCTGGCGCGCCAGGTCGAGGCGTCCGCGCTCGATCCAGCTGCGGGTGTTGCGCAGCAGGTCGCGCTGAACGTCGGCGAGGCTCTCCGTCTGTGCCAGCGCGGCGGCACTCATCAGCAGACCCAGCATCACCACGAGCGGCGCCCAGCTTCTCCTGTGCCTCATGCGGCGCCTTTCCATTTCACGGAAAGCCGGCCGTCGGCCTCGAAACGGTAGGCGCCCTGCATCCATCCTTCGCCAAAAAGCAGCAGGCATTGCTGGTAATACGCGTCCTTGCCGGGTGGCTGCGTCTGCAGGCGCCGTTGCTGCGCCTGCAGGGCCTCTTGTGCGCCGCTGGCCTGCAGCAGCGGCAACAGCGCGGCGGAAAAACCCGTTTCGGCAGCGCCCCGTACGGCACCCGTGACGCTATCGACGGCTTCGGGCGGGTAACCCAGTTCCGAGACGCAGCGCACCATCGGCGAGAGCGCGCGCAGTAGCGGCGCACGAGCCGCGTCCTCGGCGCCGAGCATGCCTGCCCACAGGTAGACGCGGATCGCGTTGTACGCGCCTTCGGCCGGGTGTTCTCCATCACGGTCCGGCTCGAACCCCCGGTCTGCCACGTACTGCACCCAGTCGGGAGCGAAGCCGCGTGGCGCCGACTCGACGATGACGCGCCGGGCGCTGGCGCTCAGGCTTTTCCAGGCAGGTTCCGCGGTGGCCTGCACCAGGCCATGCAGCGCCTGCAGTGGCATGTAGCTCGGATTGAGGCGCCAACGCTTGTCGGCCTCCTTGATGAACCCCCGAGGGCCGGGCAGCAGGGTCAGACCGAGACCGGGAAGCACGGCGGTTTCCTCCTCCACGATGCGTTCGGCAAGCACCGTGGCGAGCGCGCGGTAACGGCGTACGTCCCATAGCCGACCAGCCTGCGCAAGGGCGTAGGCGATCCACAGGTCCGCATCCGATGCCGCATTGGCGTCGATCACGCCCCATTGGCCGGTGGCTTGCCTGCCCCAGAGCCAGGCAGGCAGCCGTGCGGTCAGATCGCCCGCGCACAGGTTGTCCTCGGTCCAGCGCAGGACGAGTTCGAAGCGGGCGCGATCATTGGCGATCAGCGCGAACATCAGGGCATAGCTCTGGGCTTCGGAATGCGTCTGGCCCTCGCCGTTGGCCACGATCCGGCCGTCGGCCTGCATGAACTGGCGGGCAAAATCGTCCCACGCCACCCACGCCGAGGCCTTCGGCCTTTCCTGCCGCGCCTGCGTCCAGGCGGGAAGTGCTCCGCCGATCAGCAGCAAGGCACTTTGCAGCAGATTGCGCCGCGCGGTACCGCTGACCCCCGCCTCAGGCATCGTGGCTCTCCAGGCGTTGCCGCGCCAGTGCTCGCAGGGCACCGTAGACCAGAAGCGTCAGCGCCAGGCCCGCAAGGACCCCTAGCAGTGCAAGCAGCAGCGGGTGGCTGTGCAGTTGAAACCACAGGCGCTTGTACCAGGGCAGGTCACCGATGTAGTACACGGGGTTGACGCGGTAACTCTCGATCTTGTCGCCCCTGAGCAGGCTCACGTCACCGTGCAGTTGCTCGACCTTCGCGCCATCGTTGAGGCTGCGGCTGATCAGGCGCATGGCCTCCGGATCGGTGGCGGTGAGAGCGATGACGCTGCGCCCCGAAGCCAGTGGCGACTGCAGTCCCACGATGGCGGCCAGGGGCCCGTCTCCCTGCAGGATGGTGGCGCCTTCGCCTGGCCGGGTAGGCGCGCCTTCGGGCATGCGGAACATCTCCGAGAACTGGTTCAGTGCACGTTCCATCGGCTGCACCGAGCGTTGGCCGGCGGCGAGCACCGCAGGCATGTCGGCCTTCCATTGGCGCAGCAGTTCGTTATCGCCGCCATGGGCGATGACGAGGATGTCGCGATTCCTGGCCTGGTCGATCTGCCCGGGAGACAGCAGCATGAAGCGCGTGCCCGCATAGCCGGTGGACGACGCCATGCGTGCGACCGCGGTGAGATAAGTCTGCACGGCCGCTGTCGTGGGTGGGTCGGGGAGCACGATCGCGGTTTGCGCCAGATCGGCGTACGTGGTGAACGGGTAGCCGCTGTTGGCGAATGCCGCCAGGTTGGGCATGGCGATGTAGTGGTCGAGCCCGGTCAGGTCGATGCTCGATTCCGGATCCAGCGCCGCGCGCAGCTGCACCGGCTGCATCGCGCTGCATCGACCAAGGTCCGCCGGCGGGATCTGGAAGGTGAATTCCATCCGGTTGTCGCCACCCACCATGAAGGCGGGAATCGTCATGTTCGAGCGCGTCTGCCCCGTCGTATCACCAACGATTGGAAGCAGAGCGTTCACCTTCCCCTGGCTGTCGCCACTGGCGTGAAGCGGGTAGGACTTGAGGAACTGGCCGTTGAGCGCAACGTTGAGCGCGCCGCGATCCGACAACGGCGTGGGCGTGTAGCGGTACTGCAGATGCAGTGGTATGCCCTTGGCGTTCCAGGTGAACAGGTCCGGCGCCATGCGGGCATTGATGCGCACCGTGTCGTGCAGCTGCGTGCCGTGCAATTGCAGCTGCGACGGGCGATCGACCAGCGTGCCGAGCGCCACCGCGCGCTCGCTGGAGATCCAGCGCGGCGCATCGTAGGCCTTGCGTGGCGGCGCACGCTTGAGATCGGTCACGTGCATCGTTTGACCCGACAGCGCGGCGGTGTTCAGCGCCAGGGCTTCGGCGGCCTGCTGGACCTGGGCGTCGTCCTTGCCCAACACCAGAAGCAGTTGCGCGTCGGGGCTGTCGGGGTGCGTCATCATCGACAGGGTCGGCTCCTGCACCGGCGCCAGCTCGCGCAGGAAATCGGGGCGGTGGGCGTTGCTGGCGATGACGATGGCGGAGCCCGGGGGAAGACGGTTTTCAAACACCGGGAAGCGATTGCCGCGATAGGCGGCCAGCACGCCCAGCCAGCTGGCCACCGAGCCCGCGGCCTTGAGTTCACCCAGACTCGGGGTGGCGCCGTAGACCATGGGCACGTCTACCTGCCGGTTGTCGCGTGAATCGAAAAATGGTGCCGGCAGAAGCGCCAGGTCGCTGCGCAGCGGCAATCGCCGCAGCCCGAGGTCGAGCATGCTCTCGGCGCTGATCTCGGCCCACAGGCTGGTGTGGTTCGGGTCTTCGCACTCCGGTGTGTAATGACCGATGAATTCGAACTGCAGTCGGTTGTAGTCGGCGAAGTACGCCGGGGCTATGTCCAGATCGACCGCCTGAGGCTGGCCCAGACGCTCCCTGGGGAGGGCGATGGTCTGGATCACCTGATCGTTGAACGATACCTTGAGGTGCGAAATGGCAGGCAGAAGCGCGGGTGAGAGGGTGAATCGCAGGTGAAGCCGCGCCGATTCGACCTGCTCGTCGCGGCGTATGCCGACACCGACGCTGGCCTCGGCCTGCGTGCCATGCAGGCGCAACGGGCCGCCCAGCCCCAGATCGAGAAAGCGCGGAGTCCAGTGCGATAGTACCGATGGACCGCTGCTCGCCTTGCTCGCCTTGCCTGCCTGTAAGGTTCCGCGGGCGAGGGGCATCGTCTCCTGGCCCAGGGCCTGAAGCGACAGCGCTGCGAGGGCAAGCAGGGTGCACATACGCGCCGCACATGATGAAAAACGGGGTTTCGCGGACATAGAGGATTCAAGCGAGAGGGATTCACCAAATGCGGGAAATAGCATGGAAACACGGCGTCGTCGCGCACTCGGCGTGCGTTCATCCGGAAGGGATGAGCCTCTGACAGGGGTCATTCGAGACAAATAAATTACATTTTTTAACGTTTCCAAACACTCGTTAATGTTAATCGAATGATTCATACGATAGCAATGTGTAATGATGAAATCCATTGTGAAAATTTGTCTTTTGCGAAGGTATGCGATCCTCCGCGGCGTCCGCATGGGGTGAACCCCTTGCCTACCGGGCTTGCGCCGTGCTTGAGCGCAAAACGATCGCCAGAAGGGTCGTGAACACCACGGCGGTCAGGGCCAAGGCGGCGGTGCTCGCGCCCCAGAAAGGCAGGGGGGAGCCCCACCATGACTGCGACCGTGACCACGGTCCGTACGCCAGCGCGTAACCGCCGCCCAGGCCCACTCCCCACAGCAGCAGGCCGTAGGCCAGGAAGGGGATGAAGGTCATGCGGTAGCTGCGCAGCACGAAGATGCACAGTGTCTGCACGGCGTCCGCCACGTGGTAGGCACACACCCATGACAGCAGCTGGCTGGCAAGCCGCGCGACCTCTGGACTGGTCGTGTACAGGTCTGCCAGTGGCCGTTTGGCGATCCACAACAGGGCGGCGAGGGCGCAGCCCAGCGTTGCTGCGGTCAGCAAGCCTCGCAGGGCGATCTGCGCCGCGTGGCGTTCGTCACCGCCGCCACGGCTGAAGCTCACGTGGGCGCTCACGGCGATGGCGAGCGACAGCGGCACCATGTAGAGCACGGCGGCCAGGTTGGCTGCGATTTGGTGTGCGGCGGCGGGCAGCGCGCCCTGGCGCGCTATGAAAAGGGCCATCAGCGTGAATGACGTGACTTCCACCAAGATGGAGAGAGCCGCCGGGACGCCCAACCGCAGAAAGCTTTGGTGTTCGGCCCAGTCGGGGCGTTCCAACGGCTGCCACAGCAGGAGGGGGCGAAACACCGTCTGCCGGCGCAGCATCAGGATGGCCACGCCGAGCAAGGCGTAGTTGACGACCAGCGTGGCCCACGCGCAACCCGGGGCGCCCTGGGCAGCAAGGCCGGCGCCGCCAAAGGTGAACCACAGCGACAGCGGCACCTTGATGAGCAGCGAGCTCATCTGCAACCAGGTGACGAATTGCGGCCTGTCGAGCGCCTGGCTGAGCGTGCTGTAGATGCGGAACAGCAGCGCCGGAGGCAGGCCGAACGCGAGGATGGCGAGATAGCGGCTGACCTCGCCGCGCAGGTTCTGCGGAACGTCGGTGGCTCGCAGGATGGCGTCGGGCGTGAGCAGGATGGCCATGCCCAGCGCGCTTGCCATCAGCCAGAGATAGAGCGACTGGCGCACGCTGGCGCCGATGGCCGCGGGGCGATGGGCGCCGTGGTGTTCCGCCCACAGGGGCAGCAGCGCCTGGAAGACGCCCATGATCGCCACATAGACGCTCACGAACACGGCGGAGCCAATGGAGAGCGCCGCGAGCGAGGTTTCGGAATAGCGGCCGGTGACGATGGTGTCCGTCACGCCAAAAGCCATGACCGCCAGTTGTCCCACGAGCACCGTGGCCGCGTGGCGGGCGATGCCGCGGCGTCCACGCATGGTTCAGCGGGTTCGGCGGCGCAGCACCGCGAGTTGGTCGCGCCGGTCGGTGGGTCGTGTGACCATGGCCATCTGCTCCCAGGCGTCGGATGAGAGCACTTTCAGCGCATTGGCGTCGGCATCCGGATCGGCGATGGCCCAGCGGCAGGATGTTGCCTCGTTCGGTCGGCGCATGTCCAGACCTCCTTGGTAGATCAGGGCGGCCACCAGAGTTTGATCCAGACCGAAGCCGACGACACAGTCGCCATCGTGCAGCGGCTGGCCGTCTTGCGGCCCTTGCAGGGCCTGGCGCAGCAACGCCACCTGCGGCGCGTAGCTGCGCCCGTAGTTGAGCAGTGGCAGCCACAGGGTCATCAGGAGGACCCACCCGAGTGCTGCACCCCCCGCGGGCAGCACCAGGCTTTTCCAGATCGCCGGGCGTTGGCGTGCGGTGCGCCAGCGCACCAGCGCGCACCACGCGAGCGTGGCCAGCATCGCAACGGCGAAAGGCAGGGGGGCGAAGTGGCTTTCAAACCCGGGTGCGAGTCGGGCCACGTTGGCTGCCGGCTGGGCAGGAACGCCGGTCTGGACCGCCAGCCAGACGACCCAGATCACGATGGCAGACAGGCTGAAGAAGAGCAGCGTAAACCAGTCGATGACCGCGGCAAAGCCGCGTGTGAGCGTGGGCAGCGCGAACGCGGCCAGCGCCGCGAAGGCGGGCAGGCCCTGGAACAGGGCTCGATCTGCCGGCTGGGTGCCAAAGGTGGTGACCAGCGCGACCAGCGCGAACCACAGTGGCAGCGCGATGTGTCTGGCACCGCCCGCGAGCTGGTGGCGCCAGCGCCACAGCGTCCACAGGGCCAGCAGCCAGGTGGGCCAGATGAACCAGACGAGCAGGCGCAGCAGGCTGCCCCATTCGTCGCCGTCGCCGGGCAGGGTGATGCGCCAGTGCCACAGACCCAGCCACTCGACCAGCAGGGCCGTGGTGCCAGTCAGGGCCGCCAGCGTCACCGCGGCCCGCCGGGCGGACGTGGCCAGTGACGCAGCCCGTGCATGGCCCGCGGCGAGTGCGGCGCTGCCCAGCCCGAGCAGCATGGCCATGCCGGGCGCTCCGCTCAGTACCAGGCACAGCAGGCCGGCCGCCGCCGCGAGCACGGGCCAGCGGGCCATGCGAACGGGGAGCGCGGCCCCGGCGTAGAGCAGCAGCGCCGTTCCTGCCAGTTGTGTGAGATGGCTGGTGGTTTCGTGTGAAAACTGGGCCAGACCCAGCGTGGCGATCAGCGCCAGCAAGGCGCCGTCGGCGATGGCGCGGGCGTAGTCGCGTGGCTGCGCCTCGCCTCCGAAGGCGAAGGCCACGGGCTGGGCCTGCGGGCTCAGTGCAAGGTGATAGACGGCACGCCAGGTACTGATGAGGATCAGCACCAGCAGGAGCATGAACGGCAGCCGGGTGGCCAGCTCCACGGGCAGCCCGCCACCGCTGGCGTGAATGGACAGGGCGCCGAGCCACAAGGGCAGGAGACCGTTGGTCTCCGGTGGCTGGCCCGCCAGCAGGGGGGTCAGCCAATGGGTGTGGCCGAACGCGATTTCGCGCATGAAGGCGAAGGCCTGCATGTCGTCGCCGCGCCATGGGTCTCGGCCGACGAAGCCCGGCACGGCGTAGGCCAGGCACAGCAGCCACAGTGCCCAGCGTGGCAGGGGCCGCACGGCCGCTTGGGCAACGATGGCTGGGCTGGGGCGTGTCATGCCGGGGAATCCAACAATGAAAAAGGCAGCGCGGCGTGCCGGGCTGCCTGGGTGCGTCGGGGCCAGGAGCCCACGCAACGCGCTGTGAGGGTCGGAGGCTTACTTGGCGCCGGCGCGGGCAAAGCGGTTGCGGAATTTTTCGACGCGCCCACCCATGTTGTCCACCGACTTCTGCGTCCCGGTGTAGAAGGGATGCGATTCGCTCGATGTGTCGAGCTTGTACAGTGGGTATTCCTTGCCCTCGAAAGTGTCGGTTTCCTTCGTGCTCACGCACGAGCGGGTGACGAACTTGAACCCGTTGGAGAGGTCAAGGAACAGCACTTCGCGGTAATCGGAGGGGTGAATGCCTTCACGCATGATGGGAATCCTGTTGGAGTGGTAAGCCGGGAGCCGCGCCAGCACATCCGGCGTACTTTCCGTGAAACCGCGCATTATATAGAAACGATGGAAATCGGCTGAATCAGCCGCCTCGGCGCATGGCCTCGAAGAAATCCACGTTGCTCTTGGTCTCGCGCATCTTCTTGATCATGAGCTCCATCGACTCGATCTCGTCCATGTTGTACATGAACTGGCGCAGGATGCGGGTCTTCTGCAGGATCTCGGGCGCCAGCAGCAGCTCTTCGCGGCGCGTGCCGCTCTTGTTGAGCTCGATCGCGGGAAACACGCGCTTTTCGTACAGGCGACGGTTCAGGTGCAATTCGCTGTTGCCCGTGCCCTTGAATTCCTCGAAGATCACCTCGTCCATGCGGCTGCCGGTATCGACGAGCGCGGTGGCGATGATGGTGAGCGAGCCGCCTTCCTCGATGTTGCGCGCCGCGCCGAAGAAGCGCTTGGGGCGCTGCAAGGCGTTGGAATCGACGCCGCCGGTGAGCACCTTGCCGCTGGAGGGCACGACGTTGTTGTAGGCGCGCGCCAAGCGGGTGATCGAGTCCAGCAGGATGACCACGTCCTTCTTCAGCTCCACCAGACGCTTGGCGCGCTCGATCACCATCTCGGCCACGTGCACGTGGCGCGTGGCTGGTTCGTCGAAGGTGGAGGCGATGATCTCGCCGCGCACCGAGCGCTGCATCTCGGTCACTTCCTCGGGACGCTCGTCGACGAGCAGCACCATCAGCGTCACGTCCGGGTAGTTGGCGGTGATGGCGTGCGCGATGTGCTGCATCATCACCGTCTTGCCGCTCTTGGGCGGGGCGACGATCAGCGCGCGCTGCCCGCGCCCGATGGGGGCGATGATGTCGATGATGCGGCCAGTGATGTTCTCCTCGCCCTTGATGTCACGCTCCAGCTTCATCTGCTCCTTGGGGAACAGCGGCGTGAGGTTCTCGAACATCACCTTGTGCTTGTTGTTCTCGGGCAGGTCGCCGTTGACCTTGTCGAGCTTGGTGAGCGCGAAGTAGCGCTCGCCGTCCTTGGGGATGCGCACCTCGCCCTCGATCATGTCGCCGGTGTGCAGGTTGAAGCGGCGCACCTGGCTCGGGCTGATGTAGATGTCGTCGGTGCTGGCCGTGTAGCTGGTGTCAGGGCTGCGCAGGAAACCGAAGCCGTCGGGCAGGATTTCGAGTACGCCGTCGGCGAATACCTGCTCGCCGGTTTTCGCGCGCTTCTTGATGATGGCGAACATCAGTTCCTGCTTGCGCATGCGGCCGCCGTTTTCGACGCCGAGCTCTTCGGCCTGCTTGAGCACTTCGGAGACGTGCAGGGCCTTCAATTCGTTCAGGTGCATGTAAGGACTCCGGTCAGGGAGTGGCAATGTCTGTCTAAGGAGGGAGGGTGGCTGTCTGCCGTGCGGGCATCCGTTGGTCGGGATGCTCTGGCGAGCCGGTGATCTGCAAACCAGCCGCGCAGGGGATGCGGCGCGGTGGCGATCAGGGTGGATTATGACAGGAAAAGCGCGCTGGCCGGGCAATGGGATGGATGGCCGATGGTGTGGTGGCGTGTGAACGCCACCGCGCGGGGGAGTGTGGGTCAGCCCAGGTTCTGGTCGATGAAGGCCGTCAGCTGCGCCTTGCTCATCGCGCCGACCTTGGTCGCGGCCAGCTCGCCGTTCTTGAAGATCATCAGCGTGGGAATGCCGCGGATACCGAACTTGGCGGGCACTTCGCGGTTATCGTCCACGTTCACCTTGGCGATCTGCAGCCTGCCCTGGTAGTCGCCCGCGACTTCGTCGAGCACGGGGGCAATCATCTTGCAGGGGCCGCACCATTCGGCCCAATAATCGACCAGCACGGGGGAGGAAGACTTGAGGACGTCGGCTTCGAAGCTCGCGTCAGAAACGTGTTTGATCAATGCGCTGGCCATGGCATGTCCTGTATGGCGTTAGACAAGAGGTAAATTCCAATTGATTGTGACAGAAACACGTTTGCCTCGTGACGCCATGGTTGTTGGCGCCTCGCCCTGCGCCGGCTGGTTCGACGCGGTGTGCGAACACGCGGCGCGCCGCGGCGCGCATCTGGCACGCACCGTGGTGCTGTTGCCCTACGCCAACCTGCTGAACGCGGCGCGCGATGCGTGGCTGGCGCGTTGCGCGGACGGCGCCGCCGCCTTCATGCCGCGCCTGCAGACCACGCGCAACTGGGCCGCGGAGCTGGGCGTCTTCGCGCCCCAGTCGCAGGACTTGTGGTTCGACCATGCGCACGATCTCCTGACCGCGCAGCGCCTGCTGGAGCAGGCCGGGCTGGACGTCAAGGCCCAGCCCCTGGCCGGGCGCCTGCTGGAACTCACGCGCCAGCTCGCGCCCCTGGCCGCTTCGCAGCCACCGGGCGGGCGCGAAGGCTGGCTGGCGCAGGCGTATGCGGCGTTGCCCGCGCTGCAGGACGGTCCGTTCGCGCTCGAAAGCCTGCTGGCCCGGGTGGCGGCGGTGTGGGCGGCCAGCTCCGCCTACGCCACGGATGTGCTTTTCGACGAGGCGCTGGGCCGGCAGTTCGATCTGCTGGCGATCGTGCCCGGGCTGCAGCGCGAGCCCCTGGTGCAGGCGCTGGCCGCGCACTGGGCCGACAAGGTCGTGACGTTGGCGCGCGAGACGCCGTCGCGCTTGGGCGCCGTGGCGTTGCACCAGGCGATGGATGCCGAGGACGAAGCAGAGCGCGCGGCGGCGTGCGTGCTGCGGCACCTGCAGGCGGGGCGCGCGCCCGTGGCCGTCGTGGCCGGTGACCGGCTGCTGGTGCGCCGCGTCAATGCCCTGCTTGGGTGCGCCGGGGTGCGTGCCGAGACTGGACTGCGCGACGAGACCGGCTGGAAGCTCTCGACCACGCATGCCGCGGCCAGCGTGGTGGCGCTGCTGCGCGCCTGCGCGCGCCGGGCGACGAGCGATGCGGTGCTGGATTTCATCAAGCTTGCGCCCGCGCTGGCGCAGCACGATCACCGTGCGTTGGAGCAGCGGCTGCGCCAGGAGGCGGTGCGCCACTGGGACGACGCGCTGGCGCTGGCTCCGCGCGATCCGCTGGTCGAGCAGGTGCAGGTGCTGCGCGAGCCGATGGCGGCAGGCCGCACGCTGGCGCGCTGGCTGGCCGATCTGCGCGCGCTGCTGCAGCGCTGCGGGCTCTGGCC
>JAIOIA010000071.1:0-18555 GCA_019912745.1 Comamonas sp. | reverse complement strand
GGGGCCTTCATCGCGTGGCAGTTGCTGCGCCACCCCAGCCAGCGCCTGTTCGCGTTTTCACTCGCCAGCATCCTGGGCGGCGCCGTGGGCAATGTCGTCGATCGCCTGCAACACGGCTACGTCGTGGACTTTCTGGATTTTCACTGGCCGTTTCTTTCCGGCCTGTTTTTCCGCGGGCATTTCCCGGCGTTCAACCTGGCGGATTCGGCCATTACCCTGGGGGCGGTGTGTCTGATTCTGGATGAGTTGCTGCGCTCGCGGCGCGGTTGACGCCCCGCGGCCACGGCGTCAAGCCGCAGCCTGCGCCGGGCCTTCGGTGGGGTGCAGATGGCGCAGCAGGGTGGCCGCGGCCACTCTGTGGCTGCGTGCCAGCGCGGTTGCGCCGAGAGGCTGGAGGTAGGGCTGCAGCGCCTGACGCAGGGCGGCGTTGCGGGTCACGCCACCCGTGAGCACCAGAGTGGCCACGCCAGCCTGTTCCAGGGCGCGCGTGGCGTGCGACGCGAGCTGCCGCACCACGGCGGCCTGCACGCTGGCCGCCAGATCGGCCCGTGGCTGTTCGCACGGCCCGCCTTCAAGCTCGCGGGCGCGCGCCAGTGCCGCGGCCTGCAGCTCAAGGAAGGAAAAGTCGGGTGAAGCGGCGTCCGTTGCGGGCTCGGGCAGCGCGCAGGCCGTGGCATCGCCGAAATCGGCGAGCCGCTCCAGTGTGGCGCCGCCGGGCACATCCATGCCGAGCTGCCATGCGAGCTTGTCGAAAACCGCTGCGGCAGAAATATCGCGTGTGCGGCCGAGCACGGTGTATTCGCCCGGCGCCTTGACCCGAACGAGTGCGGTGAATTTGGCCGAAGCCACGAGTGCGGTAAAGGGCAGGGGGGGCGGCGCTTCGCAGGCAAGAGGCGCCAGCAGATAAGCCTCCAGCGGATCGATGTGGCGCACCGGCCTGCCAGCGGCCAGCGCCGTGAGGGCCGGGCTCATGCTGATGCAGCCGACGCCGATCACGGCGGCGGCCGTCACCGGGTTGCCCACCGGGCTTTGCGCGCCCTGCAGCTCATCCAGGCGAGCGCAGCTGCCCTTAGCCAGCATCCGAATCAGGCCACGGGGAGCTCTTGCCACCAACGTCCAGTGGATTCTTCCGCCCCTGGATGCGATGCCGAGTGCGGTGGTGCGTTGAGGCTCTTGCATGGTGGCCGACAGTGTAGGGCGCGTGGCGTCATCGGCCCGGGTATGCTTTGCGTTGACCCATGTGCGTCATGGGATTGAAGCGCCACGAACGGGAGGACATGAAACATCTGCTGAATTTGCTCGCCGCGATCGCCCTGCTGATCTGGGGCATGCATCTGGTGCGCACCGGCGTGTTGCGGGTGTTTGGCGCCAATCTGCGCGCGTGGCTGGCGCGCAGCCTGGGCAACCGCTTTACCGCGGCGCTCTCGGGCATGGGCGTGACGGCGCTGGTGCAGTCAAGCACCGCGACGGCGCTCATGACGGCGTCGTTCGTCGGGCAGGGGCTGATCTCGCTGCCCGCGGCGCTGGCCGTGATGCGTGGGGCCGACATCGGCACGGCGCTGATGGCGGTGCTGCTGTCGCTCGACCTGTCATGGCTTTCGCCGATGTTCATCTTTGTCGGCGTGGTGCTGTTTATCGCGCGCCAGGCACAGACGGCCGGGCGCGTGGGGCGCATCTTCATTGGCCTGGGCCTGATGCTGCTGGCACTGGAGCGCATCGTGCAGGCGGGTGACCCGATACTCGCGTCGCCGGTCACGCCGGTCGTGCTGGACGCGATGGGCAACGATCTGCTCGCGGAGATCCTGATCGGCGCGGTGCTGGCCATCGTCTCCTATTCCAGCCTGGCGGTGGTGCTGCTGGTCGCGGCGATGGCGGCTTCGCAGGTGGTGCCGGTGCAGATGGCGCTGGGGCTGGTGCTGGGCGCCAATCTGGGCAACGGCCTGGCCGCGGTGCTCACCATGGCGGGCTCAACCACCGAGGTGCGGCAGGTGATGGTGGGCAACCTGACCTTCAAGGTGCTGGGCGTGGCGCTGATGGCGCCTTTCGTCGGGTTGTGGCTGCGCTACGTGCAGCCGCACATGCCGGGCGTGGCGCATGGCGTGGTGCTGTTTCACCTGGCATACAACCTGATCATCAGCGTGGGCTTCATCGGCCTGACGCAGTGGGTGGCGCAGTGGGTGGCGCGGTTTTTGCCCAAAAAACCCAAGGAGCAGGGCTACTACCCGCGCTACCTCGACCCCTCGGCGCTTTCCACGCCTTCGCTGGCGATGACGTTTGCGGTGCGCGAGGCGCTGAACCAGGCGGACGTGGTCGAAACCATGATGACCGGCGTGATGGAGGTCATCCGCCACAACGATGAACAGCTGGCCGGCACGCTGCGCAAGATGGACGACGAGGTCGATCAAATCTATGCGGCCATCAAGTACTACCTCACCAAGATTCCCCGCGACGACCTCGGCGAGAAGGAGAGCCGCCGCTGGGCCGACATCATCAGCTTCACGATCAACATGGAGCAGATCGGCGACATCATCGAGCGCATCGTGCAGGACGTGGAGGAAAAGAAAATCGCCAAGGGCGTGGAATTTTCCGAGGCGGGCATGGTGGAGATCGCCGACCTGCACCAGCGGCTGGTCAGCAACCTGCACCTGAGCATGGGCGTGTTCCTCGACGGTACGGTGCGCGACGCCCAGCGGCTGCTGGAGGAAAAAGGGCACTTCCGGGCGCTGGAGCGCACCTATGCGGCCAACCACCTCGCGCGGCTGGCCGATCGCGCCACCCAAACCATGGAGACCAGTTCGCTGCACATCGACCTGCTGTCGGATCTGCGGCGCATCAACTCGCTGATCAGCGCCACGGCCTATCCCGTGCTCGAACAGGCGGGCGCGCTGCCTTCGTCCGACGAACGCGCGCAAGGCCACGAGGGCGGCCTGCCCAATCTCTGAAAGCGTCCCGACCTGCGCCGCCGCAAGCGGATCGGCGGGGCGTGGGCCAGCGCGGGCCAGGTAAAAACCATGGGGGAACGCGCCCTGTTGCAAAAGCGCCAAACCCGCGCCGGACTTGTTCGGGCGCACGGCCGAGGCCGCTCGAAGCTGCGGCATTAAAAAATCTTTTACACCATATATTGTGTGATTGATACTTGAGAACTACTATACGTAGCGTTTAATGCATCGCTACACAGACAGGAGGGCAAGTCGCCATGATCGAGTCAGTCACCAAACGCGACGGTCGCGTCGAGCCGTTCACCCCGAACAAACTCAACGGCTGGGGCGAATGGGCCGCCAAGGCGCTGGGGCCGGACATGGATTGGTCGTCGGTGGTGCTCGAGACCGTGACCGACATGCCCGAGCAGGTCTCGACCACGCTGCTGCAACAGCAGCTCATCAAGAACTGCCTGCAGTCCGACTCGTGGCTGTACAACCGCATGGCCGGGCGCCTGTACGCCGCGCTCATGCACAAGGAGGTGCATGGCGTCTTCATGCCCACGGTGCTGCAGCTGCACCGCAGGCTGCAGAAGCTCGGCTACATGGAGGTGCTGGACTATTCCGACGAGGAATACGCCGAGGTCGAAAAGCTTATCGACCACGAGCGCGATTTCAGCTACGCGCACTACCAGCTGCACACGCACCTCTCCAAATACGCGATCGCCGACCGCGTGAAGAACCGCACCTACGAGACCTCGCAGTTCATCTACATGCGCATGGCGATGGCGCTCGCGGTCGATCAGCCGCGCGCGCGCCGCATGAACGACGTGGCCAGGTTCTACGAGCACCTGTCGATGAACCGCATCAACGCGCCCACGCCCAACCACATCAACCTGGGCACGCCGCTGCGCGGCTACGCGAGCTGCTGCCTGTACACGACGGCGGATACCGCGCGCTCGATCGCCGTGGGCAACCACATCGCCTACACCATGACCTACATGAGCGCGGGCATCGGCTCGCACATGAACCTGCGCTCGGTCAACGACCCGGTGCGCGGCGGCGTGATCCGCCACCAGGGCAAGCTGCCCTATCTGCGCGCGGTGGTCTCGGAAGTCAAATCCAGCCTGCAGAACGGCCGCGGCGGCGCCTGCACCAGCTATTTCTCGATCTACGACCCCGAGGTGGAGACCCTGCTGCGCCTGAAGAACCCCATGTCCACCGAGGACAAGAAGATCCGCGGCATGGACTACTCCTGGGGCAGCAACCGCCTGTTCGCGCGCAAGGTGGCACGCAACGAAGATATCTTCCTCTTCAACAGCTTCACCGCGCCCGACCTGTACGAGGCGCTCTACGGCAGCGACGAGGAGCGCTTCGAGCAGCTCTACGAGAAGTACGACAAGAACCCGCTGTTCCCCAAGCGCTACGTGAATGCGCGCGAACTGCTCATCACCGCCTGCAACGAATGGAACGAGACCGGCCGCGTCTACGAGCACAACATCCACGAGATGAACCGGCACACGCCGTTCAAGGAGACCATCTACAGTTCCAACCTCTGCTCGGAGATCGACCTGCCCACGGGCGCCTACAACCACATCACCGAGATCTACCAAGCGCAGGACGTCTCCTTCGTCGAATTCGAGGACGAGGAGGACGGCAAGCATCGCCTGAGCGGCGAGAAGGCCGTGCAGACCCAGCGCGGCACGGTCTACCCGCTGGAGCTGCAGCCGGGCGACGTGGTGGACGGCGCCACGATCCAGAAAATCACCCAACGCTCGTCACCTGAAGTGGCCACCTGCAACCTCGCGGGCATCTGCGTGGACAACATCGACAGCGACGCGCAGTACGAGGAGGTTGCCTACTACGCGCTCCTGATGATCGACAAGTGCATCCACCTGGCCGAATACGAGCTGCCGCACATCGGCTACACCTCCAAGGCGCGGCTGAATGCCGGCGTTGGCATCCTGGGCCTGGCGCACCTGATGGCGCGCGAGCACCAGCGCTACACCACGCCCGAGGGCAAGCAGTTCATCCACCAATCGGCCGAGCGCCACTTCTACCATCTCGTGAAGGCCAGCCTGCGCCTGGGCCGGGAGCTGGGCAATGCGCCCTGGATGCACAAGACGCGCTGGCCCGAGGGCTGGATGCCGCTCGATAGCTACAACCGCAACGTCGATCAGATTGCCGACTTCACCAACCGCTACGACTGGGAGGCGCTGCGCCGCGACGTCGTCGCCAACGGCGGCATCCGCAACTCGGTGCTGGCGGCGCACATGCCTACCGAGACTTCGGCCAATGCCTCGGGCACGACCAACGGCGTCTACCCGATCCGCGAGCTGACGATGATCAAGACCGACAACCAGCGCGTGAATTACTGGGCCGCGCCCGAAGGCGAGGAGCTGGCCGCGTGGTACGAATCGGCCTGGGACATCTCGGCTCAGGACATGACCGATGCCTACGCCATCATCCAGAAGTGGACCGACCAGGGCATCTCCGCCGACTTCTACCGCAAGGTGATCGGCGACGCCTTCATCGGCTCGAGCGAGATGATCCGGGACTACCTCTACCGCATCAAGCTCGGCCTCAAGAGCAAGTACTACATGAACCAGAAGACCTCGGCGGGCTTCAAGCAACTGAGCGAAGCCGATGCCGAGCGCCACGAACTCGTCGGCCGCATGGTGGGCAATGCCATGGCCGCCGCGGCCACGGACAAGCAAGCCGATGCCGGCAGCGTGGGTGACACCGCCACCACCAGCGTGCTCGACGCCGACCCCGAGTGCAACGGCTCCTGCACCCTCTGAGCACAAGGAACACCGCCATGACCGCCAACGTCTTCAACTACACCAAGACCGATTACGACAAGCCGCTGCTCTTCCTCGGCGAGAAGCAGGGCCTGTTCGACACCATCAACCGCCACTACCCGCGCATCTGGGAGCTGTACAAGACGCAGAAGTCGCTCGATTGGGACGAGAACGAATTCGACTACTCCAGCTGCAACGCCGACTTCAAGAAGGCCAGCCGCTCCACCTACGACATGATGATCAAGACGCTGGCCTGGCAGTGGGAGGCCGACAGCGTCGCCAGCCGCGCCATCGCGCCGGTGCTTGCGCCCTTCATCACCAGCAGCGAACTCTGGGCCGCGTGGCAGCGCGTTTCCGACAACGAGGTGATCCACGCCGCCACGTATTCCGAGATCGTGCGCAATTCGTTTGACGACCCCGCGGCCATCATCGAGGAAATCCTGCGCGTGCAGGAGGCACACGAGCGTCTGGCGCGCGTGGTGAAGGCCTTTTCCGAAGGCTTCAAGGCCTCGCACCGGTACGCGCTGGAGCAGCTGCCCAACGACCAGGAGACTTACAACGCGATTTTCATGATGGTGGTTGCGCTGTACTGCATGGAGCGCATCCAGTTCATGGCCTCGTTCGCCGTGACCTTCGCCATCTGCGACACCGGCATGTTCCAGCCCATCGGCAAGGCCATCCAGAAGATTGCGCAGGACGAGCTGGAAATCCATGCCGAGCTCGACCGCGCGGTGCTGCAGAACGAACTCGAAACCGCCCGCGGCCAGATCGCCTTCGCCCAGAAGCGCGAGGACATCGAGCAGCTCATCGCCGAAGTGGTGGACAGCGAACTCGCCTGGATCGCCTACCTCTTCTCCGAAGGGCGCGAGCTCGTGGGCATGAACGCCGAGCGCCTGGCCGCGTGGACGCTGTACTGCGCCAGGGACGTGTATCAGACGCTGGGTATCGAGACCGCCCCATACGAATTCCCCAAGGCCAATCCACTCAAGTTCATGGAGAAGTGGCTCAACATCAGCAAGACGCAGGCGTCTCCGCAGGAGCAGGACATCGCCGCCTACAAGGTGGGCGTGATGCGCCGCAATGATGAAGGCGTGGTGTTCGACGACGAATTTTGAAAGTCTTGCCCGAAGGCTGCGCACTGCTCGTAATACGCACCGAGCACCAGCGTGGCTTCGGGGGTGAAGGCGCCGGCGGCCAGTTGCTCCAGCACTCGCGCGTGGCTCCAGGGCTCGAAGCGCGCGACTTCCCCATCCTGATTGACGGGCACTGTGCCGCCCGGCAGCCGGGCAGACCACCAGTTGATGCATTCGCGCATGTAGCCCCGGCCCGGCCCGCCTTCATCGCTGGGCTGATCGAACCGGACGGCAGGGCCGGGGCGCAGGTCGGCCAGGGCGTCGATCCTCAGCCCCGCTTCTTCCTGCGTTTCTCGTGCCAGGGCCTGGGCCAGCGTGTCATGCGCGCTCACCATGCCGCCCATCAGGGTGTCCCATTCTCCAGGGTGGGAGGCTTTGGTGAGCGAGCGCTGCTGCACCCACAAGCCCGCGCCGTCCGCCGTCAGGCCGATGAGGTGTACGGCATCGGTGGCGATACCCAGCACGCGCACCGCGCCGCGCTCCACGGTGGCTATGGGCCGACCCTGCAGGTCGCGCACCGCCAGTTGCTCGTCACGCCACGGCCCGCAACACCCGTCCCGGCGCAATGCGGCGGCCAATGCGTTCAGGGCGCCGCTCGCGTCGTCCGCGGGCAGGGCCCAGGCCTGCGTGTCGTCGTATTCCTGAAATGAGAGCTGATAACGCCCATCCAGCAAGCGTGAACGGCCAATTTGATCCATAAGTTGAAGCGCGACGGAACCGATCTGCGCTGTCGTGCCCACGAGCAGTGGCAGGCGGCCACCGCCAGGGCCGCGCCGCGCCTGCGCACGCTGTTGCGTGAGCCAGTGGGGCGCCGCGCTCACGGCAACGTCAGGATGGTGCAGCCCGTGGTCTTGCGCGCTTCCAGGTCCCGGTGCGCCTGCGCCGCGTTGGCCAGCGGCTGGCGCTGGTCGATGTGGATCTTGACCTGGCCGCTGGCGACGACGGAGAACAGGTCGTCGGCCATGGCCTGTGTCGATTCGCGCGTGGCCATATGGGTGAACAGGGTCTGGCGCGTGACGTAGATCGAGCCCCTGGCGGCAAGGATGCCGGGGGAAAACGGCGGCACCGGCCCCGAGGCGTTGCCGAAGCTCACCATCAGGCCGAAGGGGCGCAGGCACAGGAGCGAGCCTTCCCAGGTGTCCTTGCCGACCGCGTCGTAGACCACCTTCACGCCGCGCCCGCCGGTGATTTCCTTGACCCGTGCGGCAAAGTCTTCCTTGGCGTAATTGATCACGTGGGCCGCGCCGTTGTCGCGCGCCAATGCGCATTTGGCATCGCTGCCCGCCGTGCCGATCAATTGCAGGCCGAGCGCGCGCGCCCACTGGCAGGCGATCAGGCCCACGCCGCCGGCCGCCGCGTGAAACAGCACGAAGTCACCCGGGACCAGGCCCTCCACGGGCTTGCATTTGTTCAGCAGGTACTGGGCGGTCAGGCCTTTGAGCATCATCGCCGCGCCGGTCTCGAAATCGATGGTGTCGGGCAGCTTGCAGACGGTGGTCGCGGGCATCACGCGCGCCTCGCTGTAGCTGCCCTGCGGCCCCGCGTAGGCCGCGCGGTCGCCCACGGCCAGGTGCGTTACGCCCGCACCCACGGCCTCGATCACGCCCGCGCCTTCGCCTCCGAGCACGAGGGGGAGCTGGCTGGCGTACAGACCGGTGCGAAAGTACACGTCGAGAAAATTCACGCCGATCGCGTGGTGCCGGATGCGGATCTCACCCGGGCCGGGCTCGCCCACGGGCAGATCGACCAGTTGCATCACCTCGGGGCCGCCGTGCTGGCGAATCTGTATGGCACGAACCATGGTTGTTTTCTCCGCAATCAAATGACATCAACGAACTATCGTGCCATGTTTGACGCCGGCGCGCTCGAAGCACCTTCTCACCCGTTACATTTGGCGTCTTCATGCAGTCACGAGTCACTCCTTCCACGCTTTTCATGCTCACGGCCGCGCCGCTGCTGTGGGCGGGCAACGCCGTCGTCGGCCGCACGGTGCACGCGCTCGTCGGCCCCTCCATGCTCAACTTCCTGCGCTGGCTGCTGGCCTTCATCGTGCTGCTGCCCATCGCCTGGCGGGTGCTGCGCCCGGGCAGCGCGCTCTGGCCGCACTGGCGCCGCTACAGCATGCTGGGGCTGCTGGGCATCGGCAGCTACAACGCGCTGCAGTACCTGGCGCTGCAGACGTCCACGCCCGTCAACGTCACGCTCGTTGCCTCGGGCACGCCGGTATGGATGCTGATCGTGGGGACGCTGTGTTTCGGCGCCCGCGTGGCGCGGCGGCAGGTCGTGGGCGCCGTGCTCTCGATTGCCGGTGTGCTGCTCGTGCTCAGCCGGGGCGACTGGCAACATCTGATCGCGCTGCGCCTGGTGCCGGGCGATCTGTACATGGTGCTGGCGACCATCGCCTGGGCGTTCTACAGTTGGCTGCTGATGCGCACGAGCGAGCCTGCCGCGCTGCGCGGCCGCTGGAGCGATTTCCTGATGGCGCAGATGGTCTTCGGCGTGGCGTGGTCGGGTGCGTTCGCGGGCGCCGAGTGGACCGTGGGCGGCTATCGCGACATTCAATGGGGCTGGCCGCTCGTGCTGGCGCTCGTGTTCATCGTCGTCGGTCCGGCGCTGCTTGCCTATCGCTTCTGGGGTGAGGGCGTGAAGCAGGGCGGGCCGGTGCTGGCCGGGTTTTTCCTCAATCTCACGCCGCTTTTTGCTGCGATCATGTCGGCAGCGTTTCTGGGCGAGGTGCCTCACCTCTACCACGGGCTGGCCTTCCTGCTGATCGTGGGCGGCATCGTGGCAACCTCCTGGCGGCGCTGACCGTATGACGCCTGCAGCCAGCCTGTTCCTCATCGCGCTCCTGATCGCCTTGAGCGCGTTTTTCTCGCTGGCCGAAATATCGCTTGCCGCCGCGCGGCGCCTGCGCCTGCGCCAGATGGCCGACGATGGCGACGCGCGCGCCGCGCTGGTGCTGCGCACGCAGGAGCAGCCGGGCGACTGGTTCACCGTGGTGCAGGTGGGCATCAACGCGGTGGCGATTCTGGGCGGCATCGTCGGCGAGGGCGCGTTCGGCGCCTGGTTCGGCGATCTGTTGCAGCCCTGGTTTTCCGAGGGCAGCGCGCGCACGCTGGGCTTCATCCTCTCGTTCGTGCTGGTCACCTCCTTCTTCATCCTGTTTGCCGATCTGTTGCCGCGGCGCGTCGGCATGGTCCGGCCGGAGTGGCTCGCGGTGCGCTTGGTGCGGCCCATGCGCCTGTGCATCGCGCTGTTCAAGCCGCTGGTGTGGTGCTACAGCCGTTCGGCCGATCTGCTGCTGCGACTGCTGGGCCTGCCGCGCCAGCGCGACGAACGCATCACGTCCGACGACATCCTGGCGCTGGCGCAGGCGGGGATGCAGGCCGGAGTGCTGGCCGAGCGCGAGCAGCGGGTGATCGCCAATCTCTTCGAGCTCGATTCACGCGCCGTATCGTCCGTCATGACACTGCGCGAGCGCGTGGCCTATTTCCTGAGAGACACGCCCGACAGCGAGATCCGCCTGAGGATTGCGGCCGAGCCGTTTTCCACCTATCCGGTGTGCGATGGCGACATCGACCATGTGCTGGGCTACGTCGATGCCAAGGACCTGTTTCAGCGCATCCTGAACAACCAGCCGATGTCGCTCATGGACGACACGCTGGTGCGTCGCGTGCTGATCGTGCCCGATCGCCTGACGCTCGCGGAGGTGCTCGAGCAGTTTCGCCAGGCGCACGAAGACTTTGCGGTGATCGTCAACGAGTACAGCCGCATGGTGGGCGTGGTCACACTCAATGACGTGATGAGCACCGTGATGGGTGAACTGATCGGCCCCGCGGATGAAGAGCAGATCGTGCGCCGCGATGCGGATTCCTGGCTGATTGATGGCGTGGCGCCGATCGAGGATGTGCTGCACGCGCTGCAGCTCGATGAGCTGCCGCATGCCGATGAATATGAGACCTTGGCGGGTTTTTTGATGGTGATGCTCAGGCGCGTGCCGCGGCGCACCGACAGCGTGGTGTTCGGTGGCTACAAGTTCGAGGTGCTGGATGTGGACAGCTACCGCATCGACCAGGTAATGGTTTCCCGGCTACCGCCTGCCGGGGAGTCGGCGGACGCGGCCGCTCAGGCGCTGCGTGACGGCTCGTGATATTTCCAGCGTCGCTGGTTGGCGAACACCGCATCGGGATACGCGGCCTTGCCGCGGCTGCCGTTGTAGCGCCCCAGGGCCATGAACAGATCGCCGTTCTCGCGGTCCAGGTAGTGGCGCAGGATCACGCAGCCGAAGCGCAGATTGGTCTGCATGTGAAACAGCTTGCTGGGGTCGCCATCGCCAATCAGGCGTGACCAGAAGGGCATGACCTGCATGTAGCCACGCGCGCCGGCCGACGAGACGGCGTATTTGCGAAACGCGCTTTCCACCTGGATCAGGCCCAGCACCAGCGATTCATCGAGTCCGGCGCGCCTGGACTCGTACCAGACGGTCTGCAGCAGATCGCGCCGCCGCTCCCAGGGTAGCTGGCGCGGGCGCAGGCGCTCGCTCATCGTGCCCAGCCAGCGCAGGTAGCTGATGCGCGCCTCGGTGCTGGTGAATGTGGGTTCGGGCGGCGCCTGATCGTTCACGGCGGAACTGAGCGCGCTGCGTACCGAATCCATCAGGGGCTCTTCGATCTGCCCGCCCGCGTGCGCCGTCCCAGGCAGCGCCAGCCAGCCTGCCGGGCCTGTGCCCAGGGCAAGCAGCCATGTACGACGAGTGCAGGCGCTGGCGTTCATTCGTTATTGACGTGGTCGGCCAAATATTGTGCTACTTCTGTCAGGGCCATGGACGTGGCCCGGGTGTCACGCCGGTGTTGATACTCCACCTGGCCTTCCTTCAGGCCTCGGTCGGAGAGCACCACGCGGTGCGGTATGCCAATCAATTCCCAGTCGGCAAACATGGCGCCAGGGCGCTCGCCGCGGTCGTCCAGCAGGGCATCGATGCCGCGTGCCAGCAGCTCGTCGTGCAGGCGCTCGGCCGCCTCCTTCACGGTGATGCTGCGGTCCATGCCGATGGGGCAGAGCACCACGGTGAATGGCGCGATCGCGTCGGGCCAGATGATGCCGCGCTCGTCGTGGTTCTGTTCGATCGCGGCGGCGGGCAGGCGGGTGATGCCGATGCCGTAGCAGCCCATTTCGAAGAAGGCCGGCTTGCCGTCTTCGCCCAGGAAGGTGGCGTTCATCGCCTTTGAATACTTGGTGCCCAGATAGAACACGTGGCCGATTTCGATGCCGCGCTCGATCACCAGCGGCCCCTGGCCATCGGGCGAAGGATCGCCCGCCACCACGTTGCGCAGGTCGGCCACGAAATCGGGCTCGGGCAGATCACGGCCCCAGTTCACGCCGGTAATGTGGAAATCCTCGCAGTTGGCGCCGCATACCCAGTCGGCCATCACGGCGACTTCGCGGTCCGCGACGAGGGTGACGGGCTGCAGGAGGTTCAGGGGGCCGAGATAACCGGGCTTGGCGCCGAAGTGCGCCTCGATTTCCGCGACGGTGGCAAAACGAAAACCCGCGTCCAGTCCCGGCACCTTGGAGACCTTGACTTCATTCATGTCGTGGTCGCCGCGCAGCAGCAGCAGCCAGATCTTCGCGCCGGTGATGTCGCCGGCTTCGTTGGTGAGGTCGGTCGCCAGCACCAGCGATTTGACGGTTTGCGCCAGCGGCAGGCCCAGCAGCTCGGCCACCTGCGCGCAGGTGCTCCTGCCGGGCGTGGGGGTGAGCGTTTGTGCCTGGGCAGGCGCGGGGCGCGCCTGCGAGGGTGGGGCGCTTTCGGCCTTTTCCATGTTGGCCGCATAGTCGCTGCCCGGGCAATAGACGATGGCGTCTTCTCCCGTGGCGGCAATCACCTGAAACTCTTCGCTCAGGTCGCCGCCGATCGCGCCCGAATCGGCACGCACGGCGCGGTAGGACAGCCCGAAGCGGTCGAAGATCCGGCAGTAGGCGGCGCGCATGGCCTGGTAGCTCAGTTGCGCGGCCTCGCGGTTCTTGTCGAAGGAATAGGCATCCTTCATGATGAACTCGCGTCCGCGCATCAGGCCGAAGCGCGGGCGGCGCTCGTCACGGAACTTGGTCTGGATCTGGTAGAAGTTCTTCGGTAGCTGCTTGTGGCTGCGCAGTTCCTGGCGGGCGATGTCGGTCACCACCTCTTCGCTCGTGGGCTGAATCACGTAGTCGCGCTGGTGGCGGTCCTTGATGCGCAGCAGCTCCGGCCCCATTTTTTCAAAGCGCCCGGTTTCCTGCCAGAGTTCGGCCGGCTGCACGACGGGCATGGTGCATTCGACGGCGCCCGCGCGGTTCATCTCTTCGCGCACGATGGCCTCGACCTTGCGCAGCACGCGCAGGCCCATGGGCATGTAGTTGTAGATGCCGGCGCCGAGCTTCTTGATGAGACCGGCGCGCATCATCAGCTGATGGCTGACGATCTCGGCGTCGGCAGGGGCTTCCTTGAGGGTGGAAATGAAGAATTGGGAGGCTTTCATCGCGTGAATTCGCTGCTTTGCAGAGCTGCGCTTGGTGCACGTCAACATGCGTGCATAATGGCTTCAACTTGCAAGAATTGGGGTCAGATTATGCTCGACAGAGAAGGCTTTCGGCCAAATGTCGGCATCGTTCTGCTCAACCAGAGAAACCAGGTATTTTGGGGCAAACGTTTAGGGACGCACAGTTGGCAGTTTCCGCAGGGTGGCATCGATCGGGGCGAAAGTCCGCAGGAGGCGATGTTCCGGGAACTGCACGAGGAGGTCGGGCTGCTGGCCCACCATGTGCGCGTGGTTGCCCGTACGCGGGACTGGTTGCGCTACGAGGTGCCGGATCGCTACATCCGCCGCGATGCGCGCGGACACTACAAGGGACAAAAGCAGATCTGGTTTCTGCTGCAGCTGACGGGCAACGACTGGGATCTGAACCTGCGCGCCACCAACCACCCGGAGTTTGACGCCTGGCGCTGGAACGAATACTGGGTGCCGTTGGACGTGGTGGTGGAATTCAAGCGCGGGGTCTATGAGCTGGCGCTTACCGAACTCTCGCGCTTTCTGCCGCGCACCATTCAGCGCAACCGCTATCTGCGCGCGGGCATGCGCGCGCGCGAGTACACCGGCAAGGACTACGCCGGGGCCTATCGAGGGGGCTCCATGCTGGTGCACCCGGGGGTGGAATTGCCGCCCGGGGCGAGCTTCGACCCCGATCCGCATTCCGACGAGGCCCTGCAGGGCGCCGTGATTGCGCCACCGCCCGCAAGCGCCGCGCCCGTGCCGTCACACAAGTGAGCCGCAGGGCGCGGGCCGTGTTCAGAGGTGCGTGAGCACCATGTTGTCGCGGTGCACCATTTCGGGCTCGGCGGCGTAGCCCAGCAGGTGCTCGAACTCGGCTGAGGATTTGCGGCACAGCAGCCGCGCCTCGGCGCTCGCATAGTTGGCCAGCCCGCGGGCGATTTCGCTGCCACCGGCGTCGCGCACGGCAATGACGTCGCCGCGCACGAATTCACCTTCCACCGCCACCATGCCGATGGGCAGCAGGCTTTTGCCCGCCTGGCGCAGCACGGCTGCGGCGCCCGCATCCACGGTGACCGAGCCACGCAACTGCAGGTGGTCCATCATCCACTGCTTGCGCGCCTGGTGCTTGTGCGTGTGCGCGACGAGCAGGGTGCCGATGGCCTCGCCGCGTGCCAGGCGCAGCAGCGCATCGGGTTCGCGCCCCCAGGCGATGACCGTTGACGCGCCCGAACCCGCTGCGCGCTTGGCGGCGATGATCTTGGTGATCATCCCGCCCTTGCCGATGGACGAGCCCGCGCCGCCGGCCATGGCTTCCAGGGCGGGGTCTCCGGCCTGTGCCTCATGGATGAAGCGCGCATCGGGGTGGCGGCGCGGATCGGCCGAATACAGGCCCTTCTGGTCCGTCAGGATGACGAGCGCATCGGCCTCGACGAGGTTGGTGACCAGCGCGCCCAGTGTGTCGTTGTCGCCCACCTTGATTTCGTCGGTCACCACGGTGTCGTTTTCATTGATGACCGGCACGACGCCCAGGTGCAGCAGCGTGAGCAGGGTCGAGCGCGCATTCAGGTAGCGCTCGCGGTCGGCCAGGTCGGCGTGCGTGAGCAGGATCTGGGCGCTCGCCAGGCCGTGCTCGCGCATCTTGGTTTCGTACATCTGGGCCAAGCCCATCTGACCGACCGCCGCGGCCGCCTGCAGTTCGTTGACTTCACTCGGGCGTTGGGCCCAGCCCAGGCGCTTCGTTCCTTCGGCAATGGCGCCGCTCGACACCATGATGACCTCGCGCCGCGCACCCGCCTCCCCGTGGACCAAGGCCGCCAGCTGGCGGCACCACTCGCCGATGGCCGCGGCATCGAGCCCCCGGCCTTCGTTGGTCACGAGACTGGAGCCGACCTTGACGACGATGCGGTGTGCCTTGCGCAGGATCTGGGACGGAATTGTCATTGAAATACGGATCTAACGCTTTCTGTATATGCGCTAACAGCTATAAAAATAGTGTAGACCTGACTAGCCTTTCGAGAGATCGGGCGCGGCGAAGCGCGGGTCCACCTCGGCGGGCGCCTGGCTCGCCAGCTGCACGGTGTGCACGTGCTGAAAGATGGACTTGACGAGGTTCTCGCAGCCTTCGCGCGTCAGGGCCGAAATTTCGAAGACCGGGCCCTTCCACTTGAAGCGCTTGACGAAATCCTTGACGCGGGCCGCGCGCTCGGCCTGCGGCACCATGTCCAGCTTGTTCAGCACCAGCCAGCGCGGCTTGGCGTAGAGCTCGGCATCGTATTTCTTGAGCTCGCCGACGATGGCCCGGGCCTGGGCGACGGGATCGACCGTGTCGTCGAACGGAGCCATGTCCACGATGTGCAGCAGCAGCCGCGTGCGCTGCAGATGGCGCAAGAACTGGTGGCCCAGGCCCGCGCCTTCGGAGGCGCCTTCGATCAGACCGGGGATGTCCGCAATGACAAAGCTCTGCTCCGGCCCGACGCGCACCACGCCCAGGTTGGGGTGCAGCGTGGTGAACGGATAGTCGGCGATCTTGGGGCGGGCGTTGGAGACTGCGGCGATGAAGGTGGACTTGCCCGCGTTGGGCATGCCCAGCAGCCCCACGTCGGCCAGCACCTTGAGCTCGAGCTTGAGATTTTTCTTCTCGCCGGGCCAGCCGGGCGTTTTCTGGCGCGGCGCGCGGTTGATCGCGCTCTTGAAGCGCAGGTTGCCAAAGCCGCCGTCGCCCCCTTTGGCGATCATCACGGGCTGGTCGGGTTCGAGTAATTCGTAGAGAACGGCGCCGGTTTCCGCGTCGCTGATGATGGTGCCCACGGGCATCCTGAGCGTGATGTCGGCTCCCGCGGCGCCGAACATGTCCGAGCCCATGCCGTGCTCGCCGCGTTTGGCCTCATGCCTGCGTGCGTAGCGATAGTCCACCAGGGTGTTGAGGTTGGGATCGGCCACGGCATACACATGGCCACCGCGACCCCCATCGCCGCCATTGGGGCCGCCGAATTCCTTGTATTTTTCGTGGCGGAACGACACGCAGCCATTGCCGCCGTCGCCTGCAACGATGTCAATGTAGGCTTCGTCTACGAATTTCATGGCTGTGCAAGTGTAGTGGTGTCGTGATCCGTCCAAACAACAAAGCCCCGGCGTGCGGGGCTTTGTCGGTTGCGTGACGCGTCAGGCCGCGCTGGGTGGCGTGATGTTGGCCGTGTGCTTGGAGAGCGCGCCGCGCGTGGAGAACGACACGTGGCCGTCCACCAGGGCGAACAGCGTGTGATCCTTGCCGATGCCGACATTGCTGCCCGGATGAATGCGCGTGCCGCGCTGGCGCACGATGATGGAGCCGGCGCTGACCATCTGGCCACCGTAGGCCTTCACACCGAGCATCTTGGGCTTGGAATCGCGCCCGTTTCGCGTGGAGCCGCCGCCTTTTTTATGTGCCATGATTCAATCCCCTGTAGTCAAGCTGCAATCGTGTCGATCTGCAGTTCGGTGAACTGCTGACGATGGCCTTGGCGCTTCTGGTAGTGTTTGCGCCGACGCATCTTGAAGATGCGCACCTTGTCATGCTGGCCGTGGGCAACGACAGTCGCCTTCACACTGGCGCCGGACACCAGGGGCGTACCCACCTTGAGCTCGCTGCCGTTTCCGACTGCCAGCACCTGGTCAAGCACGATTTCCTGGCCTACTTCCGCAGCAATCTGTTCTATCTTGATTTTTTCGCCAGCGGCAACGCGATACTGCTTGCCGCCGGTTTTTATGACCGCGTACATGTAAACCTCTGTGTAGTGAGTTCTGCGGACGAATTTCCACAGAACCTGCAATTGTATGTGATATCGGCGCCGCATCCAAATGACCTGTGCACCCAGTACGGGAGGGTGGCTTGCCCTTCCTATAATCAGCGGTCATTGACGCCACCGCGAGTAACTACACCTTGAGCGCTTCATCATCGGGCACGACGGCCGCACTGGCACTGATTGCAAATGACATGCGCGAGGTGGACAAAGTCATCGGCGCGCGGCTGCAGTCGTCGGTGACGCTGGTCGGCGATGTGGCGCGCTACATCATCGTCGCGGGCGGCAAGCGCCTGCGTCCCGCGCTGCTGCTTCTGATGTGCGGCGCGCTCGAGTGCCGCGACGTGCGGCGCTTCAACCTGGCTGCGGTGGTCGAATTCATCCACACGGCCACGCTGCTGCACGACGATGTTGTCGATGCCTCCACCCTGCGGCGCGGCCTGGTGACGGCCAACGAGCATTTCGGCAACCCCGCCAGCGTGCTGGTAGGCGACTTCCTGTATTCGCGCGCCTTCCAGATGATGGTGGAAACGGGCGATATGCGGGTCATGCAGATCCTGGCCGACGCCACCAACATCATCGCCGAAGGCGAGGTACAGCAGCTCGTGAACACACACGACGCCACGCTGACCGAAGCCGGTTACCTGGAAGTGATCCGCTCCAAGACCGCCAAGCTGTTCGAGGCCAGTGCCCGGCTGGCGGCGGTGCTGGCCGCCAGCAGCACCGAGGTCGAGGCGGCGTGCGCGGAATACGGCAAGGCGCTGGGCACGGCATTTCAGGTCATCGACGATGCGCTGGACTATGACGGCGACGCGCACGAGATGGGCAAGAACATAGGCGACGATCTGCGTGAGGGCAAGATGACGCTGCCGCTCATCATTGCGATGCAGCGCGGCGACGAAGCGCAAAAGGCGTTGCTCAGGCGCGTGATAGAGCAGGGCTCGACCGACGAGATGGAGTCGGTGGTGGCTGTGGTGCGTGCGACTGACGCAATGGCCGCGACCCGTGCGGCGGCAGGCGCGCAGGCGCAGCTTGCCATGGATGCAATTTCAGGCTTGCCAAGTAATTTTCACACCGAAGCACTGCTACAATTAGCGGCTCAGTTGCTCTTGCGCAGGGTTTGAAACCGGCTCAATTCAACGGAATCATCGGGGTGTAGCTTAGCCTGGTAGAGCGCTACGTTCGGGACGTAGAGGCCGGAGGTTCGAATCCTCTCACCCCGACCAGAATTTTCTTGTAAATCAATTAATTAACCCGCCAGTGCATCTGCCGGCGGCGTTCATCGAAAAAATTCTGTGCCAAATCTGTGCCAAATCACAGACCTAGAACGGCATGTCTGGGCTCAAGGAATAAACAGCCTTCGCTACAGGAGTCTCCTCAGCACTGGAGACTTG
>JAIOIA010000070.1:0-9042 GCA_019912745.1 Comamonas sp. | reverse complement strand
CATTGAGCCTTCGAAAGCGAGACTCATCATCGTGAGCTGCGTGCCTACGTCATCCTTGCTGAAGTCGGCCCACAGTTCAACGCGCTCGGCGGGGGCAAGCATCACGTAGTCCTTGTGCACCGGCCGCTCCAGCAGCCCGCCATCGGTGCCGATCACGGTGAGCGGCCGTCCGTCCTGCCACGCCAGCTTGTAGATGCGCGAGTTGGAGCCGTTCAAGATACGCAGCCGATAGGGGTGCGTGGAGACCTCGATCGATGCGTCCGGACGGCCGTTGACCAGGATGGTGTCGCCAAGGAACCCCATCATGCGCGTCATCATGCCGCCCAGGCCGCCCATGCCGCCCGACATCATGGCCCCGCCGCCCATCATTCCCCGACCGCCCATCGTGTTGCCCGGTGCAGACGGCGCGCCGGATGCGTCGGCGTGCGCGGTCGGCCCGGTGCCGCCGAGGTAGCGGAACTGGTTGCCGTCGTCGAAGCTGCGATCCTGAATGATGATCGGCAGATCGTATTCGCCGCGTGGCAGCGGCAGCGCCTGCTCCTCGTCATCGCGCACCAGGAGCAGGCCGGCAAGGCCGAAATACACTTGCTCGCCCGTATGGCCGTGGGGGTGGGGGTGATACCAGTAGGTGCCGGCGCGGTTGCGCACTTCGAACTCGTAGCGATAGCGCTCGCCTGGTCCGATGGCAAAGCGCGGATGTCCGTCCATGGTGTCGGGGACGTGCAGGCCGTGCCAGTGCACGGTGCTCGGTTGGTCCAACCGGTTGATGAAATCGATGCGGACTTTTTGGCCGCGCCGCAGGCGCAGGATCGGCCCCAGATAGCTGTCGGGCAGCGCCTGCACGCTTGCCGGATCCCCTTTCAGCACGCGCGACTGGTACGACCATACGGATGTCGTGCGCCCCGAGCGCAGCGAAACACTGCGCGGAAGAGCGATCAATTCCAGAACAACGTCGGGTTCAAAGGTATCGCTTGCGCTTTGCATTCCGGTTGCGGCTTGGGCATGCGACAAGCCAGCCAGCAATGCCGCGGCGCCCGTGCCGACGCCGTTCATGAAGCCGCGGCGGGTGAGGAATTCGTGGTTCGCCATGTGACGGTCTCCAGATCTCAATGGCGATTTCTCGCGGGTGCATGCACCCAATCTGGGCGCGCCTCAAGAATCGACCATCATCCTGTTCCAACCGAGACGGTTCGCTGCGGTCTGGGCCTGATTCGTTTGGAACCGTCGCCAGTCGCGACGCCAGCCGGCCAGTCGATTCGACCATCATATGCCCGGGCTGGTTTGATCCACCAACACCAGCAGCGTGCCGTTGGGGGCGCGCCGACAGCCATCGGCGAAACCGTCCACGCCAGGCAAGCTGACGGGCATGCGGGGCATGGACGGCTCTTGTTTTACGGTTTCTCGCGCAGAAGGCGCTTGAGGTCGCTTGCCGGGCATGGTCGCAAGCAGCACTGTTTCAAAAGACATCGGGTGTCGCCATCGCCTGTCCCTTGAATAGCCGCCCCAATGATGCCGGCGTAGCAGCAGGAGAATCAACCTGCGGAGTAAAGGCGCAGACGCGCGTCGCGCTCGGCAGGCGACTCGCTTCGCAGTTCGTTGACCACTTGCTCACGCGTCTTGCCAGGACCTGCATCGAGCGTGCGGATCGGGTAGTTGCTCTCGCCGTAGGAAAGACGGCCTTGCAGCATCGCAGCCTCGGCCTCCGCCTTGACTTGGGCTCGGGTTTTATCGCTCTTGAAGTGCTCCGAGTGAACGATGACGCCGATTTCATTATTGGCCGGATGCTCGTACGCTGCCGAAGCCATCCCTGGAAGGCCCAGGGCAGCCACCGCGGCCGCGGCGGCGATCATGGAAGAAAGGGAGAGGCGTTGTTGGGTCATGATTGAAGCTCCTGACAAAGGTGGATGAAACTTGCATCTCCCATGCCTTGGTTAGGCGCTGAGGAGATGTGTTCATCGTAGGGAGCGCACCCCAACAGAATCTAGACAGCCCGATGAGTTTGTTGTCAGCTTCAGGGCTTCGCGACGCGATGCGGAAACACCAGGGTGAAACAGGTGCGCCCCTGACCCGAGCTTGCCGTGACGCGGCCGCCGTGGGCCTCGGCAATGGCGCGCGTAATGGCTAGACCCAAGCCCGATCCGTCGGTGTCCGGATGGGCCCTGGAAGCATCGGCGCGGTAGAAGCGGTCGAACAGCCGGGGCAGAACCTTGGCATCGATGTCGGCGCCAGTGTTCTCTACGGCCACGGTCGTGGCTTGTGCCGTGCCGGTGATGCGGATGGTGATGTCGCCGGCCTCGGGCGTGTAACGCAGGGCATTGGACAGCAGGTTGCTCACCGCGCGGCGGAACATCAGGCGGTCGCCTTCGATCTCGCCAGCGCCTTCCACCCGCAGCCGAATGCGCTTTTCCTCGGCCACGGCCTCGTAGAACTCCAGCAGTGCCAGTGCGTCCTGGCGCGCGGAAAACCGCTCCTTGTGCGGCAGATCCACGCCGCGCTCGGTCTTGGCCAGGAACAGCATGTCGGACACCATGCGCGCCAGCCGCTGAAATTCCTCGGCGTTCGATGCCAGGATGTCGCGGTAGGTTGCGGCATCGCGCTTGGTCGCCAGCGCCACCTGGGTCTGCGTCAGCAGATTGCTGATGGGGGTGCGCAGCTCGTGCGCGAGGTCCGACGCGAAATCGGTCAGGCGCTGGAAATCCTCCTGCAGCCGATCCAGCATACGGTTCAGCTCTTGCGCCAGGTCGGCCATTTCCACCGGCACGGCCTGCACGGGCATGCGCTCGCCAAGCTTCTGCCCCGTTACCTTGGCAGCCCGTGACTTCATGTCGCGCAAGGGCGCCAGCCCCTGGCGCGCGGCGAACCACGAGAGCAGGCCGCAGATGGCGATGGCGGCGAGCACATACAGGGCGAGGCTGCGCCGCAGGCGGTCGAGAAACTGCGTGTGGTGATCCGTATCCGCGGCGATCCAGACCATCAGGGGGGTGCTGGAGTAGGCAGGGGCGGCCTTGAAGACCAGCGTATGGAACCGGGCACCGTCGTGCCGCCACACCCCAAACACCTTATTTTCACCGGCGCTCAGGGGCTTATCGCCGCGCATGGTGGGGATGAACCCTCGGGACTGAAAGACCACCGCTCCTTGTCCATCCTGGACTTGGGCGTAGAGATCATGGTGATAGCTCAGCGCCTCGCCCAGTCGCCGGTGAGCGTCGTCCGCCGAGTTGGCATTGCGCAGAATTTCCTCGATCAAGTGTTGCTTGTCTTGCAGCGCCATCCGATCGAGCTCGACGAAATGCCGCTCAGTCTCGACCAGAAACAATGCGCCCAGCCCTAGCACCACCGAGGCCGCCACGGCGGTGAACAGCAAGGTCAGGCGCCGCGTCAGTGGCAACCGGCCCCAACGAATCCGCAACGCCACCTACTCCTCCTGCGGCACGTCGAGCACATAGCCCATGCCGCGCACGGTCTGGATCAGCTTGACCGCGTGGCCCTCGTCAATCTTCATGCGCAGTCGGCGCATCGCCACTTCGATGACGTTGGTGTCGCTGTCGAAGTTCATGTCCCACACCTGCGAAGCGATCAGGGAGCGCGGCAGCACCTCGCCATGGCGGCGCATCAGCAGTTCCAGCAGGCCGAACTCCTTGGCCGTCAGGTCCACGCGCCTGCCGTTGCGCGAGACCCGGCGGCGCAGCAGATCCAGCTCCAGATCCGCGACGCGCAACATGGTGCCTTCGTTGCCCGCCGGGCCACGGCGCAAGATGATGCGCACGCGGGCCAGCAGTTCCGCAAACGAGAACGGTTTGACCAGATAGTCGTCCGCACCAAGCTCCAGTCCCTTGACACGGTCTTCCACCTGGTCGCGTGCGGTCAGGAACAGCACTGGCATTTGCAGGCCGCGCTCGCGCAGCGATTGCAGCACCTGCCAGCCGTTCAGCCCGGGCAGCATGACATCCAGGATCACGAGGTCGTAGGCACCGTGCAAGGCCATGTGCAGCCCATCGGTGCCATGGGGCACCAGGTCCGCGACATACCCGGCCTCGCTCAATCCTTGGCGCAAATATTCGCCAGTCTTGGGCTCGTCTTCGACGATCAGTATCTTCACCCGCATGCTCCGTTAAAGGTTCCCACGTAAGTGTGCCGCGTTGGAGAGGCACCAACACGAAGCTGACAAGAATGTAATGTTGCAAACATCTTTCTGAAAGGACGGGCTCTTCAGAATCTGCGACATGCGATTCAAAACCCCTTCCTTTTCCGCCTCCCCAGGCCAGGCCATCCAGCGCCGGCGCTTTCTGAGGGCGCTGGCGGCGGGTACCGCATTGGGCACGCTCGATGCCGCACTGCCCGCCTGGGCACTGCAAGACCTGCCAGCAGCCCGTACGGGAACGCCACCCGAGTTGCGTGGCCCCGTCTTCGACCTGACGCTGGCCGAAACCCGCGTCGACTTCGACGGCCGCACGGGCATCGCCACCACCATCAACGGCAGTCTGCCCGGGCCGACGCTGCGCATGCGCGAAGGCGAGACCGTGACGATTCGCGTCACCAACCGCCTGCGCGAGACGGCATCGATCCACTGGCACGGCATCATCCTGCCGTTCCAGATGGACGGCGTACCGGGCGTGAGCTTTGCCGGCATCGCACCCGGCGAGACCTTTACCTACCGCTATACGCTGGAGCAGAGCGGCACCTACTGGTACCACTCGCACAGCGGCATGCAGGAGGTGACCGGCCTGTATGGCGCGCTCATCGTTGAGCCGCGCGATCATGAAACCATTCGCGCCGATCGCGAGCACGTCGTGCTGCTGTCGGACTGGACCGGCACCGACCCGATGCGCGCGTTGGCCAAGCTCAAGGCGCAAGGCGACGTGTTTAACCAGCACCGGCCCACCTTCGTCAAATTCCTGCGCGACGTGCGCGCGAATGGCATGGATGTGGCGCTGCAGGAGCGCGACATGTGGTACGCCATGCGCATGAGCCCGAGCGACATGGCCGATTTGTCCTCGACCGTGCTCAGTTACCTCGTCAACGGCAGCGCGCCGGGCGCCAACTGGACGGCGCTCTTCAAGCCCGGCGAGCGCGTGCGCCTGCGCTGCATCAACGGCAGCGGCAATACGTTCTATGACGTGCGCATTCCGGGCCTCAAGCTCACCGTGGTGCAGGCCGACGGGCAAGACGTGGAGCCGGTGACGGTGGATGAGTTCCGCTTCGGCCCAGGCCAGACCTACGACGTGATCGTGCAGCCCAGGGACGACGCCTACACGCTCTTTGCGCAATCGATGGATCGCACCGGCTACGCGCGCGCCACACTGGCGGTACGCCCGGGCCTGAGCGCGCCGGTGCCCGCGCTGGATGCGGTGCAGTGGCTCACCATGGCCGACATGATGGGCGGCATGGCGCAAGGCGGTGGCCACGACATGGCCGCGATGGGCCACGGTTCCATGGTCGGGATGAACCATGCTGGCATGGCCAGCATGCAGGGTATGGGCGGCGGGCACGACATGTCGGCCATGGGCAGCATGCCCGGCATGGCGCACAGCATGGCGTCCAATCCGTTGCAAAAGCCCGGCACCACCGTGCGCCACGCGCGCACCGAATGGGGCCCCGGCGCCGACATGCGGGTGGACATGCCGCGCACCAACCTCGATGACCCCGGCGTCGGTCTGCGCGACAACGGCCGGCGCGTGCTCACGCTGGCCGATCTCAAGACCGTCGGCGGATCGCTCTATGCCGGGGGGCCCGAGCGCGAAATCGAGTTGCATCTGACGGGCAACATGGAACGCTACACCTGGTCGTTCGACGGCCTGGACTTCACCGACAGCCGCCCCGTGCATTTCCGCTATGGCGAGCGCCTGCGCGTGATCCTGCACAACGACACCATGATGACCCACCCCATGCACCTGCACGGCATGTGGCAGGAGCTGGAAAACGCCTCAGGCGAATTCGTCGCGCGGCTGCACACCATCCCCGTGCAGCCGGCGCAGCGCGTGAGCTTTCTCGTCAGCGCCGACGCGCTCGGCCGCTGGGTCTGGCACTGTCACCTGATGTTCCACATGGAAATGGGCATGTTCCGCGAAGTGGTGGTGGCATGAAAAAGAACCTGAAAATGAACCGACTTACCCCGCACACTGTGGCCTTGCGGCTGGCGCCGGTGGCTGCAGCCCTGATTCTCTCGGGCGCCGCCACGTCCGCTCTGGCTCAGGATCACGATGCGCATGGCGCACACGATGCTGCGGCACAGTCCAGCGCCGCGCCTGCGGCGGGGGCAATGACTGGCATGGATCATGGGGGAATGCCGATGCCCGCGGGCAGCGCGCCAGCAGGGGATGAAGCGCCTGCCATGAATCACGGCAGCATGCCCATGCGAGGCAGCGCTCCGGCTGCAAATCCTGGCGCGCCAACCATGGATCATGGCGTCATGCCGGGAATGGATCACGGCACCGTGCCATCCCAAGGTACCGACAGCGGCCCCGCTTCCGCGATGGAGCACGGCGCGGCGCCGGCGTCCGGCGGCGCGATGGCTGGCATGGGCCACGGTGCCATGCAAATGCAAGGCGGCAGCCCGCCCGCCGATGCGCGCGACCCCAACGGCTATTCCGACGGCTTCGAGCGCGGCAGCGGCAAGTATTCGCTCACGGGCGTGTCGCGCCTGCAACTGGGCGACCAGATGAGCTTTGCGAACCTGAGGGTCAACCGTCTGGAGCGCGCATGGGCACGCCACGGCGATAACGCCACGACGTATGACCTGCAAGCGCGCATCGGCCGCGACTTCAATCACCTGGTCATCAAGGCCGAGGGCGACGTCGCACAGGGCAAGCTACAGGATTCGCGCACCGAACTGCTCTGGGGCCACGCCATCGCCGCCTTCTGGGACAGTCAGCTCGGCGTGCGCTTCGACCACAGCACAGGCAAGGATCGCCAGTGGCTTGCGGCTGGCGTGCAGGGCCTCGCGCCCTACTGGTTTGAGCTCGATGCCACGGCCTATCTGGGCAGTGGCGGCCGCACCGCGCTGCGGCTCGAAGGGAGCTATGACTGGCTTCTCACGCAAAAGCTGATTCTGCAGCCGCGCACCGAATGGAATTTCTACGGCAAGAGCGATCCTGCCAACGCCATCGGCAGCGGCCTTGCCAACGCCAGTGCGGGTTTGCGCCTGCGCTACGAAATCACGCGCCAGATCGCACCCTACATCGGCGTCGAATGGCAACACGGCTTTGGCCGCACGGGAGACTTCGTGCGCGCCTCGGGTGGCAGTGCCACCCAGACGCGCTGGTTGGCGGGTTTGAGTTTCTGGTTCTGATCTTTCCCAAGGAGTCGTTTGAATGAATAAAAGCATCCTCATTTCCCTGTTTGCCGCTGCGGCGTTTCCGCTCGCTGCGCTGGCTGCCGGCACGCACGCTGGTGGCCACGACATGCCCGCCTCGCACGGCAACATGAGCATGTCGGAGCACAGCGCCATGTTCGGCCAGCCCGGCGACCCCGCCAAGGTCACGCGCACGATCGACGTGGTGATGAACGACAACATGCGCTTCGATCCCTCCAGCATCAATGTGAAGGAGGGCGAGACCGTGCGCTTCATGGTGCGCAACGCCGGCAAGATCAGGCACGAAATGGTGCTCGGCTCGCTGGACGAATTGAAGGAGCACGCCAAGGAAATGCGCGCCAATCCCGGCATGGTGCACAGCGAGCCTAACCAGGTGAACCTTAAGCCCGGCCAGCGCGGCACGATGGTGTGGCAGTTCACCCAGCCGGGCAAGGTCGATTTTGCTTGCACCGAACCGGGGCATCTTGAAGCCGGCATGGCCGGGCAAGTCGAGGTTGCTCGCTGAACTGATCTTGCAAGTCCTTTGGAACCTCCATCGATTATTCCTCCAGAGATCATCGTGACCACCACCCAACGTCTGCTCACCATCTCAGCCCTGGCCATGGGCCTCGCTCTGCCTATGGCGGGCCATGCCCAGGTCAGCCCCAGTCCAGGCCAGGTGGCGGCGCCTGCGTCGGACTCCATGACCGATGGCGAGGTCAAGAAGGTCGATCCGGACAACGGCAAGATCACCCTCAAGCATGGGGACATCAAGAACCTGGACATGCCCGGGATGACCATGGTCTTCACCGTTCGCGACAAGGGCCAGCTCACCAAGCTCAAGCCCGGCGACAAGGTGCAATTCATGGTCGTCCAGGAAGGTGGAAAGATGGTTGTCACCGACATCCAACCCGCGCGCTGAGCAGAGTCACAACCGCGCCGTGCCGCCGGACGCGGCAGCCCTAGTCACCCCCTCCACCGCAAGAAGGAAGCATCATGGTTCACATTCGTCATGCTCTGATCGGTCTCTGTGTCGCCGCCGCCTCCGTGGGCGTGCTGGCGCAAGGCTCCGATGAGCACAAGGACCACCACCCAGCGGAAACGACCGCCCCTGCGGCGGCAGCTCCGGCGCCGGCTGCAGCACCGCCATCGCAGGCCATGAGCCCGGACATGATGGCCGCGATGGAGCAACGCATGCGGGCCATGCACGAGAAGATGGCAACCGCCAAGACGCCTCAGGAGCGGCAGGCATTGATGGCCGAACACATGAAGACCATGCAGGACGGCATGCGCATGATGGAGTCGATGCACGGCCAGATGGCATCGGGCAACCCGCCCGCCGGTATGGCTGGCATGCAGCACGACCCACAGATGATGGAAAGGCGCATGGACATGATGGAGTCGATGATGCAGATGATGATGGATCGAATGTCCACGCCACCGGCTTCCACTCCTTCCAAGCCCTCTGCAAAGTGAGGAGCTCCTCATGACCCATGACCATGCATCCCATCCACAGAATGTGCAGACCAGCGGGTTCTGGCGCTCGCGCTACGCCCTGGGCCTGCTCGTGTTCGGCGCCGTCGCCGGGTACTTCCTATGGACCGAACACCGTGCCCACCTGGCGCAATGGTGGCCCTATGCCTTCCTGCTGGCCTGCCCGCTGATGCATGTCTTCATGCACAAGGGCCATGGTGGTCATGGCGGCCACGGTGGTGGCTCCGGAGCCACTGGTCAGGGCACTGGACAAAACT
>JAIOIA010000069.1:0-3084 GCA_019912745.1 Comamonas sp. | reverse complement strand
CATCAGGCCCCAGGGGCGCCAGATGAGCACCAGTGCCATCACGAGGAATTCCGCCACCAGCGTGAGCTGCGGAAACGCCACGCTGAGCGGCCCGATCTGCACCACGCCGAGCCAGATGCACACCGCTTTGAGTTCGGCAATCAAGAGCGCCGCGATGAAGGCGCCCGAGAGCGACCCCATGCCGCCGACGACGACGATGACGAAGGCCGACGCCACCATCGGCAAATCCAGTTCCAGATTGGCCGGCTCGCGCGGCAGTTGCAACGCCCCGGCCAGCCCCGCGAGCAGCGCGCCGAGCGCGAACACCGCCGTGAACAGCCAGGCCTGGCGCACGCCCAGGGCGCCGAGCATCTCGCGGTCCTGCGTCGCGGCGCGCACCAGCGTGCCCCAGCGCGTGCGGGTGAGCAGCAGCGTGAGCAGCAACAAGACCAGCGGCCCGACGGCGATCAACAGCAGGTCATACGTGGGAAAGCGCCGGCCCAGGATCTGCACCGCGCCCGCCAGCCCTGGCGCGCGCGGCCCCAGCAAGTCCTGCGCGCCCCAGAGCCACAGTGCCGCGTCGCGGATGATGAGCACCAGCGCGAACGTGGCGAGCAGCTGCAGCAGCTCGGGCGCGTGGTAGATGCGCCTGAGCAGCAGGATTTCGATGGCCGCGCCCAGCAGCCCCACGGCGAGCGGCGCCAGCGCCAGCGCGGGCCAGAAGCCGATCGCGCCCGCCAGGTGCCCGACGCAGGAATACGCGACATACAGCCCGAGCACATAGAGCGAGCCATGCGCGAAATTGACGATGCGCGTGACGCCGAAGACCAGCGACAGGCCGACGGCGACGAGAAACAGCGTCGAGCCGCTCGCCAGGCCGTTGAGCAGCTGAACGAGCAGGCCCGAGAAATCCATGAGGCGCGCGGCCTAAGGCGTGGCGGGGCGCAGCTGCTTGACCTCGGCGTCCGAGGGCTGGTATTTGGCGCCGTCCTCATAGCGGAAATCCACCATGATGCCCTTGCCGTCCTTCACCGCCGTCGTGCCCACGTAGGCGCCCATGGTCGACTGGTGATCCTGCGCGCGATAGGTGATGGGGCCGAAGGGCGTGTCCAGCGTCAGGCCGGTGAAGGCGGCGATGAGTTTTTCGGTCTCGCTGCTGCCGGCCTTCTTCAGGCCCGCCGCGATCGACAAAATCGCGTTGTAGCCCACGACCGAGCCGGCACGCGGATAGTCCTTGAAGCGCGTCTGATAGGCCTTGAGAAAGGCATCGTGCTCGGGCGTGTGGATTGCATACCAGGGGTAGCCGGTGACGATCCAGCCCGTGGGCGCCTCGGCCTTGAGCGGGTCGAGGTAATCGGGCTCGCCTGTGAGCAGGCTCACCACCTTGCGGCCTTCAAACAGCCCGCGAGTGTGGCCCTCGCGCACGAACTTGGCCAGATCGGTGGCAAAGAGCACGTTGAAGATCGCGCCCGGCTTGGCGTCCGCCAGCGCCTGCACCACGCTGCCCGCGTCCACCTTGCCCAGCGGCGTCGCCTGCTCGGCGACGAATTCCACGTCCGGCTGCGCGGCCTTCAAAAGCTGCTTGAACGTGGCCACGGCCGACTGGCCGTATTCATAGTTGGGGTAAACGATGGCCCAGCGCTTCTTGTTCAACCTGGCCGCCTCGGGCACCAGCATGGCCACCTGCATGTAGGTCGAGGGCCGCAGGCGGAAGGTGTAGTGGTTGCCCTGCTGCCAGACGATCTTGTCCGTGAGCGGCTCGCTCGCCAGGTAGAAGCGCTTCTTCTGCTGCGCGAAGTCCGCCAGCGCGAGACCCAGGTGCGAAAGGAAACCGCCCGTGAGCACATCCACCTTCTCGCGGGAAATCAGCTCCTCGGCCGCGCGCACCGTCTCGCCCGGGTTGGCGTTGTCGTCGCGCGTGACGAGCACCAGCGTCTTGCCGTTGATGCCGCCTTGGGCGTTGACTTGCTCGACCGCCAGCTCCATGCCCTTCTTGTAGGGCTCCAGGAAGGCCGGCTGCGCCTTGTAGCTGTTGATTTCACCGATGGTGTAGCGACCTTCGGCCTTCGCGGCGGTACTTGCCAGCGCGCAAAACGCCACCGCCAGAGCCAACCATTTGGTCATATCCCCTCCGGGTCAGAGAAACTGCGGGAGAGGTAATGTAGCGCCGTCGCGGTAACCGCCCCGGTTTGAACGACAATCCGGGTTTTCCCGAATCAGTTCAGACGGGTGACTGGCGCCGCCGTGGCGCCTTGGCATGTGGCGATCGCGCCGCCGCCGCAACCGGCTGGCACACCCGCAAGACACCATGTTTTTTGAAGAGCGCGTCCTCTCCGTTCACCACTGGACCGAGCGGCTGTTTTCCTTCACCACCACCCGCGACCCGTCGTTTCGCTTCTCCAACGGCCACTTCAGCCTGATCGGCCTGAGGGTGGACGGCAAGCCGCTGCTGCGCGCCTACAGCGTGGTCAGCCCCAATTGGGAAGATCACCTGGAGTTTCTCTCCATCAAGGTGCCGCACGGGCCGCTGACCTCGCGCCTGCAGCACATCCAGGTGGGCGACACCATCCTCGTGGCCAAGAAGCCCACGGGGACGCTCGTGACCGACTACCTGCTGCCGGGCAAACGCCTGTACCTGCTCGCGACCGGCACGGGCATCGCGCCCTTCATGGCGATCGCGCGCGACCCCGACACCTACGATCGCTTCGAGCAGGTCATTCTGGTGCATGGCGTGCGCCAGAAGGCCGAACTCGCCTACCACGACTATCTCACGCAAGAGCTGCCGCAGCACGAGATTCTGGGCGAGCTCGTTCGCGGCAAGCTGCGCTACTACCCGACCGTGACGCGCGAACCTTTCGTGCACCAGGGCCGCATCAACACCTTGATCGAAAGCGGCCAGCTCGCCCGGGACCTCGGCCTGCCACCGCTGGACCCCGTGAACGACCGCGTGATGCTCTGCGGCAGCCCCGAGATGCTGGCCACGCTCAAGGCGCTGCTGGCCAGGCGCGACTTCGAGGAAGGCAGCACCACGCGCCCCGGCGACTTCGTGATTGAGCGCGCCTTCGTCGAAAAATAGGCACGCCGCATGACCCGCCCCGGCGCCCC
>JAIOIA010000068.1:0-4494 GCA_019912745.1 Comamonas sp. | reverse complement strand
GTCCTGGCTGCTGGTGGCGATGAGTGCGCTCTGCTCGCGCTCGATGTTTTCGACATGCAGCCGGGCGAGCAGGCCGTGCAGCTCGGCGCGCAGTTCGTTTTCGTCGCCTTCGGTCTGCGCGTGCGAGCCGGTCATGATGCGCTCGGCCAAGGCCTGCGCTTCGTGTCCCCGCAGAAGCTGCGCCAACCGCGCCCAGGGCAGCACGCCGCTCTGGTGCCATTGCTCTTCGAGCCACGTGAACAGCAGCCCGTGCGGCGGCGCCAGTTCGGCGAGGGCGCCGCGGTCTTCCTGGTCCAGTGTTTCGAGGAACGCCATGTGCGAAAGCAGCAGGCGCAGTGCGTGGTCGCTGCGGCGGGTCGGTTTGCTCCGGGGCAGGGGCGGCTGGGTGGCGATGCGTGCCCCCGCGTGGCGCGAGCCGCGCCAGTCGTTGCCCTTGCGCCAGGATCGGTAGGCAGTCGAATCAGGCTCCGCGGTCCGTCCGTCGTGCGTGGATTGCTCCATGGACCATAGCGAAATCAGGGGCTCCATCTGCATTTGCCCGAGTTCGGCCAGCTGCGCGGCAATTTGCTGCTTGAGCGCGCCCCTGGGCAGCGGCGTCCAGAGCGCGCGGGCGTTGCTGAGCATGTGCGCGCGCCCTTCGGCCGTGCCCAGGTCGCAGCCTTCGCGCGCGGCCTGCTCGAGAAAACGCGACAGTGGCAGCGCGTCGCCCACCTGGCGCGCGAACGCATCGTGGCCGAAGGTGCGGATGTAGCTGTCCGGATCATGCTCGGGGGGCAGGAAGAGAAACTTGATGCTGCGCGTGTCGCTCGCGTAGGGCAGGGCCGCTTCCAGCGCCTTGCGCGCGGCGCGCCGCCCCGCGCCATCGCCATCGAAGCTGAACACCACCTGATCGCTGAAGCGAAAGAGCTTGTGCACGTGCTCGGCGGTGCAGGCGGTGCCCAGCGTGGCCACGGCGTTGCCGAAGCCCCGTTGCGCCAGCGCCACCACGTCCATGTAGCCCTCGGTCACGAGCACATAACCGGCCTCGCGGATCGCCTGGCGCGCCTCGAACAGGCCGTAAAGCTCGCGGCCCTTGTGAAAGACCGGCGTTTCCGGCGAGTTGAGGTATTTGGGCTTCTCGTCGGTGAGCACGCGCCCGCCGAAGGCGATGCATTCGCCCTTGACGTTGCGGATCGGGAACATCACGCGCTCGCGAAAGCGGTCGTAGCGCCTGCCGTCCTCCTCGTTTTCGATCACCAGGCCGCTTTGCACCAGCAGCGGGCTGTCGTACTCGGCGAACACGCTGGCCAGGCCGTGCCAGCCGCTGCCGGCCCAACCCAGGGCGTAACGTTTGGCGATGGCGCCGCTCACGCCGCGTCCCTTGAGGTAGGCGATGGCGGTCGGTGATTCGCGCAGCTGTACGCAGAACGCCTGCGCCGCCCGGGCCAGCACCTCGCTCAGCGTGGCTTGCTGCTGGCGCTGCGCCTGCGCGCGTTCGCGTTCCTGCGGGGATTGATCGTCCTCGGGCACCTGCAGACCCGCCTGCTGGGCCAGGTCCTGCACCGCCTCGCGAAAGCCCATGCCCTGGTGCTCCATCAGAAAACCGATGGCGTTGCCGTTCTTGCCGCAGCCGAAGCAGTGGAAGAACTGCTTGGACGGGCTGACACTGAACGAGGGCGATTTCTCGCCGTGGAAGGGGCACAGCCCCATGAAATTGGCCCCGCTTTTCTTCAGCTGCACGTAGCGGCCGACGATGTCGACCACGTCGGTGCGCTCGAGCAACTCCTGGATGAACGATTGGGGGATGGCCACGGGCTTGATTTTCGCGCATGCAAATTTGTTGTAATCGAGCCGCGGGCAGGGCGCCCGATTTGGAGAGCACGCATGAGCACCAGCATTTTCGACCAGCACCTCGCGCGCAACGAGGCCAATTTCGCACCGCTTACCCCCCTGATGTTCATCGACCGCACGGCCGAGGTCTATCCCGAGCGCCTTGCCATCGTGCACGGCGACCTGCGACAGACGTGGAGCCAGACGTATGACCGCTGCAGGCGCCTGGCCAGCAGCCTGCGGCGCGCGGGTGTCGGCAAAAACGACACCGTCGCCGTGATGCTGCCCAACACGCCGCCGATGGTGGAGGCGCATTTCGGAGTGCCCATGGCGGGTGCGGTGCTCAACACGATGAACACGCGCCTGGACCCGGAGGCTGTGGCCTTCATGCTGGACCACGGCGAGGCCAAGGTGGTGATCGTCGATCCCGAGTTCACGTCCGTGATGGCCAGGGCGCTGGCCCTGCGCAAGCGCACGGCGTCCATCCTCGTGATCGAGACCGAGGACACGCTCTACGGCCCGGCCGCGCAAGACCTGGGCGGCACGCGCTACGAGGATTTCATTGCCGCGGGTGATGCGCAGTTCGCCTGGGAACTGCCCGGCGACGAGTGGGACGCGATCGCGCTGAACTACACCAGCGGCACCACCGGCAACCCCAAGGGCGTGGTCTACCACCACCGCGGCGCGGCGGTGAACGCGATCAGCAACATCCTGGAATGGGATATGCCCAAGCACAGTGTCTATCTCTGGACGCTGCCGATGTTTCACTGCAACGGCTGGTGCTTTCCATGGACCGTGGCGGCGCGTGCGGGGGTGAACGTCTGCCTGCGGCGGGTTGAAGCCAAGGCCATCTTCGACGCGATCCGCGACCATGGCGTGACGCATTACTGCGGTGCGCCCATCGTGCAGTCGATGCTGGTCAATGCACCGGCCGAGATGAAGCGGGGCGTGCCCGCGGGCGTCAAGGCGATGGTCGCCGGCGCCGCGCCGCCGGCCGCGCTGATCGAGGGCATGGAGCAGATGGGGTTCGACCTGACGCACGTCTATGGCCTGACCGAGGTCTACGGCCCGGCCACGGTCTGCGCCAGGCAGCAGGCCTGGAGCGCGCTGGACGTGGGCGAGCGCGCGGCGCTCAACGCGCGCCAAGGCGTGCGCTACCACCTGCAGCGCTCGGCGCGCGTGCTCGACCCCGAGACCATGCAGCCCGTCCCCATGGATGGCGAGACCATGGGCGAGATCATGTTCCAGGGCAATATCACGATGAAGGGCTACCTCAAGAACGCCGAGGCGAGCGACGAGGCGTTTCGCGGCGGCTGGTTTCACTCGGGCGACCTGGCGGTGCAGTACCCGGACGGCTACATCAAGATCAAGGACCGCAGCAAGGACATCATCATCTCGGGCGGCGAGAACATTTCGTCGATCGAGGTGGAAGACGTGCTGTATCGCCATCCGGCGGTGATGGCCGCCGCGGTGGTGGCGCGGCCCGACCCGAAATGGGGCGAGACGCCGTGCGCCTTCGTCGAGCTGAAAAACGGCGCCTCGGCCAGCGCCGAGGAGATCGTCGCGCACTGCAAGCGCCACCTGGCGAGTTTCAAGGTGCCGCGCGCCATCGTCTTCGGCGAGCTGCCCAAGACCAGCACCGGCAAGATCCAGAAATTCGAGTTGCGCCAGCGGGCGGGATCGGCCAGCGCGATCGATGTCTGAGTACTATTGGTTGTGTAGCTGACTGCGCTTGATGGGCGGACGTTAATACTGAATTTTTACAGCAACCATTCGATTGGCAGCAGCGCCAGCAGCCGCACCATCGCGCGGCTCCACCAGGTGGTGTGTGGCTCGGTGGTGTGGATCGGTGCCGGGTGGCCGACGCTGGCCTGCCACTGCAGCGCGCCGTCACCCGCGAGGCTGACGTGGTAGGACTGGCGCGGGATCTCGTCGTCGAAGGCCTGCGCCATCTGCCGCGCCAGCGCCGGGCTGTCGATCAGAAAGCCCAGCTCGGTGTTGAGCAGCGCTGAGCGCGGGTCGAAATTGAGCGAACCGACGAACACGCGTTCGCCATCGACCGCGAAGGTCTTGGCGTGCAGGCTGGAGCCCGAGCTGCCCAGGCGTTGCAGCAGCGGCCGGCCCTTTTCGGCGGTGTACTCGGGCACCAGGCGGCGCATCTCGTAGAGCGTGATGCCCTCGGCCAGCAGGCTTTTGCGGCGCTTAGCGTAGCCCGCGTGCACGGTCGGCACGTCGGTGGCCTCGAAGGCGTTGGTCAGCACGCGCACGCGCACCCCGGCCTGGCGCAGCTGCGCGAAGGCGGCCACGCCGGCGGCGGTGGGCACGAAGTAGGGCGAGACCACCTCCACGCTGTGCCGCGGCTGGCCCAGGGCCGCGCCCAGTTGTGGCAGCAGCAGGTCGGCGCGGCGCGCCTGGCCCAGCGCCTTGGCCGGGTCGTCGCTGAGCATGCGCACCCGCGACCAGTGCAGCGGCAGCGTGTGCTCGAGCAGCTGGCGCGTGAAGCCGCTGGCGGCGATCGCGCGGGCGAAATCGCTCGCGCCGGGCGAGTGCAGCAGCGCCCGCGCCCTCGTGACCAGCTCGGCCAGGGCGGCGGGCGCGACGGCGGGCAGGATGCGCTCGGCGGGATGAGCGCTGGCGCTGGCCCAGTAGCGGTCGAAGTCGCCCGACACCTCGGGCACCACCGGG
>JAIOIA010000067.1:0-6004 GCA_019912745.1 Comamonas sp. | reverse complement strand
CCACGCCAGCCACAGCGCCAGCACGCCGACCGCCAGGCGCAGCGCCCGCGGCACGTGCGGCCACAGCGGCACCCCGCGCGCGATCAGCCTGCCGCCGACGAGCACCCAGGCCGCGCCCGCCGCCGACCACAGCCAGGGCAGCGGCGCGGCAATCCAGCCGGCACGCCAGCTGGCCACGCACAGCACGGCACCCGCACCCGCCAGCAGCAGCGACGGCCACTGCGTCAGGCCATTGAGCCGGCCCCACTCCCAGCACCCGGCGGCGATCAGGACCAGCGTGACCACCGCCAGCGGCACGAACGAGGGATAAATCAGCGCGGGCAGCAAAATGGCCAGCAGCACCAGCGCGGTGAGAATGCGTTGCTTCAGCATGAGGACTCGCTGACGTTCACGACCTGCTCCGACGTGCGTCCGAAGCGTCGTTCGCGCGCGGCATAGTCGGCGATGGCGGCGTCCAGCGCCGCCTCGTCGAAGTCCGGCCACAGCGCATCGGTGAAATGGAGTTCGGCATACGCCGCCTGCCAGAGCAGGAAATTGCTGATGCGCATCTCGCCCCCGGTGCGAATCACGAGGTCGGGATCGGGCACATGGCCCATGGCCATCGCACGCGCCAGACGCTCTTCGGTGATCGCCTCGCCGCGCGCGGCCAGAGCGGCCGCGGCCTGCGCGATGTCCCAGCGCCCGCCGTAGTTGAAACAGACGTTGAGCACCATGCGGCGGTTCGCGGCGGTGGCCGCCTCGGCACTTTGCAGCGCCTCGCGCATCCCGGCCGAGAGGCTGGCGCGCTCGCCCACGAAATACAGGCGCACGCCGTCGCTCACGAGCCGCGGCACCTCGCGCAGCAGGGCCTTGCCCATGAGCTCCATCAGGCCCGAGACCTCGTCGGGCGGGCGGCTCCAGTTCTCGGAAGAAAACGCAAAAACCGTGAGCACATCAACGCCGCGCGCGGCGCAGGCCTTGACGCAGCGGCGCAGCGACTCCACGCCCTGCTTGTGCCCCGCCAGGCGCGGCAGGTGGCGCTGCTTGGCCCAGCGTCCGTTGCCATCCATCACGATGGCGACGTGGCGCGGCGCGGCCTGGGGTGCGGTCTGCATGGACAACCGGCCTCAGACGGCCATGATGTCCTGCTCCTTGGCGGCCACCAAGGCGTCGATTTCCGCCACTTGCCTGTCGGTGAGCTTCTGGATCTCGGCCTCGGAGCGCTTGAGCTCGTCCTCGCTCGCTTCCTTGTCCTTGACCATCTTCTTGACGGCCTCGTTGGCGTCGCGGCGCAGGTTGCGGATCACCACCTTGGCCGATTCGCCCTCCTGACGCACGATCTTGGTCATTTCCTTGCGCCGCTCCTCGCTCATCGCGGGCATGGGCACGCGAATCAGGTCACCCATGGCGGCCGGGTTCAGGCCCAGGTCGCTCTCGCGGATCGCTTTTTCCACCTTGGCGGCCATGTTCTTTTCCCACGGCTGCACGCTGATGGTACGCGCGTCGATCAGCGACACATTGGCCACCTGCGACAGCGGCACCATGGAGCCGTAGTACTCCACGTGGATGGTGTCGAGCAGCGCCGTGCTGGCGCGGCCGGTGCGGATCTTGGTGAGATTGCCCTTGAACGCCTCGACGGAATGCTCCATCTTCGTTCGGGCGCTTTTCTGGATGTCTGCGATGGCCATGACGAACTCCTGCGCGGCGCACGCAGGCGCCGCAAACCCTCAAGCGTATACCAAGGTGCCTTCGTCTTCACCAAGGATGACGCGCTTGAACGCCCCCGGCTTGAAGATCGAGAAAACGCGGATCGGCAGCTTCTGGTCGCGGCACAGCGCAAAGGCGGTCGCATCCATGATGCCCAGATTGCGCACGATGGCCTCGTCGAACGTCAGCGTGGCGTAGCGCGTGGCGGCCGGGTCCTTGTTGGGGTCGGCGGTGTAGACGCCATCAACCTTGGTCGCCTTGAGCACCAGATCGGCGCCGATCTCGGCGCCGCGCAGCGCCGCTGCCGTGTCGGTGGTGAAAAACGGATTGCCCGTGCCGGCGGCGAAGACCACTACCTTGCCTTCTTCCAGATACTGCAAGGCCTTGGGCCGCACGTAGGGCTCGACCACCTCCTGGATGCCGATGGCCGACATCACGCGCGCCGTCAGCCCCTGCTTGTTCATGGTGTCCGCGAGCGCCAGCGCGTTCATCACGGTGGCCAGCATCCCCATGTAATCGGCCGTGGCACGGTCCATGCCTTCGGCGCCGCCCGCGACGCCGCGAAAGATGTTGCCCCCGCCGATCACCACCGCCACCTCCACGCCCAGCTGCGTGACCTCGGCGATCTCCTGCACCATGCGCACGATGGTGGCGCGATTGATGCCGAAAGCGTCGTCGCCCATGAGTGCCTCGCCTGACAGCTTGAGCAGGACGCGTTGGTGTGCGGGCTTGGCGGTCATGGGGTCACTCCGTGGTGCGTGGTGGGGGGGCGATGCGCTCAGGCGGCCGATTTCGCGGCGGCCACTTGCGCGGCCACCTCGGCGGCAAAATCGTCCGCCTTCTTCTCGATGCCCTCGCCCACGATGTAGAGCGTGAAGCCCTTGACCGTGGTCTTGTGGTCCTTCAGCATCTGCGCCACGGTCTGCTTGCCGTCGGCGGCCTTCACGAAGACCTGGTCGGCGAGCGACACCTCCTTGAGGTACTTGTGGATAGCGCCTTCCACCATCTTGGTCACGATCTCGGCCGGCTTGCCCGACTCGGCCGCCTTGGCCGCGGCCACGGCGCGCTCGCGCTCGACCAGTTCGGCGGGCACGTCGGCACTGGTGAGCGCGACGGGCTTCATCGCGGCCACGTGCATGGCCACGTCCTTGGCGGCCACGGCGTCACCCTCGTACTCGACCACGACGCCAATGCGCGTGCCGTGCAGGTAATGCGCCAGCGCGGTGCCGGCAAAACGCTTGAAGCGGCGCAGCGACATGTTCTCGCCGATCTTGCCGATCAGGCCCTTGCGCACGTCTTCGAGCGTCGGGCCGTAGCCGTCCTGCCCATAGGGCAGCGCCGCAAGCGCCGCCAGATCGGCCGGGTTGTGCTCCGCCACAAGCTTCGCCGCGCCGTTGGCCATGGCGATGAAGCTCTCGTTCTTGGAGACGAAGTCGGTCTCGCTGTTGATCTCGACGATCGCGCCCACGTCGCCCTCGATGTGCGCCGCGATGACGCCTTCGGCCGTGACGCGCGACGCCGCCTTGCCGGCCTTGGTGCCGAGCTTGACGCGCAGGATTTCCTCGGCCTTGGCCATGTCGCCCTCGGCCTCGGTCAGCGCACGCTTGCACTCCATCATCGGGGCGTCGGTCTTGGCGCGCAGTTCGGCGACCATGCTTGCAGTGATAGCTGCCATTGCTTTTTCTCCAATTCGATACTTACAAAAATGGGGCGCCAGGCCCCACTTGCGTGTGTGATCCCTCGCTCGGGCACAAGCTGGGTTTTCAGGCCGCCGTTTCCTGGACTTCCACGAATTCGTCGCCGCCTTCACCACCCGCGACCTTGACCACTTCTTCCACCGCGTTGGCCTTGCCTTCGAGGATCGCGTCGGCGATGCCGCGGGCATACAGCGCCACGGCCTTGGCCGAGTCGTCGTTGCCCGGAATCACGTGATCGATGCCTTCGGGGTTGTGGTTGGTATCGACCACGCCGATCAGCGGAATGCCGAGCTTTTTGGCCTCGGAAATCGCGATCTTGTGATAGCCCACGTCGATCACGAAGATGGCGTCGGGCAGCGCGGTCATGTCCTGGATGCCGCCGATGTCGCGTTCGAGCTTGGCGATCTCGCGCGTGAACATGAGCTGTTCCTTTTTGCTCATGGCGTCCAGGCCGGTTTCCTGCTGCGCCTTCATGTCCTTCAGACGCTTGATCGAGGTCTTCACGGTCTTGAAGTTGGTGAGCATGCCGCCCAGCCAGCGCTGGTCCACATAGGGCATGCCCGCGCGCTGCGCCTGCTCAGCAATGAATTCACGCGCCTGGCGCTTGGTGCCCACCATCAAAATGGTGCCGCGGTTGGACGCAAGCTTCCTGGCGAATTTCTGCGCTTCCTCGAACATCGGAAGCGTCTTCTCCAGATTGATGATGTGGATCTTGTTGCGATGGCCGAAAATGAACGGGGCCATCTTGGGATTCCAGAAACGCGTCTGGTGACCGAAGTGGACACCGGCTTCCAGCATTTCACGCATGGTGACGGACATTGAAGTACTCCAAAGGTTGGGTCTTAAATCCGGCCCACAATTGCGCCACGCCAAAACGCGGGGGCAACACCTGGATGGGCCGGTTTGCGATTTGCCCTCCTGCGTCGCAAAACCCCGGGTAAACCCTTGGGATGCGTACAACAGAAAAACCGTCGGATTATAGCTTGCACCAGGCTTTCACACGCCGCAAAACGACACCCATGGCCTACCACCCCCATCCGCAGCGCGTTCTGGCGAGCCGGGCCCATCCCCTGCACCACGGCGCTGCCACCCGCCTGCTCGAAGCCGCGGCCAGCGCCGCCCTCGCGCCCCACACGCTGATGCAGCGCGCGGGCGCCGCCGTGGCCGGCCTGGCACGTGCCCTGGCGCCGCACGCACGCACGATATGGATCGCCTGCGGCAAGGGCAATAACGGGGGCGACGGCCTGGAGGCCGCGGCGCTGCTGCACCGCCTGGGGTATGGCGTGCGGGTGTCGCTGCTCGCACGCCCGGATGAGCTGCCCGACGACGCCAGGCACTCCTGGCAGCACGCGCGCGACGCGGGCGTGCCCTTCACCGAGACGCCCCCCCGCCTCGAACCGCGGGATCTGTGCATCGACGCCCTGCTGGGCATCGGCCTGCGGGCCGCGCCCGACGCCCACGCCAGCGATCCGCGCCTGCTGCAATGGCTGGAGCACCTGCGCGCCAGCGAGGCGGCCGTGCTGTGCGTGGACGTGCCCTCGGGCCTGCTGGCGGACAGCGGGCAATGGGCTGCGGGCCTGGCCGGCACGCAGCCCTGCGTCGGGGCCCGCCACACCCTGTCGCTGCTCACCCTGCACCCCGGGCTGTTCACCGCGCAGGGGCGCGATGCGGCCGGCGAGGTCTGGTTCGATGATCTGGCTGTCGATGCGGCCGGGCAAGCGCCCTGCGCCACGCTCGGCGCCGCCGCGCCAGCCGCGCCGCGCGCGCACGCCAGCCACAAGGGCAGTTTTGGCGACGTGGCCGTCCTCGGCGGCGAAGGCCTGGCCGCGCGTGGCATGGGCATGACGGGCGCGGCCATTCTGGCGGCGCTCGCAGCCCTGCACGGCGGCGCCGGACGCGTGCTGCTGGCGCCGCTAGATGAAAGCGTGAGCGCGCTGCCCGCCTGGCCCGAACTGATGCTGCGCCGCCCGAACACGCTCGACCTGACACACGCCACGCTGGTCTGCGGCTGCGGCGGCGGGCAGGCGACCCTGCCCCATCTGGGCCGGGCGCTGGAGCAGGCCAAGCGTCTGGTGCTCGATGCCGACGCCCTCAACGCCGTGGCCGCCGACACGGCGCTGCAGGCGCTGCTGCGCGCGCGGCAGGCTCGCGCCGACCACGCCACGGTGCTCACGCCGCACCCACTGGAGGCTGCGCGGCTGCTGGGCTGCGCCACCGCGGACATCCAGGCCGACCGCCTGCAGGCCGCCTCGCGGCTGGTGGAGCGCTTCGGCTGCGCGGTGGTGCTCAAGGGCTCGGGCAGCGTCATCGCCACGCCCGGGCAGACGCCGCGCATCAACCCCACCGGCAACGCCCGGCTCGCCACCGCAGGCACCGGCGACGTGCTCGCGGGCCTGATCGGCGCGTATCTGGCGGCGCTGCACGCCGTCACTCAAGAGGCCGTGCACCAGGCCGCGAGCGACGCCTGCTGGCAGCATGGCGCGGTGGCCGACCATTGGCCGCCGGATCAGGTCCTGACCGCACGGGCGCTCGCGCAGGCGCTGGGCACGAGGCTGTTGGGCTGAAACTCAGCGCGCGCCCTGCACGATCTCGATGCGCCGCTGCAGGGTCTGCGCCTGCGC
>JAIOIA010000066.1:0-2871 GCA_019912745.1 Comamonas sp. | reverse complement strand
CGGCCCCCTGCTCGCGCGTGCGCCCCGGCGCATCGCCGTGTGCAACCGCACCACGGCGCGCGCCGAGGAACTGGTGGTGCGCCATCTGGGCAGCGCAAGGCTATCCAAAACGGAGCTGCTCGCGCTTGACCAGCAAGCGTTGGATGCCGATTTTGATCTGATCATCAACGCCACCAGCAGCAGTCTCTCGGGCGGCCCCGTCCCCGTGCCCGCAAGCGTGCTCAGGCCCGGCGCCCTCGCCTACGACATGATGTACGGCCCGGCCGCGCAAGGTTTTCTCGATTGGGCCGGCGCCCACGGCGCCGCAGCCCGCGACGGCCTGGGCATGCTGGTGGAGCAGGCAGCGCAATCCTTTTTGCTCTGGCGCGGCATGCGTCCACCCTCCACGCAGGTGCTCAGCGAATTGCGGGCACTCCTGGCCGCATGAAAGGCTTCACGCGCTGGCTCGCGCTCGTGCTGCTGGCGGCCCTCTCGCTGCAGCTCTTTTTCGTGCTGCGCATCGCGCTCATGGCACGCATGAACCCCGAGTCCACCAGCTTTCAGCGCAGCGCCATCGCCGAGCAATTGAAAAGCGGCCAACCGCTGCACTGGCGCCAGCAATGGCTGCCGTATGCGCAAATTTCAAACCATCTCAAGCGTGCCGTCATCGCGTCCGAAGACGATGGCTTCGTGCAGCACGACGGCGTCGAGTGGACCGCGATTGAACGAGCCTGGGAACGCAACGCCGCCGCCCGCGAAAGGGCCGAGGCGGCCGAGCAGCGCCACCCCAACCGCCGCGCCCGCACCGTGCGCCTGCGCGGCGGCTCCACCATCACGCAGCAGTTGGCCAAGAACCTGCTGCTCTCGGGCGAGCGCACGCTGGCGCGCAAGGGGCAGGAGCTGGTGCTCGCCTACGCGCTGGAATGGCTCCTGAGCAAGCAGCGCATCCTGGAGATCTACCTGAACAACGTCGAATGGGGCGACGGCATTTGGGGCGCCGAAGCCGCCGCCCGGCACTACTGGCACAAGAGCGCCAGCGAGCTCAACGCCTACGAGGCCGCGCGTCTTGCGGTGATGCTGCCCGCACCCCGGCGCTTCGAAAAAACACCCAACTCCGCCTACCTGGCCGGGCGCACGCGCACCATCCTCGGGCGCATGCCTTCGGCACAACTACCATAGGCCATGCGCATCCTCGGTATCGACCCCGGCCTGCAGACCACCGGCTTCGGCGTGATCGAGGCGAGCGGCCCGCGCCTGGCCTATGTGGCCAGCGGCACCATCCGCACCACGCGCCGCGGCGGCTCGGACCTGGCCCTGGGCGATCTGCCGGGGCGGCTCAAGCTCCTGTTTGACGGCATCTCGGAAGTGGCCGAGCGCTACGCGCCCGACTGCGCCGCCGTGGAAATCGTCTTCGTCAACGTCAACCCGCAGTCCACGCTGCTGCTTGGCCAGGCGCGCGGCGCGGCGCTCACGGCGCTGGTGCATGCCAATTTATCGGTGGCCGAATACACCGCGCTGCAGATGAAAAAGGCCGTGGTCGGCCACGGGCGCGCCGCCAAGTCGCAGGTGCAGGAAATGGTGCGCCGCCTGCTGCAACTGTCCGGTCTGCCCGGCACCGACGCCGCCGACGCGCTGGGCCTGGCCATCACCCACGCGCACGCGGGCGCCGCGATGGCGCGCGTGGGCGAGGTGGCCGCCCTGCACCGGCGCCAGCACGCGATGTACAAGGGCGGGCGCAGTTACTGACCGGACTGCGCGCCCGGCTGCACCTGCCCCGCGATCTGGCGCAGCGCCCGCTCGAATACCTCCACCGGCTGACCACCGGAGATCAGGTGGCGGTCGTTGATGATGATCGAGGGCACCGAATGGATGCCCAGCCCCTGGTAGAACTGCTCGCGCTCACGCACCTCGCCGGCGTATTCACCGCCCTCCAGCACCGCGCGGGCACGCGCCACATCCAGCCCGAGCGCGGCCACGACCTCCAGCAGCACCGCAGGATCGGACGGATTGCGGCCCTCGGTGAAATACGCCGCCAGCAGCGCATGCTTGAGCGCGCGCTGCTGGCCCGGCGCGCCCTCCTCGCCCAGCCAGTGCAGCAGCCGGTGCGCGTCAAAGGTGTTCCAGGTGCGCGTGCGCTTGTCCAGGTTGAAGGTGAAGCCCACCTGCGCGCCGCGCTCGGCGAGCACCGTGCGCGTGTGCGCGAGCTGCTCGGGCGTGGAGCCGTATTTTTCGTGCAGATGCTCCTGCATGTCCTGCCCCTCGGGCGGCATGCCGGGGTTGAGCTCGAACGGCTGGAAATGCCAGTCCAGCCGCACCTCGTCCCCGACCGCCTCGGCCGCGCGCTCCAGCGCATGCAGGCCCACGGCGCACCAGGGGCAGACCACATCGGAGACGAAATCGATCTTCAGCGTCACGGCGGGGCGGGTCATGCTCATCCTTTCATACGGCCAGCGGCCATCGTAGTTACCATGGTGCCTCGCCGCCCCGTGGCGCGCGAGAAACATTTCGCCTCTTGCAGGCATCGAAGACCGCAATCGACGCAGCCCCATGGCTTTGAAAGACTACCTCGGCGAACAGTTCCTGGGCATCCTGGCGTCCTACCAGGCCAGCGGCATCGTGCACCACATCGGCGTGGTTTACCCGCGGCGCAACAACCAGATCAGGTTCTTCATTCCGCGCGGCCATGCGCTGGCCATGGGCTCGCTCGTCACGCTGCATCTGGACAACCGCACCGGCGTGGACGAGCTCGACGCCGAGCTGCGCGTGTACCGCGCGTCCTTCAAGGGACGCATCTCGGACATCGACGAGAACTGGGTGACGATAGACCCGCTCGAATGCCAGCTCGTGCACGGGCTCACGCTCGTCGAAAACATCCGCGCGCCGGGCTACGAC
>JAIOIA010000001.1:0-1874 GCA_019912745.1 Comamonas sp. | reverse complement strand
TGGCTGCTTCTAAGCCAACCTCCTGGCTGTCTATGCCTTTCCACATCGTTTTCCACTTAGCTAGAACTTGGGGACCTTAGCTGCGGGTCTGGGTTGTTTCCCTTTTCACGACGGACGTTAGCACCCGCCGTGTGTCTCCCGTACAGTCTGTCCTGGTATTCGGAGTTTGCCATGGTTTACTAAGCCGCGATGGCCCGCTAGCCATAACAGTGCTCTACCCCCAGGAAGATACATACGAGGCGCTACCTAAATAGCTTTCGAGGAGAACCAGCTATCTCCGAGTTTGTTTAGCCTTTCACTCCTAACCTCAGCTCATCCCCATCTATTGCAACAGATGTGGGTTCGGTCCTCCAGTGCGTGTTACCGCACCTTCAACCTGGCCAAGGCTAGATCACTCGGTTTCGGGTCTACTGCCAGAGACTATGCGCCCTATTCAGACTCGGTTTCCCTTCGCCTCCCCTAGATGGTTAAGCTTGCCACTGACAGTAAGTCGCTGACCCATTATACAAAAGGTACGCAGTCACCCTTGCGGGCTTCCACTGCTTGTACGTATACGGTTTCAGGGTCTATTTCACTCCCCTCTCCGGGGTTCTTTTCGCCTTTCCCTCACGGTACTTGTTCGCTATCGGTCAGTCAGGAGTATTTAGCCTTGGAGGATGTTCCCCCCATGTTCAGACAGGGTTTCTCGTGCCCCGCCCTACTCAATTTCACGCACGGTGCCCTTTCGCTTACCGGGCTATCACCGTCTATGGCGGGCCTTTCCAGACCCTTCAACTAAAACACTGTGCGCTTTTGGGCTAGTCCCCGTTCGCTCGTCGCTACTTAGGGAATCTCGGTTGATTTCTTTTCCTCCGGGTACTTAGATATTTCAGTTCCCCGGGTTCGCCCCGTACACCTATGGATTCAGTGCACGGTACCGCTTGCGCGGTGGGTTTCCCCATTCGGACATTGCCGGATCAAAGCTTGTTGCCAGCTCCCCGACACTTTTCGCAGGCTGCCACGTCCTTCATCGCCTCTGACTGCCAAGGCATCCACCGTATACGCTTGGTCGCTTGACCATATAACCCCAAGTCGCCTCGGGATCACACGTCCAAACCACCTGTTCGTGCCTCAACACGTGCCTCGGTTCGGTTCGAACCAAGACGCTTGTCACTCGTTTGCCAATTTTCAAAGAACACAAGAACGGCCTCAACGCCGCCTCGCTTCAAATCTTTCAGTGTGCTGTGAATTCACGCGTCAGTTGGTGGAGCCAGTCGGGATCGAACCGACGACCCCCTGCTTGCAAAGCAGGTGCTCTCCCAGCTGAGCTATGGCCCCATGTCTGTACTGCCGGCACCGCCGAGGCGGCATCGCCTGGATGGTGGGTCTGGGAGGACTCGAACCACCGGCCTCACCCTTATCAGGGGTGCGCTCTAACCACCTGAGCTACAGACCCGGAAGCTTGTCAGGGACGCTACGTGAATTACAGGTGTCTTGTGTGGACGTCTTGCGCGACGCATCGTGCTGTCGCTCTCGAAAGGAGGTGATCCAGCCGCACCTTCCGATACGGCTACCTTGTTACGACTTCACCCCAGTCATGAACCACTCCGTGGTCGTCGCCCTCCTTGCGGTTAGGCTAACGGCTTCTGGAGCAACTCACTCCCATGGTGTGACGGGCGGTGTGTACAAGGCCCGGGAACGTATTCACCGCAGCATAGCTGATCTGCGATTACTAGCGATTCCGACTTCATGGCGTCGAGTTGCAGACTCCAATCCGGACTGGGATCGGCTTTCTGGGATTGGCTCCACCTCGCGGTATTGCAACCCTCTGTACCGACCATTGTAGTACGTGTGTAGCCCTGGCCGTAAGGGCCATGAGGACTTGACGTCATCCC
>JAIOIA010000065.1:0-3168 GCA_019912745.1 Comamonas sp. | reverse complement strand
GCGGCGCTGGCGCGCGCGCTCATGCATGGCCTGTTGCAGGCGGGCATGGCCAATTGCGGCAAGCATTTTCCGGGGCATGGCTTCGTCGCCGCCGACTCGCATACCGACGTGCCCATCGACCAGCGCAGCCTCAAGGCCATCCTCGCGGACGACGCCGCTCCCTACCCCTGGCTTTCCACTGTGCTCGCCAGCGTCATGCCGGCCCATGTCATCTACCCGCGCGTGGATCGGCGTCCGGCCGGGTTCTCCGCGCGTTGGCTGCAGGACATCCTGCGCGAGCGCTTCGGTTTTCAGGGCGCCATCTTCAGCGACGACCTCAGCATGGAAGGTGCCCGACGCCTCAATGGTCGGCTGCTCAGTTACACCGACGCGGCGGTGCAGGCGCTGAACGCCGGCTGCGACATGGTGCTGCTGTGCAACCAGAGCGTGGGCGGGGGGCGCGCCGTGGACGAGTTGATCGACGGCCTGGCCCGGGCGCATGCACAGGGGCTCTGGCAGGCCGATGAGGCCAGCGAACTGCGCCGCGCCGCCTTGCTGCCTCGCACGCCACCGCTGCCCTGGGACGAACTCATGCTGTACCCCGCCTATGTGCACGCGCTGGAGCGGCTGCCGTGACGCAGACCGTGCAGCGCGTGGGCATCCTCACTGGCGGGGGCGACTGTCCGGGGCTGAACGCGGTCATCCGCGCGGTCACCAAGTCGCTCATTCACCATGGCCAGTGCGCGGTGATCGGCATCCAGGACGGCTTCGAGGGGCTGATGGCCGAGACGCCGCTCGTGCAGCCGCTGGACTGGGAGCGCGTTTCGGGCATCCTGCACACGGGCGGCACGATGCTGGGCACGAGCAACAGCGCCAACCCGCTGCGCGACGCGGCCACGCTCGCCCGGGTGGCGCGCAACGTGCGTGCGCTGGCGCTGGACGTGGTCGTCGCCATCGGCGGCGACGGCACCATGAGCCTGGCGCACGGCGTCGCGCAGGCCACGGACATTCACTGCGTGGGTGTGCCCAAGACCATCGACAACGACATCGCCCATTGCGAGCGCAGCTTCGGCTTCGACACGGCGGTGACCACGGCCACCGACGCCATCCGGCGCGTGGAGAGCACGGCCAGCAGCCACCACCGTGTGATGATCGTCGAGACCATGGGGCGCCATTCCGGCTGGCTGGCGCTGGAATCGGGTCTGGCGAGCGCGGCCAACATCATCCTGCTGCCAGAAATCGATTACGACGTGCAGGCCGTCGCGGCCCACTGCCGTGAGCGAGAGGCGCGCCAGCGCTACACCGTCATCTGCATCGGCGAGGGTGCCAAGGCGCGCGGCGGCGCGCTCACGGTGCGTGAACACGTCGCGGGCAGCCCCGACCCGGTGCGCCTGGGCGGCGTAGGCCACGTGCTGCGCGTGCAGCTGCAGCCGCTGCTCAGCAGCGAAGTGCGCACCACCGTGCTCGGCCATGTGCAGCGTGGCGGCGACCCGACGCCGTTTGACCGCGTGCTCGCCACGCGCTTCGGCCACCATGCGGCCGAGCTGGTGCTGGCGCGCCGCTTTGGCGAGATGGTCACGCTCAGTGGCGCGCGCATCACCAGCGTGCCCATCGCCCGCGTGGCCAACGTGCAGCGCGTCGTCACGCCCGACCATGAACTGGTGACCATGGCACGTGACATCGGCGTGTGCCTGGGAGATGCGCCGTAATGCTATTGAAACAATAACTTCAAGCGCTTCATGGACGGGCGCTAGAGCCCAATTTGGCTTGAAACTCTGGCGGACGTCGAATGCGCCCATGCAGCGCCCATAACGTCCGCTTTGCCTGCTTTCCATGCCCTGCCATGCCCGAAATCGTCTTCATATCAAGTTGCGTTCAATAAATTAGATATCATGTGCATCCACGAACTTCAAGGGGACGTGGATGAAGACCTTGATCGTGGGGGACAAGACTACCGTTGCTCGATTGGCCGAGCGGCTCAAACAAGCCGACAGTCACTCCGAGTACCAGCGCATTCAGTGCGTGCTGATCCGGGCTACGTTGGGTAGTTCGGCAGCGCAGATTGCCGGGTTGCTGGGTTGGTCGACTGCGACGGTGCATGTGCTGCATTCGCGCTGGGCCAAGGAAGGCGATGCCATCTTCGATGTGCGCCAGCGTGGCGGCAGGCACCGCCAGCACCTCAGCCCCGAGCAGGAGGAGCAACTCTTGGCGCCATTCATCGAACGCGCCGAGGCCGGCGGCGTGCTCACGGTAAGCGAGATTCAGCAGGCCTACCGCAAAGAAGTGGGCAAGGCGGTGGCCGCGTCCACGGTTTACCGGCTGCTGGACCGCCACGGCTGGCGCAAGGTCGTACCGCGCCCGCGGCATCCCAAGGCGGACGTGGCGGCACAGGCCGCCTTTAAAAAAACTGCGCCGTACGGTACGCCAAGAGGTCGCGCGCCAGGCTAAACGCGGTCGCGCGGTGCGGCTGATGTTCCAGGACGAAGGCCGATTCGGCCTGCTGGGCACGTCGCGGCGTCGCTGGGCTCCTCATGGCACGCGGCCCGTCGTCGGTGCGCGGCTGGAGCGCAAGTACCTCTACGCTTTCAGCGCCGTCAGTCCGCACGACGGCGTGTTGGACAGCCTCGTGCTGCCGTGGGTCAACGCCGAAACGATGTCGCTGTTTCTGAGCGAGGTGGCCGAGCGCCATTCCAGGGAGTTCATCTTGATGGTGATGGACCAAGCCGGCTGGCACATCGCTGGCGAACTCGCAGTACCGCCGAATATGCGTCTGCTCTTACTGCCTGCGTACAGCCCGGAGTTGAACCCCGCGGAGCACCTGTGGAAGTCACTGCGCGAGGACTGTTTCGCCAACCACGTCTTCACCAGTCTTGATGCGGTCAAAAGCGCCTTGACCAAAGGCATCGTCGCGCTCGAGGCCGACCCTGTTCGAACCTGCTCAATGACCGGATTCAAATGGATAACTTTTATCGTAATTTAGTATCAGCCATTTGCGCGCCGTGGGCGCAGTGACGCCATAAGCATCGGCAGCGGCCGTGGCGCTCAAGCTGACCTGCCCGGTTTTTCCGAGCCATTCATTCCTGTAAGACGGCCGGGTTGGGAATTGAATGATATTGCTGCTTGAATTCGTTCGGGGTCAGGTAGTCCAGACTGCTGTGGGGCCGCACGCAGTTGTAGTGGCGTCGCCAG
>JAIOIA010000064.1:0-16530 GCA_019912745.1 Comamonas sp. | reverse complement strand
GACGGCGTCGAATTGCTGCAGGGCGGGGGTGGACCAATCGGGGGTGGACATGGACAAATACGAAACTGTATATTTATTCAGATATTGTCAGGCGTGTCGCATGTCATCGCGACATGTCGGGAATCGCCTTGGATCCGGTTTTTGGAGCACCCATGCACATCTTGTCCCCGCTGTTTGATGGAACAACCGTTCGGCGCATCCATGACCAAGGAACCGGCACATGGTGGTTTTCGGTGCTTGATTTCGTGCAAGTGTTGACCGATTCCAGCGATGCATCCCGGGACTGGCGTGATCTTCGGCGCAAGTTGGCACGAGAGACGGGGTCAGGGCGACTGTTCGCCGGGATCGTACCTTTGAAAATGTCAGCGGCCGACGGCTCGTTGCGCGAGATGGATTGCGCCACAGCACCAACCTTGCTGCGCCTGGTGCAGTCCCTCTCCAGTCCTCGGGCCGAGACCATCAAGTGCTGGCTGGCCGGGACGGGTCTTGAGCGCATGCAAGAACTGGCAGATCCCGCCCGGGTGCTGGACCGTGCGCGCGAAAGTTGGCGCCAGCTTGGCCGCAGCGACACATGGATACGGCAGCGCATGGCGGGCCATGAAACGCACAGCAAACTCGTGGATTACTGGGGCGAACATGGCCTTCGTGATGAACACGAATGCGCGCTGCTCACGGAAGATATCCATCGCGAGTGGGCGGGGCTGACGATGGCCGAACACAAGGCCGGGAAGGGGTTGCTGCAAAGCCAGAACCTGCGCGACCACATGAGCGAGGCGGAACTGATCTTCACCGCTCTGGCCGAACTTTCCACACGCCAGATCGCGGAATCTCGAATTGCCGTCGGCTTGCTGGAAAACCAGCGCGCAACCCAAGCTGGTGGTCGCATCGCATGCCGGGCGCGCGAGCAGTTGGAACGTCAGACCGGGCGATCGATGGTGTCTGATAACAGCCACTTGCGGCCGGACGCCAATCCGGCAACGTGAACTATAGAGGTGGCAGTAGCGTCGTTGATGCGTGGATTGTGTCGTTACCATCGTTGCTGGGTGATGTTGCCCGAGCAGAGAAAGAACCAACGCACATGGCTGGCTCGACCTTCCAAACCAACCCGGTATATCTGCACAAGTTGCTGGAGGATTGCCATGTCGGGGCACTACAACTGCCAGATTTCCAGCGCAGCTGGGTCTGGGACGAGGAACGCATCAAGAGTCTGATCGCCTCGGTGTCACGGGCGTTCCCTGTGGGCGCATTAATGACTCTAAAGACGGGTGGCGAGGTGAATTTCAAGCCGCGCCCAGTTGAAGGTGCGCCTGATGCGGCTGGGCAGGCAGTGCCTCAGGCCTTGCTGCTTGACGGCCAGCAACGCATGACCTCGCTCTACCAAGTCGTGCTGCGCGGCAAGGTGGTGCAGACCGTCACGCCAAAGAACAAACGGGTGCGACGCTGGTTCTATTTTGACATTCGAAAGGCACTCGATCCGTCCGTCGACCGTGACGAGGCGGTGGTGGGCGTGCCGGAGGATCGTGTGATCCGGTCGGAGTTTGGCCGCGCAGTCGCCCTTGATTTGTCGACTCCCGAGAAGGAGTACGCTGCTCTGATGTATCCGGTAGCGCAGGCCTTCGACTGGGATCGTTGGCAAGACGGTTTTGATGCCTACTGGGAGGGGGATGCGAACAAACCGATGCGTGAGCTGTTCCGCTCCTTCAAGCGCGAAGTACTGGAGAATTTTCGCTACTACCAAGTGCCGGTGATCGCGCTCGACCAGTCCACGTCGAAAGAGGCCGTCTGCGTGGTGTTCGAGAAGGTCAACACGGGCGGCAAGCCACTTGATGCCTTCGAGCTCGTGACGGCCATGTATGCCATGGGTGGCCATGAGCTGCGCAAGGATTGGTACGGCAATGCCCAAGACAAGGGACGTCATCGTCGCCTGGTGCAGACGCTATGCCCGCCGGGACATGAGGCGGGTATCTTGGCGAACGTCAGCAACACCGATTTTCTGCACATCGTCTCGTTGTTCCATACCCGTGCGCTGCGCCGCCAGGCGGCCGCAGCAGGCAAGCAGGGCAAGGAGTTGCCTGCCGTCTCAGGCAATCGTCAGGCACTGCTCAACCTACCGCTGTCTGCCTACAAAGAGTACGAAAACCAAGCTGAACAGGGGCTGGAGCGTGCCGCCAAGTTTTTGCATCTGCTGCGCATTTATCGCGTTTACGATTTGCCTTACCAGACGCAGATCGTGCCGTTGGCTGCCATTCTGGCGGACTTGGGTGACGCTTGGGAGCACGACAGCCATCGTGCCCGTTTGCAGCGCTGGTACTGGTGCGGGGTGTTTGGCGAGCTCTATGGTTCGGCCGTCGAGTCGCGCAGCGCCAAGGATTTCCTGCAAGTACCTGAATGGTTGCTGAACGGTGGTACCGAACCGACAACGGTGAGTGAGGTGATCTTTCGTGCTGATCGCCTGAAAACCATGCGCATGCGCCTGTCTGCGGCCTACAAGGGTATGAATGCGCTGCTGATGAACGAGGGCGCGCAGGACTGGCGTTCGGGACAAGCCTTTGACCACACGGTGTTCTTTGGCGAGAACGTGGATATTCACCACATCTTTCCCCAAGCATGGTGCAAGCAGAAAAACATTCCTTCGACGGTATACGACTCGATCATCAACAAGACTCCGCTGTCGTTTCGCACCAACCGCATCATCGGCGGCGTGGCACCGTCGCAGTACCTGGCGAAGTTGCGAACGGGAGATGCACAGACACCCGGCGTGGCTGTGGATCGACTTGAGATTTACTTGCAGTCGCACGCTCTTGATCCTGCGTTGTTGCGTACCGACGATGCTGCGGCATTCTGGTCAGATCGACAACGGCGCCTGCTGACTCTGATCGAGCAGGCCATGGGTAAGACGGCCGATGCGAATCTGGCCGCTGAGGATGGAGCAGACATGGACGAAGACGCATTGGAGGCGGGCATGGTCATTTCGGCCTGAGTGGACCCAGTGCGGATATCGCTCGGCCACTCGTTGTATCAATTCGTGCTCGCCACCCCAAACCCCACCCGCACCACCAATCCATGCCCGGCCTGCGCATTGCCCGCCAACGTCACCCGCGCCCCGAACGCGCGCGCTGCCTCGCGCACGATGGCCAGGCCCAGGCCGGTGCCCTCGCTCACGTGCGGCGAGATGCGGTAGAAGCGCTCGAACACGCGCTCGCGCGCCTCGGCGGGGATGCCGGGGCCGTCGTCGGTCACGGTGAGTTCGATCTCTTCGGCGTGGCCCGGCGTGGCGGTGCGGCGCACGCCGACGGTGACGTGCCCGCCCTCGGGCGTGTAGCGCAGCGCGTTGTCGATCAGGTTGGCGATCAGCGCGTGCAAGAGCGCTGCCTCGGCGGGCACCCGCGTTTCATCGTCGGTGCCCGGGGCGTCCAGCCCGAGGTCGATGCGGCGCTGCTCGGCCAGGTGCGAGAGCTGGGCCACTGCATCCAGCGCGGCCGCGCGCAGGCTCAGGGGCACAAGTTGCGTTTGCGCATCGGCGTGCTCGGCCTGCGCCAGCAGCAGCAACTGGTTGCTGACGGCGACCAGTCGATGGTTGCTGGCCGAGAGCTCGCGCCAAAGCCGCGCGTCGGCGTTGCTGCGCTCTTCAGGCGCGCTGGCTTGGGCGTATTCGATCAGCGAGGCTTGCAGCGCCAGCGGCGTGCGCAACTGGTGCGCGGCGTCGGCGATGAAGCGCCGCTGCGCCGCCGAGTGCGCGGCGAGCATTTGCGTCGAGCGGTTGATGGTGTCGGCCACCGGGCGCAGTTCGCTGTGCAGTGCTTGTCCGTCCACATGCAGGTCCAGGTGCAGCGGGTCGCGTGCGGCCAGTTGCTGGCTCAGGCGCACCAGCGGGCGCAGCTCCAGCGTGAGCGCCAGGGCGGAGAGTGCCAGCGTGAGCGCCAGCGCCGCCAGCAGATTGCGCAGCGTCGGGCGCCACAGGCGCGCCAGCATCTCGTCGCGGCTCAGCGTGGTCTTGGCGACCGTGATGTGGATCTCGCGCGCGCCCGCCACGTCGTACATCGCGCGGGTGACGAGCACGGCGCGCAGCCGGTCGCCACGGTAGAGCGCGTCGTACCACTGCGCGCGATCCGGCCCCTCGGGGCGCGGCACGGCGGGCAGCGGGAAGTCGGGCACTCCCGCGAGCAGGCGCCCGTGCGCGTCGCTCACGCTCAGATAGACGCGGTCGCGCTCGGGCGAGGCGAACAGGCTCAGCGCCGAGGGCGGCACGCTCGCCTGCACCGCGTCGCCCTCCCAGATCAGCCGGTCGGAGAGCACCTTGGCCGAGGCCAGCAGGTCGTGATCCTGCACATAGTCGGCCACGGCGGCGTCGTTGCGCCAGCTGAGGAAGGCCGAGAGCGCGACGAAGAGCGACAGCGGCAGCAGCAGCCACAGGGCCAGGCGCAGGCGCAGGCTGTTCATCGGGCGCTCATGCCTTGCGTTCGCGCAGCATCCAGCCGATGCCGCGCAGCGTGAGGATGGTGGCGCCGCTGGCTTCGAGCTTCTTGCGCAGGCGGTGGATGTAGAGGTCGATCGCATCCGCGCTCGCGTCCTCGTCCAGGCCGAACAGGCTCTCCACCAACGCCTGGCGCGAGACCGCCTCGCCCGCGTGGCGCATCAGGGTTTCGAGCAGCGTGCGCTCGCGTGGGGGCAACAGGAGTTCGGCACCGGCCAATTGGAATTGGCGCGTTCGCAGGTCGTAATGCAGGTCGGCGCAAGCGAGTTCGTTGCGCTTGCCCGGGGCCTGGCGACGCAGCAGCGCATGCATGCGCGCGACCAGTTCGCGCACCTCGATGGGCTTGACCAGGTAGTCATCGGCGCCAATCTCCAGGCACTCCACCTTCTGGTCGAGCGAGGCCGACGCGGTGAGCACGATCACCGCCACGCCGTCCTGGCGCTCGCGGACGCGCCTGAGCACCCCCTTGCCCGAGAGCAGCGGCAGGTTCAGATCGAGCAACACCACGTCGTAGCGGCCCTGTTGCAGCAGGGCGTCGGCGGCGGCGCCATCGGCCACGTGATCGACGACGAAGGCCTGCTCGCGCAGCAGCTGCACCAGCCAGTGCGCGAGTTCCAGGTTGTCTTCGATCAGGAGCAGCTTCATCTCCACCTTTTGATTTTACTATTTTGATAGCTGTCCGCGCTTGATGGACAAGCGCTAGAGCATGATTTGGCTTGAAACGAGCAAATTCAGGGTTTTCACCTACGAATGCTGCGCCGCAGCGAAAGCGCGTTGAAAGACGGCGATTTTTACAGTCATCGTGTCGTCATTTGACTATCCAGGAGAAATTCATGCACGCCACCACTCGCCGCACCCTGCTCGCCACGCTGCTGGGCTCGCTCTTCATCTTCGGCGCGCCCCTTGCCAATGCGGCTGATGCCAACACCGTCACCATCATGGTGGGCGGCATCAACAAGATCATCTACCTGCCGGCCAAGCTCACCGAGGCGCTGGGCTATTTCAAGGACGAGGGCCTGACTGTCGAGCTGCAGTCGCAGCCCGCGGGCGTGGATGCCGAGAACCAGCTGATCGCCGGCGCGGTGCAGGGCGTGGTCGGCTTCTATGACCACACCATCGACCTGCAGGCCAAGGGCAAGGAGGTCGAGGCCATCGTCGTCTTCGGCAAGGTGCCTGGCGAGGTGGAGCTGGTGTCCACCAAGGCTGCGCCCACGTTCAAGAGCATGGCCGATGCCAAGGGCAAGACGCTGGGCGTGACCGGGCTGGGCTCGTCCACCGACTTTCTCACGCGCTACCTGGCGTTGCGCCAGGGCGTGGAATCGAAGGACTACTCGCTGCTGCCGGTGGGCGCGGGCAACACCTTCATCGCCGCCATCCAGCAGGACCGCATCCAGGCCGGCATGACGACCGAGCCCACGGTGTCGCAGATGCTCAAGACCGGCGAGGCGCAGGTGCTCGTGGACATGCGCACCGAAGAGGGCACCAAGGCGGCGCTGGGTGGCCTGTACCCGGCGCCCAGCCTGTACGTCTCCAACGCCTGGGCCGAAGCGCACAAGGCGCAGGCGACCAAGCTCGCGCATGCGTTTGCCAAGACCATGGCCTATATCCACAGCCACAGCGCCGAGGAGATCGCCGAGCACATGCCGCGCGACTACTATGGCAAGGACAAGGCGCTGTACGTGACCGCGCTCAAGAGCTCGCTGCCGATGTTCACCCAGGACGGCCGCATGCCCGAGGGCGGGCCCGAGACCGTGCTCAAGGTGCTTTCCACCTTCAAGCCGCAGGTCAAGGCCAAGAACATCGACCTCGCCAAGACCTACAGCAACGCCTACCTGCCCGCGGCCAAGTGAGATGGATGCCATGACGACGAACCCGCCAGGCAGCTCCGCCGCGATCGATTTCCGCGACGTCTCGCTGCGCTTCATCTCGGGCGACGGCCAGGCCACGATCACGCTGCGCAACTTCAGCATGCGCGTGGCGCGCGGCGAGTTCGTCGCCATCGTCGGGCCCACGGGCTGCGGCAAATCGACCACGCTCAATCTCATCACCGGCCTCCTGCGCCCCACGGTGGGCGAGGTGGACGTGATGGGCAGGAAGGTCGATGGGATAGACGCGCGCATCGGCTTCGTCTTCCAGGCCGATGCGGTTTTTCCCTGGCGCAACGTGATCGACAACGTGGCGGCCGGGCCGATCTTTCGCGGCGCATCGCAGGCCAAGGCGCATGCGGAGGCGCTGCAGTGGATAGAGCGCGTGGGCCTCACGGGCTTCGAGCACCACTACCCGCACCAGCTTTCGGGTGGCATGAGAAAGCGCGTGGCGCTGGCCCAGACCTTCATCAACAAGCCCGAGATCCTGCTGATGGACGAGCCGTTCTCGGCGCTGGACATGCAGACGCGCACGCTGATGCAGGACGAGCTGCTGCGGCTGTGGTCCGCCAGCGGCGGCTCGGTGGTCTTCGTCACGCACGACATCGAGGAGGCGATCGCGCTGGCGGACCGCGTGCTCGTGCTCTCGGCGCGCCCGGCCACGCTCAAGGCGGTCTACCCGGTCGATCTGCCGCGCCCGCGCGTGATGGCGCAGGTGCGCTACGAGCCGGCCTTCATTGAACTCTCCAAGCGCATCTGGGCCGACCTGCGCGAGGAAGTCGCCATTCATTGAACCAACAAACACCATGAATACCGCCGTTCTCTCCCATGCCACCGTGGCCGCGCCGGGCGCGGTGCCGGCCTCGCTCAGCGAGGAAGCGCTGGCGCGCGAGTCGCTGCGCGCGCAGGCCGCTTTGCGCCGCCGCCGCTGGGTCATCATCGCGCTGCGCCTGCTGTTCCTGTTCGCCGTGCTCGGCGGCTGGGAGCTGTTTGCACGCCTCAAATGGATAGACCCGTTTTTCTACTCGCAGCCCTCGCTGATCTGGGAGCAGATCGCCGAGTGGCAGCGCGACGGCACCTCGCAGGGGCCGCTGTGGCTGCAGATCGCCGTGACGCTGGAGGAAACCGTCATCGGCTTCCTGATCGGCGGCATCGGCGGCATCGTCTTCGGCATCCTGCTCGGGCGCAACAAGCTGCTCGCCGACGTGTTCAGCATCTACATCAAGATCGCCAACTCGATTCCGCGCGTGGTGCTGGGCTCGGTGTTCGTGATCGCGCTCGGCCTGGGCATGGCCTCCAAGGTGGCGCTGGCCGTGGTGATGGTGTTCTTCGTCGTCTTCGGCAACGCCTTCCAGGGCGTGGTCGAGGCCGACAAATACCTGATCGCCAACGCGCGCATCCTCGGCGCATCGCCGCGCCAGGTGACGACGGCGGTGGTGATTCCGTCGGCCATGTCGTGGATTCTGGCCAGCCTGCACGTGAGCTTCGGCTTCGCCCTGGTGGGCGCGGTGGTGGGCGAATTCCTCGGCGCCAAGCAGGGCATGGGCCTGCTCATCGCCACCGCGCAGGGCGCGTTCAACGCCAGCGGCGTGTTCGCGGCCATGATCCTGCTTGCGGCCGTGGCGCTGGTGGCGGACTTCGTGCTCACGCGGCTGGAAAACCGCCTGCTCAAGTGGCGCCCGGCGGCGTTCTGAAATCAGTGCATGGGTGTGTCGCGGCGCACCATGGCGATCGCGTCGAACGGGCAGCGCAGCGCGCACAGGGCGCAGCCGGTGCAGGCGTCGGCATCATCGAGCACCGAGCGCTTGGCCGCGCCCGGTGCATCGCCCTGCGCGTGCAGCGACAGCACGTGCGGCGGGCACACGGCCACGCACCAGCCGCAGCCGGTGCAGCGGTCGGAATCGATGGCGGCAATGGCTTTGTGCGCCCCTGGCATGCACGCGAGCATGCCACGACGCACAATGCCGGGACACAAGCATCGTTTTTGCCGCCCCGGCCGGGCGTCGTCCGGCCCGGAGGCCATTTCAAGGAGACCCGCATGAATTTCGCCGTGATGGACGAAGCCCCAGCCGCCACCGCCGCGCCACGCCGTGACGCGGCCTGGCTGGAGGCGCACTGGATGCCGTTTTCGGCCAACCGCAACTTCAAGGCGCAGCCGCGCATGATCGTGAGCGGGCAGGGCGCCTACTACACCGATGCCGACGGCCGCAAGATCTTCGACGGGCTCTCGGGCTTGTGGACCACGGGCCTGGGCCATGGCCGCAAGGAAATCACGCAGGCCGTGAGCCAGGCGGTGGGCACGCTCGATTACGCCCCGGCGTTTCAGTTCGGCCACCCGGCCTCGTTCGAGCTGGCCAACCGCATCAAGGCACGCATGCCTCAGGGGCTGGAATACGTGTTCTTCACCTGCTCGGGCTCGGAGGCGGCCGACACGTCCCTGAAGATGGCGCGCGCCTACTGGCGCGCCCGGGGGCAGGCGGGCAAGACGCGCCTCATCGGTCGCGAAAAGGGCTACCACGGCGTCAACTTCGGCGGCATCTCGGTGGGCGGCATGGCGGGCAACCGCAAGGCCTTCGGTCAGGGCATAGAGGCCGACCACCTGCCGCACACGCAGCCGCCGCTGGGCTCGTTTCATCGCGGCATGCCGCCGCTCGACGGCAAGGCGCTCGCCGACAAGCTGCTGGACGTGATCGCGCTGCACGACGCGAGCACCATCGCCGCCGTCATCGTCGAGCCGTTTTCCGGTTCGGCCGGTGTGGTGATCCCGCCCGCCGGCTATCTGCAGCGCCTGCGCGAAATCTGCACGCAAAACCACATCCTGCTCATCTTCGACGAGGTCATCACCGGCTTTGGCCGCGCGGGCGGCTGGACGGGCTCCGAGGTATTTGGCGTGACCCCCGACATCCTGAACTTCGCCAAGCAGGTCACCAACGGCGCGCAGCCGCTGGGGGGCTGCGTGGCCAGCAAGGACATCTACGACACCTTCATGCAGGCCGCGGGCCCCGAGTACCTGCTGGAATTCGCGCATGGCTACACCTATTCGGCGCACCCGGTGGCCTGCGCGGCGGGCAATGCCACGATCGAATTGCTCGAGAAAGAAGACGCACCGGAGCGCGTGAAGGCGCTGGCCCCCGTTTTTGAAACGCTGGTGCACGGCCTCAAGGGCGCGCCGCACGTGCAGGACATTCGCAACTATGGCCTGGCGGCCGGCTTCACCATAGCGCAGATGCCGGGCGAACCCGGGCGCAGGCCGTACGAAATCGCCATGGCGTGCTGGCGCAAGGGTTTTTACGTGCGCTACGGCGGCGACAGCATCCAGCTTGCGCCGCCCTTCATCAGCACCGAGGCGGAGCTCGATCGCCTCGTCGGGGCGCTGGGCGATGCGTTGACGGAAACCACTTAGGGCTATTGTATGAATAGCTGTTGGCGCTTGCTGTGCAACGGTTCATGCCGTATTTGACGTAAAAATGCCGCCCGACGAAACGCCATGGAACCCCGGCGCCGCGCCGGTGCGCGTGCACTGGATGGTGCGGATGAACTGGCGCAACCGCACTATCTTCTGCGCCGTGCTGGTGCCGGTGTTCGCGGTGCATCTGCGCGAGGTGCACGCGGACACCGCCACCTGGGTGCTGATGCTCGTGCAGTTTCTGCTGTTTCCCCAGCTGGTCTACGGCTACGCCTCGCGCCAGCGTGATTCGGCGCGGCAGCGGCGCGCGGAGCTGGGGGTCATGCACCTCGAAACACTGCTTTTCGCGTTGTGGTCGGCGCTGCTCGGCTTTCCGCTGTGGCCGAGCTTCATCCTGTTCGCGGCGATGTGCCTGAACTTCGTCGTCTTCATGGGCTGGCACGGCTTGTGGCGCCTGGTGCTGGTGCTGGCGGCGGGCGTGCTGCTGGGCGCGGCGCTGGTGCACCCGCTGCGCTGGCGGCCCGACACCAGCCTGCTGGTCACGGGCATGTGCATGGCGGTGTTCACCGCGTTCCTGGTCTCGTTCGCGCGCGACGGCTATCTGCGTGCGCTGGGCCTGCACCAGAGCCGCAGCCAGGCGCGGCGCCAGCTTGAGGAGATCAGCCTGCTGCAGGCCAGGCTGCGCGAGGCGGCCCTGCGCGATCCGCTCACCGGCCTGTACAACCGCCGCCACCTGTCGGACACCCTGCCCGCAGCCCTGGCGCGCTGCGCGCGCCAGGGCACGCCGCTCACGCTGGTGATGATCGACATCGACCACTTCAAGCAGATCAACGACCGCCATGGCCACGCGGCGGGCGATGCCGTGCTGCAGGCGCTGGCACGGCTGCTGCAGACGCAGGTGCGCGAGGGTGACATGGCGTGCCGCATGGGCGGCGAGGAATTTTTGCTGGTGCTGGAGAACGCCGCGCTGCAGCCCGCCTGGGAGCGGTCGCAGGCCCTGTGCCAGGCGTTCGAGACGCTCACCGTCGTCCACGACGGGTCGCGCCTGCGGGCGACGATGTCCTGCGGCCTGGCCAGCTGTCCCGGCGACGGCACCGATGCCGACACCCTTTTGCGCAGCGCCGATCGTGCGCTGTATGCGGCCAAGGCGGGTGGGCGCAACCAGCTGCGTGCCGCAAGCTTTGTGGCTTGACTTGCCGTTTGATCGTAGACAAATTATTCCCGATGGCTGCACGCCCGTGCCGCCGCCTTGGTTAAAGTCGCCCCATGACCTCCATGACGAACGCCCCCTCCGACTCTTCCGATGCCGACAAGCGCGCGATGCTGCGCCGCGCCGCGCTCGAATACCACGAGCATCCCAAGCCGGGGAAAATTTCCATCCATGCCACCAAGCAGATGGTGAGCCGCCACGATCTGTCGCTGGCGTATTCGCCCGGCGTGGCCGCGCCCTGCGAGGAAATCGTGAACGACCCGGCCGCCGCCTTTCGCTACACCGCGCGCGGCAACCTCGTGGGGGTGGTGACCAACGGCACGGCGGTGCTGGGCCTGGGCGACATCGGCCCGCTGGCGGGCAAGCCGGTGATGGAAGGCAAGGCGGTGCTGTTCAAGAAGTTCTCGGGCATCGACGTGTTCGACATCGAGATCGCCGAGAAGGACCCGGACAAACTCGTGGAGATCATCGCGGCGCTCGAGCCCACTTTTGGCGGCATCAATCTCGAGGACATCAAGGCGCCGGACTGCTTCATCGTCGAGCGCAAGCTGCGCGAGCGCATGAAGATTCCGGTCTTTCACGACGATCAGCACGGCACGGCCATCGTTGTCGGCGCGGCGGTGCTCAATGCGCTGCAGGTCGCGGGCAAGGACATCACGCGGGTCAAGCTCGTGGCCTCGGGCGCGGGTGCGGCGGCGCTCGCCTGCCTGGGCCTGCTCGTGAAGCTCGGGCTGCCGCGCGAGCACATCTGGGTCAGCGACATCGCGGGCGTGGTCTACGAAGGCCGCACCGAGCTGATGGACGAGGCCAAGGCGCAGTTCGCGCAGCAGACCGAGGCGCGCCATCTCGCGGACATCATCGAGGACGCGGACATCTTCCTCGGGCTATCGGCCGGTGGCGTGCTCAAGCAGGACATGGTGCGCAAGATGGCGCCGACGCCGCTGATCTTCGCGCTGGCCAATCCCAACCCGGAGATCGCGCCCGAGGAGGTGCAGGCGGTGCGTGGCGACGCCATCATCGCCACCGGGCGCAGCGACTACCCCAACCAGGTCAACAACGTGCTGTGCTTCCCCTATGTGTTTCGCGGCGCGCTCGACAGCGGCGCGACGACGATCACGACGGAGATGGAAATCGCCGCCGTGCGCGCGATCGCCGAGCTGGCGCGCGCCGAACAGAGCGAGGTGGTGGCCGCGGCCTACGCGGGCGAGCAGCTTTCGTTCGGACCCACCTATCTGATCCCCAAGCCCTTCGATCCGCGGCTCATGATGAAGATCGCCCCGGCGGTGGCGCAGGCGGCGAAGGACAGCGGCGTGGCGAGCCGGCCGATCCCGGACATCGCGGCCTACCAGGACCACCTGCAGACCTTCGTCTATGCCTCGGGCACGATGATGAAGCCCGTGTTCATGGCCGCGCGCCAGGCGCAGCTCAAGCGCGTGGCCTTTGCCGAAGGCGAGGAAGAGCGCGTGCTGCGCGCGGCGCAGATCGTGTTCGACGAGCGCATCGCGCGCCCCACGCTCATCGGGCGCCCGGCCATCATCGCCCAGCGCATCGAAAAATTCGGCCTGCGCCTGGTGGAAGGGCGCGACTACGACGTGGTCAACGTCGAGCACGACGACCGCTACCGGGGCTTCTGGCAGACCTACCACCGCATGACCGAGCGCAAGGGCGTGACGGTGCCGATCGCCAAGATAGAGATGCGCCGGCGCCTGACACTGATCGGCTCCATGCTGCTGCACACGGGCGAGGTCGATGGCCTGATCTGCGGCACCTGGGGCCATACGCAGCACCACCTGCAGTACATCGATCAGGTGATCGGCAAGCGCGCCGGTGCCAACACCTACGCCTGCATGAACGCGCTGCTGCTGCCCGAGCGCGAGGTCTTCATCGTCGACACCCACGTCAACTACGACCCAAGCAGCGAGCAGCTCGCCGAAATCACCGTGATGGCCGCCGAGGAAATCATGCGCTTCGGCATCAAGCCCAAGGCGGCGCTGCTCTCGCACTCCAACTTCGGCTCGAGCCAGCAGCCCAGCGCGATCAAGATGCGCCAGACGCTGGAACTGTTGCAGTCCATGGCGCCGTGGCTGGAGGTCGAGGGGGAGATGCATGGCGACGTGGCGCTGGACGCGCATGCGCGCCAGGCGTTGATGCCCAATGCGACCATCACCGGCAGTTGCAATCTGCTGGTAATGCCCAACATCGATGCCGCCAACATCGCCTACAACCTGCTCAAGACCGCGGCCGGCGGCGGCATTGCCATCGGGCCGATGCTCCTGGGTGCGGCCGCGCCGGTGCATGTGCTCACACCCAGCGCCACGGTGCGCCGCATCGTCAACATGGTGGCACTCACGGTCACCGACGCAAACGCCGCGCGCTGAGCCGGTTTGTATCTGGATGTAGAGGCAAACCCGTACTGATTTGCCTATTTATTAGGCAATCGCTTGATTTTTGAGCAGGTTCTTGTCACACTAGCGCGTTTTGATTTCGGGTAAACCCTGAGTCTGCGGAGGGCTCGGGTTTGACGGGAGCGGTAGTCAATGTGGAACGCTTTTGCCAGGGGCGCGCGCCGGTGGATGGCGGCAGGCCTGCTGGGTAGCGCGTGCTTGCTGCTCGCCTCGCCCGGCGCTGCGCGCCAGAGCGCGCCGATCGATCAACCCGCCACCGTGAGTCTGGCGGAACTGCCGGCGCAGGCGCGTGTCATTCATGCACGCATCCGCGACGGTGGCCCGTTTTCCTACGACAAGGATGGTTCCGTGTTTGGCAATTACGAGCGCCAGCTGCCTGCCCGCAAGCGCGGCTACTACCGTGAATACACGGTGCGCACGCCGGGTGTGCGCGGGCGCGGGGCACGCCGCATCGTCTGTGGCGGGGCGCCACGCACGCCCGATGCCTGCTACTACACACAGGACCATTACACGAGCTTTCGCACGATCACGCCCTGACGCGGGGCGCGGTCATTGAACAGGTACCACCATGACAACCTTCCATGCCTTGCGGCCCTCGGCGGCCGAGGATTTTGCCTTCAACGAACCCCCGAAAGAAAGAGCAGCGGAGATGGACACCCCACTTCGTCCCAATGACGAGAACCTGCTGCGCAATGTGCGGCCCAATATCGTGCAGTCGATCCGCGCGTTTCGCGTGCATGACCTGCAGGAGACGGCGCGCCAGCTCGGCCACCATTTTCTCTATGCCAATCTGGCGCATGCGCAGACCAAGCAGGACGTGCTGGACCTGCTGGCCCAGCAATTCCTGTTTCCCGCGCACTTCGGCAAGAACTTTGATGCGCTGTACGACTGCATGACCGATCCGCTGCACAAGGCGGGGCCGCAACCCGGCTTCGTCGTGGTGCTGGAGCAGATTCCGGCCACGGTCAAATTCGACAAGGAAGCGCGCGAGCAACTGCTGGACATCTTCCGCGATGCCGCCGAGTACTGGGGTGAACGCCGCATCGCGTTTCGCTGCTTCTATTCTTTTCTGTAGCCCGTTCCGCCACCTTTGGCCCTGCGGAACGGGCGGACGAGGCCGAGCAGCCGGGTGCTGCGCAGCCTTTGGCCGTGCAAGGCGATCAGTTTGACGCCGAATCGGGCGAGAAGATGCCCACGGACAAGCTGGTCGATGTCTCACCCCTGGCGCTGCGCATGAGCAGTCCCTTCAACAGCAGCTACTGGCTCGCCGACGCCGCCTGACGCGGCTCGGCAGGCCGCAAAGCCTGCGCGAGCGCCACGTACTCGTGCACCGGCACTTCCTGGGCGCGTCGCTGCAGGTCGAACTCGCCCGCGTAGCCGTGCTCGGCCAGCCAGGGCGCGAGTGGGTGGCGCAGGAGCTTGCGCCGCTGGCTGAACGCGGCGTGCACCAGATCGGACAGCAACGCGGCGTCGACCGGCGCAGGTTCATCCCGGGGACGCATGCGCACCACCGCGCTGTCCACGCGCGGGGGCGGCTCGAAGCTCGCGGGCGGCACGGACAGCACGTCCTCCATCTCGTAGCGCCATTGCAGCATGATCGAGAGGCGCCCGTAGGCGCTGCTGTCGCAAGGCGCCACCATGCGGTCGACCACCTCCTTTTGCAGCATGAAGTGCTGGTCTTCGATCTGCCCGGCAAAGCCGAGCAGGTGAAACAGAATCGGCGTGGAGATGTTGTAGGGCAGGTTGCCCACGACTCTCAATTTCAAAGCGCCCAGCGCTTGCGCCACCTGCGCAAAATCGACTTTCAGTACATCCGATTCAAGCACCGTCAGGCGTGGGTCGGCGCGCAGCCGTGCGGCGAGGTCGCGGTCCAGCTCGATCACGCAGAGCCTGCCCAGGCGATCGGCCAGCGGATGGGTGAGCGCGGCCAGGCCCGGGCCGATCTCCACCATGGCCTGGCCGGGCGCGGGAGCAATCGCGCGCACGATGGCGTCGATGATCGCCTCGTCGCACAGAAAGTGCTGGCCGAAGCGCTTGCGCGGAATGTGCTTCATGTCCTCGGTTTATTGAGGCGGCTCGCGGTACTCCACGTAGGCGCGCGCGCGCTCCTCGCGCACCCAGTTGGCGTAGGCCTCGTCGAGCTTCTTCTCGCGCACGGCGCCGCGCACGAGGTCGCGCTGCTCGCGCTGGGTGAGCTTGATTTCGCGCCGGTCCACGAGCTCGATCAGGTGCACGCCGAAGCGCGTGACCACGGGCTGGCTGATCTGGCCGGGCTGCAGCTGGTCGAGCGCCTGCTGGAACTCCGGCACGTAGCGCCCGGGAAAGGACCAGCCGAGGTCGCCGCCCTGCTTGGCGCTGGTGTCGTCCGAAAATTCGCTCGCGAGCTGCTCGAAAGTCGCCTGCCCGCGTTCGATGCGCTGGCGCAGCTCCTGGAGCTTGGCCGCGGCCTGGGTCTCGCTGAGCTTGGCCCCGGTGCGCAGCAGGATGTGACGCGCGTGGGTCTGGATGGCCATGGTCGGCAGGCCGTTCTGCGAGCGCTCGAGCACCTTGAGGATGTGGAATCCCGCAGCCGAGCGCACCGGGCCAACCACGCCGCCCACGGCGGTCTTTTCGGTGCTGTTGATGAACAGTTCGGGGTAGCGGTCGGCGGGGCGCAGGCCGATCACGCCGCCGCGCTGGCCTTCGGGCGCGTCCGAGTACTCCTGCGCGAGCGCCGCGAAGTCGCCTCCGGCCCGCAGCTTGCTCATGACTTCGTTGGCGCGGGCCTCGCGCTGCCTGACCTGTTCGGGCGTCGCGTTCTCGGGCACCTCGATCAGGATGTGCGCGAGATTGACGGCCTGTGGCGCGGCGCCGGCGTTTTGTTGTTGCTGCTGCATGAACTGGTCGACATCGGCATCGCTCACCTTGACGCGCGACTCCACGTCGCGCTCGCGGATGCGCAGCGTCAGCAGCTGGCTGCGCAGCTCGCGGCGAAAGCGCTCGACGGTGATGCCGTCGTGCGCGAGCTGGCGGTGCAGCTCGTCGAGCGAGACATTGTTTTGCTGCGCCACCGACTGCTCGGCCTGATCGATGGCGTAGTCGTCCACCTTGATGCCGGCTTCCAGCGCCAGCTGCACCTGGATGCGCTCGGCGATCAGGCGTTCGAGCACTTCCTGCATGAGCGGCCCGCG
>JAIOIA010000063.1:0-2561 GCA_019912745.1 Comamonas sp. | reverse complement strand
TGCCCGCCCGCAACGCCCGCTGCCGGTCACCGCGCTGGCGCGGATGGCGCCGCCCGAGGAAAGGGACCACCAGAACAAGGTCGGCGTGCTCACCACGCTCACGCCCGGGCAGCCGCACACCACGGTGCTCGCCTTTCTCACGAGCGAGGACGACGACGTCTTTCTCATCATCGAGCCCGGCACCTTCAAGCTCTCGGTGCTGCAGCGCGAGCCGCGGTGCTTCTTCGTCATCGACGAACGCGCCAAGTTCACGTTCGACGAGGCCATCCACTGGAACTACACCATCATGGAGTCCGTGGCACACGAAATCCCCAAGGGCACGGCGCTTTATGAAGAAGTGCGCACCGCCTTCATCCTCAAGAACCCGTGGGAGGCGGGCTTCTTCATGCTCGACGGCCTGACCATGCTGCATCTGCCGCGCCGGGCGGTGGTGATGGCGGGCGAGCCGCGCCCGCTGCCCTGAAACCCACGCGCCCGCCATGCCCAACCCCTTCGACAGCCAGACACTGGCCGAGGCCCAGGCGCGCATTCGCGTGCTGGAAGACGAGCAGCGCGTGGCCGAGGCCATCTTTCGCACCACGCAGCCCGTGATGGTGACCGACGCACGCGCGCACATCCTGCGCGTGAACCAGGCGTTCTGCGACATCATGGGCTACCGCCCCGAGGAAATGCTGGGCAACACGCCCAAGATGTTTCGCTCCAATCACCACGACGCGGCGTTTTACGCCACCATGGTCGAGACCATCCAGCGCACGGGCCAGTGGTCGGGCGAGGTCTGGGACCGGCGCAAGAGCGGCGACGTCTTCCCCAAATGGATGACCATCACGGCCGTGCCTGATGCGTCGGGCACCGTGACCCACATGATCGCCTGCTACACCGATCTGGCGGAGCGCCAGCGCGCCAGGGAAGAAATCGAGCGGCTGGCGTTTCACGACGTCATCACCGGCCTGGCCAACCGCGCCCTGCTGCATGAGCGCCTGAGCGAAGCCACCAGGCAGGCAGGCAGCAGCGGCGAATACGCCGCGCTGCTGCTGCTCGACTGGGACGACTTCCGATCGCTCAACGACAGCCTGGGCTACCCCCAGGGGGATGCGCTGCTGCGCCTGGCGGGCCAGCGCATCTGCGCCTGCGTGCGCGCCAGCGACACGGTGGCGCGCCCTGGCGGGGATGAATTCGCCATCGTGCTGCACCCCACCAGCGACCGGCGTGACCAGGCGGCCGCGCAGACCGAGGCCATGGGCACGCGCATCCTGCAGGCGCTGGCCGAGCCCTGCCACATCGGCGGCACCGACTACCAGGGCAGCGCCAGCATGGGCGTGGTGCTCTTCGCCGACGAGCAGTTCGACGCCAACGCCCTGCTCAAGCAGGCGGAACTGGCGATGTACGAGGCCAAGCACAACAGCCGGGGCAGCCTGCACTTCTTCGACAGCCAGCTCGAACAAGCCGTGAGCGAGCGCATGCGCATCGAACGCGAGCTGCGCGCGGGCATCGCCGCCGGCCAGCTGCGCCTGCACTACCAGCCCCAGGTCACCATGCAGGAGGGGCGTCACCTCGCGGTCGTAGGCGCCGAGGCACTGGTGCGCTGGCAGCATCCGCGGCAGGGCCTGATCGCGCCGGGCCGCTTCATCGCCCTGGCCGAGGAGACGGGGCTCATCGCAGCGCTGGGCCGCTGGGTGCTGCAGACCGCCTGCGAGCAACTGGCCGCCTGGAAAGGCCGGCCGGCGTTCGCCCACCTGGTGCTGGCCGTGAACGTGAGCGCGGCGCAGTTCCTGGAGCCAGGCTTCACGCAGCAGGTGCTGGAGCTGCTGGCGAGCACAGGCGCGCCGCCCGGGCGTCTGAAGCTGGAACTGACCGAGAGCCTGCTGGTGCAGAACGCCGAAGCGGTGATCGCCACGATGAGCGCGCTGCAGGCGCATGGCATCCAGTTCTCGCTCGACGACTTCGGCACCGGCTATTCATCGCTGGCCTACCTCAAGCGCCTGCCGCTGCAGCAGCTCAAGATCGACCAGGGCTTCGTGCGCGACCTGGAAACGGACGGCAACGATGCCACCATCGCTCGCTCGATCGCCGCGCTGGCCCGGGGCCTGGGCCTGACGGTGATTGCCGAAGGCGTGGAAACCGCCGGGCAGCGCGACCTGCTCGCGGCCATGGGCTGCACCACCTATCAGGGCTATTACTACAGCAGGCCGCTGGCGCTGCAGGACTTCGAGGCGTGGTGCCTGCGGCAGACAGGCGTGGCCGCCTGACGAGCAAGCGGGCAGGCAGCCACTGTGCCACACCCATGGAGCATGGCGGGGCAGCGTAGCCCATGCCTAGCACATCTTCCATGAATCTTCTCATTACTCACGTTTTATCGTGAACAAGTGATTGATTCATCATAATTTTCAAGTTATAAATCTTCTCAAAAATCTTCTCATTCATGCCTGCAGACGACCTCCACCGACTGCGTACCGCCCTCGCCGTGCGCGCCCCGGCTGCCGCCGCCGACCTGGCCGGCGCGCTGGGCGTGAGCGTGCCCACGCTGCACCGCCTGCTGCGGCGCCTGCCGCCCGGTGAGCTGG
>JAIOIA010000062.1:0-15253 GCA_019912745.1 Comamonas sp. | reverse complement strand
GTCATCATCGGTGCCGGCCCGGCCGGCCTGCTGCTCGGCCAGCTGCTCTACAAGGCGGGCATCGACAACATCATCCTGGAGCAGCGCAGCCCCGACTACGTGCTCGGCCGCATCCGCGCGGGCGTACTGGAGCAGGTCAGCATGGACCTGCTGCGCGAAGCCGGCGCCGCCGAGCACATGGACCGCGACGGCCTGCACCACCACGGCATCGAACTGCTGTTCCAGGGCAAGCGCCACCGCATCGATCTGCATGGTCTGACGGGCGGCAAGTTCGTCATGGTCTACGGTCAGACCGAGGTGACGCGCGATCTGATGAAGGTGCGCGCCCTTGAGGGCCTCACCACCGTCTACGAAGCGCTGCACGTGCAGCCGCGCGACTACGATGGCGATCGCCCGCGCGTGCGCTACGAAAAAGATGGTGAACTGCACGAGATCACCTGCGACTTCATCGCCGGCTGCGACGGTTTTCACGGCGCCTGCCGCGCCAGCATCGCGCCCGAGCGCATCCGCCACTACGAGAAGGTCTACCCCTTCGGCTGGCTCGGCCTGATGAGCGACACGCCGCCCGTGAGCAAGGAACTGATCTACGCCAACAGCGAACGCGGCTTCGCGCTGTGCAGCCAGCGCAGCCTCACGCGCAGCCGCTACTATCTGCAGGTGCCCTTGAGCGACAAGGTCGAGGACTGGAGCGACGAGGCGTTCTGGGAGGAGCTCAAGCGCCGCCTGGACCCCGAGGCGCGTGAGCACCTCGTCACCGGAGCGTCGATTGAAAAGAGCATCGCGCCACTGCGCAGCTTCGTCGCCGAGCCGATGCGCTTCGGGCGCATGTTCCTCGCGGGCGACGCCGCGCACATCGTGCCTCCCACGGGCGCCAAGGGGCTGAACCTCGCGGCGTCGGACGTCGGCTACCTCTCGCGCGCCTTCGTCGATTACTTCAGGAACAAGAGCACGCAGGGCATCGATCACTATTCCGAACAGTGCCTGAAGCGCGTCTGGAAGGCCGAGCGCTTCTCGTGGTGGATGACCTCGCTGATGCACAACTTCCCTGAGGAAGGCGCGTTTCACACCAAGGTGCAGGAGGCCGAGCTCGACTACCTGGTGCACTCGCACGCGGCCTCCACCAGCCTGGCCGAGAACTACGTCGGCCTGCCGATGGTCTGACATTCCGTACGCCTTTGCGGATGTTGCAGGGCATGCGCCACAATCGCTCGCCATGCTGCACTATCACACCATCCCTGTCACGCCGTTCGCGCAGAACTGCTCGCTCGTCTGGTGCGACGCCACGATGCAGGCGGCCGTCATCGACCCGGGCGGCGACCTCGACCGCATCCTTGCCGAGGCCCATGGCCGCAAGCTCCAGCTTGCCGCGATCTGGCTCACGCACGCGCACATCGATCACGCGGGCGGCGCGGGCGAGCTGGCCGGGCGCCTGCAGCTGCCCATCATCGGCCCGCACGAAGGCGACCAGTTCTGGATCGACGGCCTGCCGCAGCAAAGCGCCATGTTCGGCTTTCCGCCCGCGCAGACCTTCACGCCCACGCGCTGGCTGCACGATGGCGACACCGTCACCATCGGCCACGAAACACTGAACGTGCGCCACTGCCCCGGCCACACACCCGGCCATGTGGTGTTCCACGCGCCGCAGATCGGGCGCTGCTTCGTCGGCGACGTGCTGTTCGCGGGCAGCATCGGCCGCACCGATTTCCCGCAGGGCAACCACGAACAATTGATCGCCAGCATCACCCAGCGCCTGTGGCCCATGGGTGACGACACCGTGTTCATCCCCGGCCATGGGCCGGAGAGCACGTTCGGACGCGAGCGACGCAGCAATCCCTACGTCGGCGGTACCTGAGGGCAGGCGCGCGGGCCCTGCACGCCGCCACGCGCACCCCCATCGCGTGCGGCAGCCCGTCGCTCTATACTCGCCCCCGCTCCGGGGTGCACGACAGTGGCGTGCTGAGATGGCGGGCCGACCCGCCAAAACCGCGAACTTGATCTGGTTCGTACCAGCGTAAGAAGAGCTGCAGTAAACAAGCTGCGTGTGCCGCCCGTGCGCATGCGCGGCCGTTTGCCGATTGCGGAGCATTCCATTCATTTTTGAGGAATGCCCCGCCATGAACGCCCCCAACCCGTTTTCCGAATCGCTGGCCCGCGCCCGCGAGCCTTTTCCCGCGTCCGCCAAGGCCTGGATCACTGGCAGCCGCGCCGATCTGCGCGTGCCGGTGCGCGACATCACACTCACGAGCGGCGAGGTGGTGAGCGTGTACGACACCTCGGGCCCCTACACCGACCCGGCGGCCACCATCGACGTGAAACAAGGCCTGCCGAGCGTGCGCGGCGCCTGGATCGCCGAGCGCGGCGATACCGAAGCTTATGAAGGCCGCGCCCCCGCCGCCCTGGACGACGGACAGAAAAGCGAGGCCTCCGAACGCCTGGCCGCGCTGCGCGCCGAGGCCATCGGCCTGCAGCGCTCGCCCCGGCGCGCCCGAAGTGGCGCCAACGTGACGCAGATGCACTACGCCCGGCAAGGCATCGTCACGCCAGAAATGGAGTTCGTGGCGCTGCGCGAGAACGGGCGCCGTGAATGGATGCGCCAGTACCAGGCCGACCGCGCGCGAGAGAGGCGCCTGGCGGGTAACCCCAGGGGCGCGGTCATCCCGCCTGTGATCACGCCCGAATTCGTGCGCGACGAAGTGGCGCGTGGCAGGGCCATCATCCCCGCCAACATCAACCACCCCGAGGTCGAACCCATGGCCATCGGGCGCAACTTTCTCGTCAAGATCAACGCCAACATCGGTAACTCGGCGGTCACCTCCAGCATCGAGGAAGAGGTGGAAAAACTCGTCTGGGCGACGCGCTGGGGCGCCGACAACGTGATGGACCTCTCGACCGGCAAGAACATCCACACCACGCGCGACTGGATCGTGCGCAACAGCCCCGTGCCCATCGGCACCGTGCCGATCTACCAGGCGCTGGAAAAGGTGGGCGGCATCGCCGAGGACCTCACCTGGGAGATCTTTCGCGACACACTCATCGAACAGGCCGAGCAGGGCGTGGACTATTTCACCATCCACGCGGGCGTGCGCCTCGCGTTCATCCACCTCACGGCGCGTCGGCGCACCGGCATCGTCTCGCGCGGCGGCTCCATCATGGCCAAGTGGTGCATGGCGCACCACAAGGAGAGCTTCATCTACACGCACTTCGAGGACATCTGCGACATCATGAAGCGCTACGACGTCGCCTTCAGCCTGGGCGACGGCCTGCGCCCCGGCTGCACGGCAGACGCCAACGACGAAGCGCAGTTCTCCGAGCTCTACACGCTGGGCGAACTCACTCAGGTCGCCTGGAAGCACGACGTGCAGACGATGATCGAAGGGCCGGGACACGTGCCCATGCACATGATCGAGGCCAACATGAGCGAGCAGCTCAGAACCTGCCACGAGGCGCCGTTCTACACGCTCGGGCCGCTCACCATCGACTGCTCTCCGGGTTACGATCACATCGCCAGCGCCATCGGCGCGGCCATGATCGGCTGGTTCGGCACCGCCATGCTGTGCTACGTGACGCCCAAGGAGCACCTCGGACTGCCCAACCGCAACGACGTCAAGCACGGCATCATCGCCTACAAGATCGCCGCGCACGCCGCCGACGTGGCCAAGGGGCACCCGGGGGCCCGCGCCCGCGACGACGCGCTCAGTCAGGCGCGCTTCGATTTCCGCTGGATGGACCAGTTCAATCTGAGCCTAGACCCCGAAACCGCGCAAGCCTTCCACGACGAGACGCTGCCCAAGGAGAGCAGCAAGGTGGCGCACTTCTGCAGCATGTGCGGCCCCAAGTTCTGCTCGATGAAGATCACGCAGGAGGTGCGCGACTACGCCGCCGCCAAGGGGCTGGCCGATGAGGTGGCCATCGAGGACGGGCTGAGCGCGAAGGCCGCCGAATTCAAGCAAGCCGGGGGTTCGCTGTATGTACCGGTCGCCCATCCGCAGGCGGGTGATTGAAAGGCTGGCGAGGCTGTGTCCGAAAGCGCGCAAGGCACAATGTGCGCTCTTCGGACAGCACCCCATCTCACGCGAACATGGATGAAATGCACCCCTGGAAGCTGACTCCCGCACAGCTCACCGATCTGGCCCGTGCCGATGCGCAGCGGGCGCTGCGGGAAGACGTGGGCGGCGGCGACCTCACCGCCGCGCTCATCCCGGTGGAACAAACCGCGACGGCGCGCGTGCTGCTGCGCGACGACGCCGTGCTCTGCGGCCTGCCGTGGTTCGACGCCGTGGTGCGGCAGATGGACCCGAACGCACGCGTCGCGCGTCTGGCGGACGAAGGCGCGCGCTGCCGCGCGGGCAGCTTCGTGATCGAAGTCACGGGCAACGCGCGCGCGCTGCTCACGGCCGAGCGCACGGCGCTCAACTTCCTGCAGCTGCTCAGCGCCGTGGCCACGAGCACCGCGCGCCACGTGCGGGCGGTGCAGGGCACGCAGGCGTGCATCGTGGACACGCGCAAGACCCTGCCCGGGCTACGCCTGGCGCAAAAATACGCCGTGGCCGTGGGCGGCGGCGTGAACCACCGCATCGGCCTGTTCGACGCCATCCTCATCAAGGAAAACCACATCGCCGCCGCCGGGGGCGTGGCCGCCGCGCTGCAGGCCGCGGCCCGGCTGGGCAGTGCGGCCCAATTCATCGAGATCGAAGTGGAGACGCTGGCGCAGCTGGACGAAGCACTGGCGCACGGCGCGCGCATGGTGCTGCTGGACAACATGGATCTGCCTACGCTGCGCGAAGCCGTGCGGCGCAACCGCGCGGCGGGCGAGCGGCGCGCCGTGCTGGAAATCTCGGGCGGCGTCTCGCTCGATCGCGTGCGCGAGCTGGCCGAGACCGGCGTGGATCGCATCTCCATCGGCGCGCTGACCAAGGACGTCAAGGCCGTCGATTTTTCATGGCGTCTGCAAGGAGGCTGAAGCATGACCGGCACCGTCATCAACGTGGAATACGAACAACCCGTGGCGCTGGACGCCGAGCGCGCAAAAGCGGCGCTCTCGGCTTGCGACACGCGCCGCGCCTGGGCCCGCGTGCCGCCCGAGCTCTCTCCCGAGGAGCGCGACGAGACCAAGGAACGCATCCGCCGCCTGCTGCGCAAGCGCAATGCGGTCATGGTCTCGCACTACTACGTGCATCCCGACCTGCAGGAGCTGGCCGAGGAAACCGGCGGCATCGTGAGCGATTCGCTGGAGATGGCCCGCTTCGGGCGCGACCACGCGGCACAGACCCTCGTGGTCTCGGGCGTGCGCTTCATGGGCGAGACGGCCAAAATCCTCTCGCCCGGCAAGCGCGTGCTCATGCCCGACCTGGACGCCACCTGCTCGCTCGACCTGGGCTGCCCGGCGCAGGCGTTCTCCGCCTTCTGCGACGCCCACCCCGACCGCACGGTCGTCGTCTACGCCAACACCAGCGCGGCCGTGAAGGCGCGCTCGGACTGGCTGGTGACGTCGAGCTGCGCGCTCGACATCGTGCGCGCGCTCACGGCCGCGGGGCAAAAAATCCTCTGGGCACCCGATCGGCACCTGGGCGAGTACATCCGCCGCGAAACCGGCGCCGACATGGTGATGTGGAACGGCGCCTGCATCGTGCACGACGAATTCAAGGCGGTGGAGCTGCAGCTGCTCAAGGAGCAGCACCCACAGGCGAAGGTGCTGGTGCACCCCGAGTCGCCACCCGCCGTCATCGCGCTGGCCGATGCCGTGGGTTCGACCTCGGCCATCCTTGCCGCCGCCGCGCGCCTGGATGCGCCTGAATTCATCGTCGCCACCGACACCGGCCTGATGCACCAACTGCGCGTGCGCAACCCGGACAAAGTCTTCATCGAGGCGCCCACGGCCGGCAATGGCGCCACCTGCAAGAGCTGCGCGCATTGCCCGTGGATGGCGATGAACAGCCTCGCGGGCGTGGCGCTCGCGCTCGAAACCGGTTCGGGCGAAGTCCACGTCGATCCTGCGCTGGGGCTGCGCGCACGCGTGCCCATCGATCGCATGCTGGCCTTCACGGCGGGCCTCAGGCAAGGCCATGCGCCCGGCGCGCTCGTCGCCGGCATCGGCGCGGCCTGAAAGCGCCCCCGCAGCATGCCCTTCGAGGTCCTGATCGACTTCGCCGACCCACGCACGGATGAAGCGCCGCGCCTGCGCTTCGCCGCCCGCACGCCACGCAAGACACTGACCGCGCGCACCCTGGACGAAGTGCGCGCCATGCTGGATGCAGTGGAAGACGCCGCGCGTGCCGGCGCCTGGGTGGTGGGGCAGCTGCGCTACGAGGCCGCGCCCGCCTTCGACGCCGCCCTGCTCACCCACGCGACCGACGGACTCCTGGCATGGTTCGCGGTGTTCGACGCGCCCGAGCCCTGGGACGGAGCGCTGGCGCCGGGCGACGCCTCTGTGCAGTGGGAGGCCGCGCTGCCGCAACCCTCATTTGACACGGCCATCGCGCACATCCATCAGGCGATTGCCGCAGGCGAGTGCTACCAGATCAATTACACGGCGCCGCTGCGCGGCCATCTGCAAGGCAAGCCGCAGGACTTGTTCGCGGCGCTGCGCCGCGCGCAGCCCGGCGGTTACGCCGCCTACCTGGACATGGGCAATGAGGCCACGCTGTCGGTTTCGCCCGAACTGTTTTTCGACTGGCGCGCAGCGGCCGACGGCACCGGCGACATCCTCGCACGCCCGATGAAGGGCACGGCCGCGCGCGCCGCCACGCCCGAGCAGGACGCCGCGCAGGCCCGGCGCCTGCGCGCCTCGCCCAAGGAACGCGCCGAGAACGTGATGATCGTGGACCTGCTGCGCAACGACCTCTCGCGCATCGCCGAGCTGCACAGCGTGCGCGTGCCGCGGCTCTTTCACGCACAGGCTCTGCCCACCGTGTGGCAGATGACCTCGGACGTGGCGGCGCGCACGCGCGCGGGCACGCGGCTGGCCGACGTGTTCGCCGCGCTGTTCCCCTGCGGCTCGGTCACGGGCGCACCCAAGTCGAGCGCGATGCGGCTCATCCAGGCGCTGGAGCCCGCGCCACGCGGCGTGTACTGCGGCGCCATCGGCGTGGTGCGCCCCGACGGCGCGGGCGGCATCGCGGCCACCTTCAACGTGCCGATCCGCACCGTGGCGCTGCGCGGCTCGCGCGCCACTTGCGGCATCGGCAGCGGCATCACCTCGGGCGCCACCGCCCACGGCGAATGGAGCGAATGGGCGGCCAAGCGCCTGTTCGTGGAACGCGCCAGCGCGCCGTTCGACCTGCTGGAGACCCTGGCGCTCGAAGACGGCAGATTGCGCCACCGCACCGAGCACCTGGCGCGCATGGCTCGGGCCTCCGCGCACTTCGGCCTGCCCTGGGAGGAGGCGCGCGTTCAGGCCTGCCTGGATGTGCTGTGCGCCACCCGCCCGCACGGCTTGTGGCGCGCGCGCCTGCGGCTGGATGTGCTGGGCGCGCCGCACGCCGAAGCCTTCGCGCTGCACCCCACGGCCACGCCCGTGGTGCTGGCCCTGGCCGATCGGCCCTTCACCGAAGCACACGGCGAATTCACCCGCCACAAGACCACGCGCCGCGCGCACTACGCGGCGTTCGCGCCGCCGCCCGGCATCTTCGATACCGTGCTCTACAACGCGGCGGGCGAGATCACCGAATCTACCTTCGGCAACGTCGCCGCGCGGCTCGATGGGCGCTGGATCACGCCAGCGCTCACGTGTGGACTGCTGCCCGGCGTGGGCCGCTCCGTGGCGCTGCGCGAGGGCCGCATCATGGAAGGCGTGCTGCGTCTGACGGACGTGCCGCACGTTGAGCGCTGGGCCTTCATCAACAGCCTGCGCGGCTGGCTCGACGCCCGCCTGCGCACGCCGTGACGCGCTCCAACTCAGTTCAGGCCAGTTCGGGTACGAGGATGGTGGGCGCGGCCGGCGCAGCCAGCTCCGGCCAGTCGCGGCTGTAGTGCAGGCCGCGGCTTTCGTGGCGCGCCTGCGCCGAGCGCACGATGAGCTCCGCCACCTGCACGAGATTGCGCAGCTCCAGCAGATCGCGCGTGACGTGAAACTGCCCGTAGAACTCCTGGATTTCACTCTTGAGCAGCGCGATGCGATGCATCGCGCGCTCCAGGCGCTTGTTGGTGCGCACGATGCCGACATAGTCCCACATGAAGCGGCGCAGCTCGTCCCAGTTGTGCGAGATCACCACGGCTTCGTCGGCGTCGGCCACGCGGCTGTCATCCCATGCGGGCAGAGCCACGCGCTCGGGCATGCGCGCGGTGGCGATGCTCTGGCTCGCCGCCTGCGCGAACACCATGCATTCCAGCAGCGAATTGCTCGCCAGCCGGTTGGCGCCGTGCAGGCCGGTACAGGCCGCCTCGCCCACAGCATACAGCCCCTGCAGATCGGTGCGCCCGTGCAGATCGGTGAGGATGCCGCCACAGGTGTAGTGCGCCGCCGGCACCACGGGAATGGGCTCGCGCGTGATGTCGATGCCGAGCTGGGCGCAGTGCGCGAGGATGTTGGGAAAGTGCTCGTGCAAAAACTCCGGGCTGCGGTGCGAGATGTCCAGGTACACGCAATCCAGGCCGTGCTTCTTCATCTCGAAGTCGATGGCGCGCGCCACCACATCGCGCGGCGCGAGCTCCGCGCGCTCATCGTGCGCCGGCATGAAGCGCTGGCCGCCGAGGGCCCGTGGCAGCAAGAGCTGCCCGCCCTCGCCACGCACCGCCTCGCTGATGAGAAAGGACTTGGCGTGCGGGTGATACAGGCACGTGGGGTGGAACTGGATGAACTCCATGTTCGCCACGCGACAGCCCGCGCGCCACGCGGCGGCAATGCCGTCGCCCGTGGAGGTGTCGGGGTTGGTGGTGTAGAGGTAGACCTTGCCCGCGCCGCCCGTGGCGACGATGGTGTGCGGCGCGCGGAAGGTGCGCACCGTGTCCGTCGCTTCGTCCAGCGCGTACAGTCCCAGGCAGGCCTGCGCCGTGCGCCCGAGCTTGCGGGCGGTGATCAGGTCCACCAGTGTGTGCCGCTCAAACAGTGCGATGCCGGGCGTGGCGCGCACCGCGTCGATCAGCGTGCGCTGCACGGCGGCGCCCGTGGCGTCGGTGGCGTGCACGATGCGCCGCTCGCTGTGACCGCCCTCGCGTGTGAGGTGCAGGTGGCCGTCGTCCATGGAAAACGGCACGCCCAGCTCCCGCAGCCAGGCGATGCACTCGGGCGCCCGTTCCACCACGAGACGCGTGGCATCGGGCGCGCACAGGCCGGCGCCGGCGACGAAGGTGTCCTGCACATGGGCCTCGAAGCTGTCGTGCTCGCCCAGCACGGCGGCAATTCCGCCCTGTGCCCACTGGCTCGATCCGTCGCTGATGGCGCGCTTGGTGATCACGGCCACACGGTGCGTGGGCGCCAGGCGCAGGGCGGCGCTCAGGCCCGCCAGGCCGCTGCCCACGATGAGTACATCAAAGTCAAGTTCCTGCACACTGCGCCCGATGAAAAGAAGACGCGGGCCGCGCCACGACCCGCAGGGGTTGAACATGTCCGCCACGCGCAAGCCGCGCGGCGGCGCAACTCTACGCCTGTCGGGCAGGGGGCGGCCACATATCCACATATACCCACGCAGCAGCTCCGGCGAACGACCGGCGTACACTGGCGCCACTCGCCACATCCAACGATGCTGACCGTCCAGCAACTCACCCGTCGGCGCCGCTTCATCACGCGGCTGCGCCATTGCGGTCCACCCCAGGCACAACGATCGTCCTGCCCTCGTTGTCGCTCATCTGTTGCCTGGAGCCGTGTTCGTGGTCTTTTCCTTTCGTCCCCGCCTCATCTCTTGCCTTGCGGACTATGACCGCACCCGCCTGATCGCCGACATCGGCGCGGGCCTGACGGTCGCCGTCGTCGCGCTGCCGCTCGCCATGGCGTTCGCGATCGCCTCGGGGCTCAAACCCGAGGCCGGCATCTTCACCACCATCATCGCGGGCTTCCTGGTGGCGCTGCTGGGCGGCAGCCGGGTGCAGATCGGCGGTCCGGCCGGCGCCTTCATCGTCATCGTCTACGGCATCGTGCAGCAGTACGGCGTGGCCAATCTGATCATCGCGACCGCCCTCTCGGGCGTGATGCTCTTCGCCATGGGCCTGTTCAGGCTGGGCACGCTTGTGCGCTTCATTCCCGTGGCCGTCATCACCGGGTTCACGAACGGCATCGCGGTGCTGATCGCGCTCTCGCAGGTGAAGGATTTCCTGGGCCTGACGGTCCCCAGCATGCCGGCGGATTTTTTCGGCATTCTCGCCGCCCTGTGGGCCCATGCGCACACGATGAACGTCTGGGCCTTCGGCATCGCCCTCGCGAGTCTCGCCGTCATCATCGTCTGGCAGCACGGGATGCCGTCGCTCGGCGCGCGCGCGCCGTTTTCCGGCAAACTCACCATGGTGCCCGGCGCCATCGTCGCGCTGGTGCTGGCCACGATCGCGGTCGCCGCATTCAAGCTGCCGGTGGAGACCATAGGCAGCCGCTTCGGCGGCATACCGGCGGCGCTGCCCGCGTTCACGCTGCCCGAAGTCTCGTGGGAATCGGCGCGCTTCATGCTCATGCCCGCGATCACGCTGGCGCTGCTGGGGGCCATCGAATCGCTGCTGTGCGCGCGCGTGGCCGACGAGATCATCCAGGACCGGCACAATCCCAACCAGGAACTGATGGCCCAGGGCATCGCCAATTTCGTCGTGCCCTTCTTCGGCGGCATGCCGGCCACGGGCACGATCGCACGCACCGTCACCAACGTCAAGAGCGGCGCCACCAGCCCCATCGCCGGCATGGTGCATGCGCTGGTGCTGCTCGTGGTGATTCTCGTGGCCGCGCCGCTGGCCAGCTCGATTCCGCTCGCGTGCCTGGCGGCCATCCTGCTGCACGTAGCTTGGAACATGGGCGAGTGGCGCGCGTTCGCGCACCTGCGCCACTACCGGATGACGTATCGCGGCACGCTGCTGTCGGTGTTTCTGCTCACCGTGGTTTTCGATCTCACGGTGGCGGTACAGGTCGGCATCTTCAGTGCCTGCGCGATCTTCATCTACCGCATGGCGCGGCTCACGCATGCGCAGCCCCTGGCGGCTGCGGAGCCGGCAACGGACGCAGAGCGCGTGCACGCCTGGCGCATCACCGGCCCCCTGTTCTTCGGCTCCGCCACCGCGCTGCAGCAGATCGAGGATGCGCCGCCCTCGCGGGCGCTCGTGCTGGACCTGGGCAGGGTGCCCTACATGGACAGCACCGGAGCGGCAACGCTGGGCGCCCTGCTGCGCGCCTGCGAGAAGCGCGGCATCCGCGTGCTGGTGGCCGGCCTCGGCGGCGAGCCGCTGGAGATGGCGCAGCGCAGTGGACTGACCTCACGTCCGGGCGTGAGCCTGTTCGACACGCTGGAGGGCGCACTTGCCGCAGCCAGCGAAAGCACGTCCCAGCCCACGGCCCGCTAGACTGCGCGACCCCGCCCCCGGGGGCGGAACCCCGATATCTGCCGTGGGTTGACGTGCCCATGTTCACGAGCGCCTGTCGGTATGAAGCATCGATCCTGCGAGCTTCTTCGCCAGTTTGGCGCTCCGTTGCCTGTCTTCTGGCTCTGACGAGTGGTCGAGGTCCGTCAGCGCCCCAGTTCCTTGGCGCTGACCCCGGCGATGCCCCAATTCTCCTTGGGCACTTCCTGGATCATCACGCGCACCGTGCTGGCGGGTGCGCCCACGGCCTCGACGAGGGCCTGCGTGACTTTCTCGATCACGGCCTTTTTCTGTGCCTCGGTGCGGCCTTCGAGCATGTAGATCTGTGCGAATGGCATGGTGCGTTGGCTCCTGTTCAGGCTCAGACAAAGTGCATCGAGACGCTGCCCATACCCTGCATGCGCAGGCAGACGTGATCGCCCGCCTTGACGGCCACCGCTTCCGTGGCGCCACCCGAGAGCACCAACGAACCCGCGGGCAGGCTCTTGCCGCGTCGCCCCAGGTGGTTGACCAGCATGGCGACGGCGGCGGCCGGATGGCCGAGCACCGCCGCGCCCGCGCCCAGCGCGACCGGCACGCCGTTCTTCTCCAGCACGATGCCGGTGGTGCGCAGATCGACGCCGCGCGCATCGACCGCATGGCCACCGACGGCGAAGCGCGCGGCCGAGGTGTTGTCGGCCACGACGCTCTTCAGGTCGAACTTGAAGTCGCGGTAGCGGCTGTCGATGACTTCGATGCCGGGCAGCACCACGTCGCTCGCAGCCAGCACGTGGGCGATGCTGCAGCCGGGTCCGGTGAGTTCGGTGCGCGTGACGAAGCAGATTTCGGGCTCGACCTTGGGGTGGATGAGCTCGCTCACCTTCACCTCGCCGCCATCGGGCACGGTGAATTCGTCGACAAGGAAACCGAACACCGGGTCGGTCACGCCCATCTGCTTCATCTTGGCGTGCGAGGTCAGTCCCGCCTTGTAACCCGCCATGCGCGCGCCGCCCTTGAGCTTGGCCGCGAGGATGCGGTCCTGGATGGCGTAGGCGTCATCCCACTCCATCTCGGGGTGCTCGTCGGTGATCTTGGGCGTGTCGCGCGCCTCGCGCTGGCAGGCGTGCAGGTGCTTGGCAAGCTGGTCAAGGATTTTGGAAGAGAGGGCCATGGCGTTCCAGGTTCATGCAAAAGAAGAAAATTTCAGGAGGCAGACAAGAGCCGCTGGCCAACCGCCGTCAGGCGGCTGCGCCGCTCGCGCAGGGCCTTGTCCTGCACATCGACCTGCGCCAGCGCCTGCTTGGCGCCGTCATAGGCTTGGCGCACATCGGTGGGAATCTTGCGGCGCACCTCTTCGAAGCGCCCAGCCTGAGCCAGGGCCAGCGCCTCGCCGCGCATGGCGCGGTAATGCCCCACTGCGGCCGTGAAGGCGGCGACCACGGTCGCCGCCTGATGCCTTCTGCCCGGGCCTGCCTGCCAGTGCTTCCAGGCGGCATCGAGCCGCCGGTCCAGCTGCGCGACGCGCCGAACCACGGGCTCGAGCTCGGCCGGCGTGCCGGAATTCATCACGAGGATGTTGCAAGCGCGCATTTCCTCGATGCAATCGATGAGCACGTCCACATCGCGGTGATCGCCGAGCAGCGCCGAAGTTTCCTGCTTGAGCTCGCCAATCAGCGCCTGCACCACGCGCAGCTGCGCGTTGCTCTTGCCCACCCATTCGAGCGACTGGCCGGCGGCCGAGGCGAGCTGCCCGGCGTCCTGCATCAGGCGTTCGCTCGCGGCGTCCTGGGCTTGCGCGGCGCTTGTCATGGCCGTGGCGGCCTGCAGCGTGCGTCCGGAGCGTTCGCGGATGCCGGCCAGCGCTTCACCCGTTTCGCGCATGCGCTGCACGCTCTCGTGCACGCCGGCAAGCACGGTCTCGAGGTGTTCATCCGCCGCGGCTGCGCTCGCGGTGATGCCGCTGATCGTCTGCTGAATCTGCTGCGTGGCCTCGCCCGTGCGCACCGCCAGTTTGCGCACTTCGTCAGCCACCACCGCAAAGCCGCGCCCATGCGCGCCCGCGCGCGCCGCCTCGACGGCGGCGTTGAGCGAGAGCAGATTGGTCTGCATGGTGACGTTCTGGATCACCGCGAGCATGCCTTTGATTTCCCGCGTGTGATGCATCACTTCGCGAAAGCGCGCATCCAGCGCGTCGGCCGACTGCGCGAGCGCCTCGATGCGCTCGGCCGTGCGGTGCAGCGACTCATCGCCCTGCCGCGCCAGAGCGTGCATGGTGCTGACTTCATCGTGCGTGATGTCCGCCGATTGCACGACGGTCCGCACGCTGTCAGCGAGCGTGTCCACGCCCTCGCGCAAGCCCGCAAGCAGCGCCTGCTGCTCGCGCGAGGCGGCCACCACGCGGGTGAAGGAGGACATCATCCCGGCGTTCTCGGCGATCACCGCCAGCGCATGCCGATCGGCGCGCGCCGCGCCATCGGCCCAGGCCGCGCCCGAACGCGCACGCACCGCCAAGGCCAGCAGGCACAGCAGCAGCAACGCCAGCAGCGCGGCCTGGCCCATGGCTGCCCACGGCGACAGCGTCGACGCCAGCCACGCCAGCACCAGCGCGAGCAAGACCCCCAGCAGCTTCAGCATGACATGCACTCCCGGCTCAGGGCACCCTCAGGCCACCTTCAGGCCGCGCTGGCGCGCCAGCGTGAGCGCGGTGTCCTCGATCATGTCTTCCTGCCCGCCCACGCAGCCGCGGCGGCCCATCTCCACGAGGATCTCGCGCGCGGGCACGCCGTATTTTTTCTCGGCGCGCTTGGCAAAGAGCAGGAATGAACCGTAGACACCGGCGTAGCCGAGCGTGAGCGCGTCACGGTCGATGCGGATGGGGAAATCCATCATCGGCACGATCAGGTCCTCGGCCACGTCCTGGATCTTGAAGACATCGACACCGGTCTGCACGCCCATCAGGCCGAGCACCGCCACGAGCACTTCCATCGGCGTATTGCCCGCGCCCGCACCCAGGCCCGCGCTGGCCGCGTCCACACGGTTGGCGCCCATCTCGATCGCGGTGATCGAATTGGCCACGCCCATCGCCAGGTTGTGGTGCGCGTGGAAACCGAGCTCCGTTTCGGGTTTCAGCGCCTCGCGCACCGCGCCCAGACGCGCGCGCACGTCCTCGGGCAGCATATGCCCGGCCGAGTCCGTGACATAGACGCAGTTGGCGCCGTAGCCTTCCATCAATCGGGCCTGCTTGACCAGTCCCTCGGGGCTGTTCATGTGGCTCATCATCAGGAAGCCCACGGTGTCCATGCCGAGCTTGCGCGCCATCGTGATGTGCTGCTCGGCCACGTCCGCCTCGGTGCAGTGCGTGGCCACGCGGATGGTGTGCACCCCGACCTCGTGCGCCATCTTCAGATGATCGACGGTGCCGATGCCGGGCAGCAGCAGCGCCGAGATCTTGGCGTGCTTCATCAGGGGAATGACCGCCTTCAGATACGCCTCATCCGTGTGCATGGCAAAGCCGTAATTGACCGAGTCGCCGCCCAGGCCGTCGCCATGGGTCACTTCGATCAGCGGCATGCCGGCCGCGTCCAGCGCGGTGGCGACGGACTTCATCTGCTCGATGCTGATCTGGTGCTGCTTGGGGTGCATGCCATCGCGCAGCGCCATTTCGTGCAGCGTGATTTTCTTGCCTTGGATGCTCATGGTGTTTTCTCCTTCAGGCGGCCACGGGTTCGAGCGTGAGGCGCCCGGCGAGGATTTCCTCGGCGAACATCTCGGCGGTGCGCGCGGCGGC
>JAIOIA010000010.1:0-2630 GCA_019912745.1 Comamonas sp. | reverse complement strand
ACCTGCTGGCGACACTGCGCGCCGAGGTCAACGCGGGCAGCCCCTTTGCCCAGGCGCTGGCGCAGTTCCCGCGCGAGTTCTCCCCCATCTACTGCGCCGTCATCGGTGCGGGCGAGGCCAGCGGGGGTCTGGCGCAAGTGCTCGAACGCCTGGCCGATGACCTCGAAGAGCGCCAGCAACTGCGCGCCAAACTCATCGGCGCGGCGCTCTACCCGGCCATCGTCACGCTGGTGGCGATCGCCATCGTGCTGTTTCTCGTGGGCTACGTCGTGCCCCAGGTGGCGAGCGTCTTCGCAGGCAGCAAGCACGCGCTACCGCTGCTGACGGTGGTGATGCTGGCGATCAGCGACTTCGTCCGGCACGACGGCTGGATCGTGCTGATTGTTCTCGTATTGATAGTAATTGGCGCACGACTAGCACTGAAAAACGACGTTTTTCGTGAAAATTTCGATGGCTGGTGGCTGCACCTGCCCATCCTCGGTCGTCTCTCACGCAGCTACAACGCCGCGCGCTTTGCCGGAACACTGGGCATGCTGGCGGGCGCGGGCGTGCCCATCCTGAAGGCGCTGCAGGCGGCGGCCAAGACGCTCTCCAACCGCGCGCTGCGCGCCGACGCGCTGGGTGCACTGGTGCTGGTGCGCGAAGGCGCGCCGCTGGCCTCGGCGCTGGCGCGCACCAAACGCTTCCCCTCACTGCTGACGATGTTCGCGCGCCTGGGCGAACAGACCGGGCAGCTGCCGACGATGCTGGAGCGCGCCGCGCGGCAGATGGGCAACGAAGTGCAGCGCCGCGCGCTGCAACTGGCCACCCTCCTGGAGCCGCTGCTCATCGTCGGCATGGGTCTGATCGTGATGCTCATCGTGCTGGCGGTGCTGCAGCCCATCATCGAACTGAACCAGTTCGTGAAGTAGAGAGACCGTGGCCAATACCTTGAACGGCAAGCTGGTGGTGGCGATCTCCTCGCGCGCCCTGTTCGATTTCGAGGAGGAGAACCGGCTGTTCGAGACCGGTGACGAAGCCGGGTACATGCACTACCAGCTGGAGCACGTGCGCCAGAGCCCCGGCCCGGGCGTGGCCTTCGCGCTGGTCAAGAAGCTGCTCGCCTTCAACACCGACGCCGCGCAGCGCGTGGAGGTGGTCATGCTCTCGCGCAACGACCCGGCCAGCGGGCTGCGCGTGTTCGCCTCGGCGCAGGCCGCGGGCATGCGCATCGAGCGCGGCGTGTTCACGCGCGGCCGGGATCCGTTCGCCTACCTGCGTCCCCTGGGCGCACACCTGTTCCTCTCGGCCAACGCCCAGGACGTGCAGCAGGCCCTGAGCATGGGCTACGCGGCGGCCCGCGTGCTCACCGAGTCCAGGCCCGCAAGCCAGCACTATCCGCAGGAGGTGCGCATCGCCTTCGACGGCGACGCGGTGCTGTTTTCCGACGAAGCCGAGCGCGTCTACCAGGAAGAGGGTCTGCCCGCCTTCGTGCAGCACGAGGCGCGGCTCGCGGACACGCCTCTGGCCGAGGGACCGTTCAAGCCCCTGCTGGCCGCACTCAACCACCTGCAGCGCCAGGCGGCCGCGTCACAGACCATGCGCATCCGCACCGCGCTGGTGACCGCGCGCAGCGCCCCGGCGCACGAACGGGCGGTGCGCACCCTGCTCGACTGGGGCATCACGGTCGATGAGGCGATGTTTCTGGGCGGGCTGGAAAAGGGGCCGTTCCTGCGTGAGTTCGAGCCCGATTTCTTCTTCGACGATCAGCGCAGCCACGTGGCGAGCGCCGCGCAACACGTGCCCGCCGGCCACGTGAGCAATGGCGTGGCCAACACCGCCAGCCACAAAAAAGGGTAGCGTCCGGCTACCCTCTGAACCCGAGCCCTGCAGGCCCCCCACCAGTGAGGCACACAATTGCCCGGCCCGTCAACCCGGGGTTCAAAGACCCCCGGTACGCTTGATGGACGGATCGGTGTAGGTGAGCGGTTTGGCCGGCGCGGGGGGCGGCACCTGCTGATTCAGACGCGCATCCAGCGTAGTCTGGTTCATGTCTTCCGCCAGCTGCACCGCCTGGCCGCTGGCACGCCACATGGACTGCACGATGTCGATGAGCTGCTGGTACAGGGGCGGATCACGCGGCGGCGGCTCCACCTCCTGGGGCTTTTCCTTCTGCGGCTCGGCCAGCGTCCAGTCGCGCTGAATGGGATCGGGCAGGCCGGTCTTCTCGGACAGGCGCACGATCGCGCCCGCACCCAATTCATTGGTGGATTCGGCCGGATTGACCGGGTTGATCGGTCGTACGGGCACGGCCCCAGAGGCGCCCGTGGAGTACAGATCGCTCTGCGGACGCAACTGCGACCATTGCGCGGCGGTTCGTTCTACAGGTGACAGTGGCATGGCGGTGCTCCTTGATGGCGGCAGCGACCAGCAGATACAGCTAGCACTACGTCGTACCTGCATAACGGCAAACAAAAGGGCAAATTAAGGATTTTTTGATTTTGTTACAATTGACATCCTCCCCTTCCCTAAAGGAAGGGGATTCCTACGGCGCCAGGGCGAGCTGATCGCCCACTCTGGTCGCTTCGGCGGGTTCCTGCTTCACCGAGGTCGCACGCCCGACCCTTGCGGGCCTTGCGCGGCTGACATCC
>JAIOIA010000061.1:0-19411 GCA_019912745.1 Comamonas sp. | reverse complement strand
GGGTTGGTAAAGCAACAGAGTTGCGCGACCTCTCAAAATTTATGCATTGACTTGAATAACAATTACAAAGGGAGTAAATTTGATGCAAAACGTTTGTCTTCGGTGATTTTGGAAAATTCACAAGTTGTGTATAAAGAGTTGTATGCTATAGCTCCAGGATTTGATCAAAATAAGAAATTTAAAAATGAGTTGAGTCGCGGCATGGCTGAGGGGATCGAGGGTTTTGAGTATCTCGAACATGTTTTTTGCGACGGCCATTCGACTGCCGATGCGGAATTATGTAGATCGATTGTCTGGGGATATTTGCAAGAAACATTAGAGCAATACGTGGAACGGTTTAAATTGTAAGTTGAGGCTAGAGATGAAATTTGACGTTATTGTGATCGGCGCCGGCCCCGGGGGCTACATCGCCGCGATCCGCGCCGCGCAGCTGGGCATGCAGGTCGCCTGCATCGACGAATGGAAGAACGACAAGGGCGGCCCCGCGCCCGGTGGCACCTGCACCAACGTCGGCTGCATCCCGTCCAAGGCGCTGCTGCAGTCGAGCGAGCACTACGAGCAGGCGCGGCTGCACTTCGCCGAGCACGGCATCACCGCCCGGGACGTGAAGATGGATGTGGCCACGATGGTGGGGCGCAAGAACGAAGTGGTGAAGCAGAACAACGACGGCATCCTCTACCTGTTCAAGAAGAACAAGGTGACGTTCTTTCATGGCCGCGGCTCGTTCGTGAAAGCGGTCGATGGCGGCTACGAGATCAAGGTGGCGGGCAAGACCGAGGAGACCCTCGTGGCCAAGCAGGTCATCGTTGCCACCGGCTCCAGCCCGCGCGCGCTGCCCGGTGCGCCGTTCGATGAAGAAAACATCCTCTCCAACGACGGCGCGCTGCACATTCCTGGTGTTCCGAAGCGCCTGGGCCTGATCGGCTCGGGCGTGATCGGGCTGGAAATGGGCAGCGTCTGGCGCCGCGTGGGCGCCGAGGTGACGGTGCTCGAAGCGCTGCCGACCTTCCTGGGCGCGGTGGACGAGCAGATCGCCAAGGAGGCCAAGAAGGCGTTTGACAAGCAGGGCCTGAAGATCGAACTGGGCGTAAAGATCACCGAGGTCAAGAACGGCAAGAAGGGCGTCGCGGTGGCCTACACCGATGCCAAGGGCGTGGCGCAGAAGCTCGACGTGGACAAGCTCATCGTGTCGATTGGCCGCGTGCCCAACACCGACGGGCTCAACGCCGAGGCCGTGGGCCTGAAGCTCACCGATCGCGGCATGGTCGAGGTCGATGAGCTGTGCCGCACCAACCTGCCCGGCGTCTGGGCCGTGGGCGACGTGGTGCGCGGCCCCATGCTGGCGCACAAGGCCGAGGAAGAGGGTGTGGCCGTGGCCGAGCGCATGGCGGGCCAGCATGGGCACGTCAACTTCAACACCATTCCGTGGGTGATCTACACCAGCCCCGAGATCGCCTGGGTGGGCAAGACCGAGCAGCAACTCAAGGCCGATGGGATCAAGTACAAGGTCGGCACCTTCCCCTTTATGGCCAACGGTCGCGCGCGCGCGCTGGGCGACACCACCGGCCTGGTGAAGATGCTGGCCGATGCCGCGACCGATGAAATCCTGGGCGTGCACATCGTCGGCCCCATGGCCAGCGAACTCGTGGCCGAGGCGGCCGTGGCCATGGAATTCAAGGCCAGCAGCGAGGACATCGCCCGCATCTGCCACGCGCACCCCACGCTTTCCGAAGCGATGAAGGAAGCGGCGCTGGCGGTGGACAAGCGCACCTTGAATTTCTGAAATTTCAAACAAAATCGGCTGCCAGCGCTTGATGGGCAAGCGCTGGCAGCTATTGTTTTGTGAGGTCTGTGCGCGTGTCGGTTCAGCAGATTTACGAAGAGGCCCTGGCGGCCAAGGGATTTCACAGCGACCCGGCGCAGTTGCGCGCAATCGCGGCGCTGGAGCGTTGCGCCACCGAATGGGGGGCGTACAAGCAGCGACGCTCCAACGCGCTCAAGAAGCTGCTGAACCACCCGGAGATCCCGCGTGGCGTCTATATGTATGGCGGCGTGGGACGTGGCAAGAGCTTTCTCATGGACTGCTTCTTCACGGCCGTTCCGCTCAAGCGCAAGGTGCGGCTGCACTTTCACGAATTCATGCGCGAGGTGCAGCGCCAGCTGGCCGCGCTGCAGGGCACGCAGGACCCGCTCACCGTGCTCGGCGCCAATATGGCCAGGCGCTACAAGCTGATCTGCTTCGACGAATTTCACATCGCCGACATCACCGACGCGATGATTCTGTATCGCTTGCTCGATTCGCTCTTCGCGCATGGTGTGGGGTTCGTGACGACGTCGAACTTCGAGCCCGACGGCCTGTATCCCGATGGCCTGCACCGCGACCGCATCCTGCCCGCGATCGCCTTGCTCAAGGAGCGCCTGGAGGTGATCAACGTGGACAACGGCGTGGACTACCGCAGCCAGACGCTGGAAGACGCGACGATCTACCACACGCCGCTCGGCCCCGAGGCCGAGGCCGCGATGGCCGCGACGTTCGAGCGTCTGGCCGAGGTGCGCGACGAAGATCCGGTGCTGCGCATCGAGGCGCGCGAGATCCGCGCGCTGCGCCGCGCGGGTGGCGTGGTGTGGTTCGATTTCCGCGAGCTGTGCATGGGCCCACGTTCGCAAAACGACTATCTGGAGATCGCCAGCCAGTTCCACACCGTGCTGCTGTCCAACGTGCCCTGGATGCCGGTGAACATGGCCTCGGCCGCGCGCCGCTTCACCTGGCTCGTGGACGTGCTCTATGACCGGCGCGTGAAGCTCGTCGTCTCGGCGGCCGTGGCGCCCGAGCAGCTGTACACGGAGGGGCCGCTGCTGCACGAATTCCCGCGCACGGTCTCGCGCCTCAATGAAATGCAGACCCGGGAGTACCTGCAGCTCGAGCGCCGCGTGGTCGATACCCGCCTGACCTGAAATCCGCTGGTAGTCTCCCAGGAGCGTGGGTGGCAGAAGAAGCGTAGGCTGCAAATGAGCTGCAGCGGTCCATTTTTCACCGGCTTCTTGGCCCATAGCTCGGCTATGGGCCAAGAAGCCGGCAAAAACTGTCCTCGCTGGGGCTCATTCTCGCTATCGACGCCTTCTGCTGCCCACGCTCCTAGACCTTGGCCTCGAAGCCCATGAAACGCTGCTGCGTCTTTTTTTCGTCGGTGATCGGCTCGATGCGCACGATGATCAGCGAGAGGTTGTCCCCGCCGCCCTGGGCGCGTTGGCGCGCTTCCTGGATCAGGTATTCGCTGGCCTCGCGCGGCGTCAGCGAGGCGATGGCGGTGGCCAGTTCGCGGGTGGTGAAGTAGTGCCACACGCCGTCGCTGCAGGCCAGCAGGCTGTCGCCCACCATCAGCTGGGAAATATCGTAACCCGTGGTGGGCGGATCGGCGTCCATGCCCAGACACCCCAGCAGGATGTTGGAGTGGGGATGGTCACGCGCCTGCTCCTCGGTGAGTTCGCCCCGGTCCACCAACGCCTGGACGTAGGAATGGTCCTTGGTGCGGTGCAAGAGCTTCTTGCGCCTGAGGTGGTAGATGCGTGAGTCGCCCGCATGGATCCAGTGGCAGTCGCCGCCCGGGTTGATGACGAAGGCGGCGATGGTGCTGTGCGGCTCCTGCTCGGAAGAGATGGCGGTGAGGCGGATCACCAGATGCGCCTCCTGCACCAGGTTTTCGAGGAAGGCGCTGGCGTTGTCGGTATTCGGGTCGTAGCGCTCGAACACCTGGCTCGCCGTCATGATCACCTGGTCGGAGGCCTTGCGCCCGCCACTGCGCCCGCCCATGCCGTCGGCCACGATGCCCAGGATGCAGCCGTTGACGCGTGGGTGTGCCAGCAGTTCCACCCGGTCTTGCTGGTAGTCCCGGTCACCTCTGTCGGTGCCGGTGGCCGCCACGATGCGAAACGGCTTGTCCATATGCGGGATTTACCAGAATTGCCACCAGGAACTGGATTTGCCTTTGAAACCGTGCTTGGGCAGCTCGCTGTGGGGATAGGAGGCATCGAGCACGCGCTGCGCGTCGGTGCTCAGCTGGGTGAGCCCCAGCGCCTCGTAAGAGCGCACCAGGATGTACAGCGCCTCCTCGTTGGAGGGCGCACTGGGGAAATCCTTGATTGACGACTGCGCGCGGCTCACCGCCGCGACATAGGCGCCGCGGTCGAAATAGTAGCGCGCCACGTGCACGTCGTACTGTGCCAGCGAGTTCACGATGTAGGTCATGCGCTGGCGTGCGTCGGGCGTGTAGCGCGAATCCGGGAAGCGCGTGACGAGTTCCTTGAACGCCTCGAACGAGTCCTTGGCCGCCTTCTGGTCGCGCTCGGACAGATCCTGCCGCGAGAGCCAGGAGAACCAGCCCAGGTCGTCGTTGAAGTTGACCACGCCCTTCATGTACAGCGCGTAGTCGTACGCGGGGCTCGCGGGGTGCAGCTTCATGAAGCGGTCGAGCGTGGCAATGGCCTGCGGCCGCTCGCCATCTTTGTACTGCGCGTAGGCTTTTTCCAATTGCGCCTGTTGGGCCAGCGGAGTACCGGCGGCACGCCCTTCGAGCTTTTCGAGCAGCGGAACGGCCTTTTCCCAGGCGCCGCTCTTCATTTCGTCCTGCGCTTCCGACTGGATTTTCTGCACACTCCAGTGCGCGGTGGGGTCCTCGGGCGTGCTGGAGCAGCCCGCGAAAGTGGCGGCAAGCAGCAGGGTGGCGGGCAAAAGTGCAAAAGGGCGCAGCATGGAGCGTGGGAAACCTGAGCGACTGAATCCGGCCATTGTATGAAACCGCGCCCGCGCAAACCATGTGCGATTCACCGAAAATGGCGGCCCCGCCACACCGGCCGTGCGCGTGACGGGGAACGCAGGGGCCAGACGCACGCTCTGCCGTCCCTCGCCGCCGCTTCTGGATGATGATGCTTGAAGAATTCAACCGCTCCCTGTTTCTGTCGATCAACGGACCGGCCGATCCGGGTGTGGTGGTGCTTGTTTTTGCCAGGCTGTGCGCCGAGGCCCTGATGTGGGCGGTGCCGCTGTACCTTGTGATGGCGTGGGTACGAGGTGGCGAGGGCCGACGCGCGCCCTTGCTGCGGGCGGCGCTGGTCTGTGCGCTCGGTTTCCTGATGTCAGCTGCGCTCGGGATGCTCTGGCCGCATCCCCGGCCGTTCATGGTGCCACTGGGGCACACGTTCATGGCTCATGTGCCCGATGCCTCATTTCCCAGTGATCACCTGACGGGTATATGGAGCGTGGCCTTCAGTCTGCTGTGGCACCCCAGGATGCGTCGCGCGGGCGTGGCATTGGCGCTGCTGGGCCTACCGGTGGCTTGGGCGCGGATTTACCTTGGCATCCATTTCCCGCTGGACATGGTGGGCGCAGCCCTGGTGGCGCTGGCAAGCGTGGCGGTTTTCCATGTGGTTCTGCCGGGCGCCACCGGCCTGCTGCTGCCGGGGGTCAACGCCGCCTATCGATGGGTGTTCGCCCCGCTGATCCGGAGAGGGTGGGTGGCCTATTGAGCCATCCGCCCACGGGAGCGGCGCGGACGGCTCTTCCTACAATCACCGGATGTTTGTCCACCTGCGCCTGCATTCCGAATTCTCTGTGGTCGATGGCACCACGCGCATCGATGAAGCGGTGGACGCCGCCGCCAGGGATGCGCAGGGAGCCTTGGCGCTCACCGACCTGAACAACCTGTTCGGCGCGCTCAAGCTCTACAAGGCCGCGCGTGGCAAAGGGGTCAAACCCGTCATCGGCGCCGAGATCTGCCTGGGGGACATCGCGGGGGGCGAGTCCACGCGCATCGTGCTGCTGGTGCAGAACCGGCAGGGCTATTTCAACCTGTGCGAGTTGCTCACCCGCGCCTGGATGCAGGGCGTGGTGCGCGACATAGCGGTGTGCCGCTGGGCGTGGCTGCGGGAGCTGGCCGAGGGCTTGATCGCGCTCTCGGGCGCGCAGGCCGGCCCGGTGGGCCGTGCGCTGGTGCTGGGCAACGAAGCGGGCGCGGCCGAGCAGGCGCTGCAGCTCGCGGCCGTTTTCCCCCATCGTTTCTATCTGGAACTGCAGCGCGCGGGACGCGACGATGACGAGGCACATGTGGTGGCCACCGTGCGGCTGGCGGCACGCCTGCAGCTGCCCGTCGTGGCCACGCAGCCGGTGCAGTTTCTGCAGGCCGATGACTACGAGGCGCACGAGGCACGCATCTGCATTGCAGAGGGCAGCACGCTGGGCGACCGGCGGCGCGTGCGGCGCTTCACGCGCGAGCAGTATTTCAAGAGCAGTGCGCAGATGCAGCAGCTCTTTGCCGACGTGCCCTCGGCGCTGGCCAACACGGTGGAGATCGCGCGCCGCTGCAGCCTGTCGCTGGTGTTGGGCAAGCCGCAGCTGCCCGACTTCCCGATCCCGGCGGGCATGGTGATGGAGGACTATTTCCGCCATGTCTCGCAGGAGGGGCTGCAGGAGCGCCTGCGCCATCTCTACCCCGATGCGACGCAGCGCGAGCGCGAGCGGCCGCGCTACGAGGAGCGGCTGGCGTTCGAGCTGGGGATCATCATCGAGATGGGCTTTCCCGGCTATTTTCTGATCGTCGGCGACTTCATCCAGTGGGCCAAGACCCATGCCTGTCCGGTGGGGCCGGGGCGCGGTTCGGGCGCGGGCTCGCTCGTGGCCTATGCGCTCAAGATCACCGACCTCGATCCGCTGCACTACAACCTGCTGTTCGAGCGCTTCCTGAACCCCGAGCGGGTGTCCATGCCCGACTTCGACGTTGACTTCTGCCAGGCCAACCGCGACCGGGTGATCGACTACGTGAAGGAGCGCTACGGCAAGGATGCCGTGAGCCAGATCGCCACCTTCGGCACCATGGCCGCCAAGGCCGCGATCCGCGACGCCGGGCGCGTCATGGACATGAGCTACACCTTCTGCGACGGCATCTCCAAGCTCGTGCCGGCCAAGCCGGGGCAGACCTACACGCTCGCCTATCCGCCCCAGCCGCGCATTGAGGGCGACAAGCACAACTACGCGCTCGAGCTCGAGCCGCAGCTCTGGGCGCGCGTGCGGGGCGAGGAGGATGTGCGCTCGGTGGTGGAGATGGCGCAGAAGCTCGAAGGCCTGACGCGCAACATCGGCATGCATGCGGGGGGCGTGCTGATCGCGCCGGGCAAGCTCACCGATTTTTGCCCGCTTTATCAGCAGCCGGGCAGCACTTCGGCCGTGAGCCAGTTCGACAAGGACGACGTGGAGGCGATCGGCCTGGTGAAATTCGACTTTCTGGGCCTGGCCACGCTCACGATTCTGGAGCTCGCGCGCGAGTTCATCCGCGCGCGGCACAAGGGTAAGGAGGATTTTGCATTCGAAAACATTCCGCTGGACGATGCCCCCACCTACCGGCTGTTCCAGGAAGGGCGCACCGAGGCGGTGTTCCAGTTTGAAAGCCGCGGCATGCAGGGCATGCTCAAGGAAGCGCGCCCGGGCCGCCTCGAAGACCTGATTGCCCTGAATGCCCTGTACCGCCCGGGGCCGATGGACCTGATCCCGAGCTACATCAACCGCAAGCACGGCAAGGAAGAGGTGATCTACCCGCACCCGCTGGTGGAGCCGGTGCTGGCCGAGACCTACGGCATCATGGTCTACCAGGAGCAGGTGATGCAGACCGCGCAGGTGCTGGGCGGCTACACGCTCGGCGGCGCCGACCTGCTGCGCCGCGCGATGGGCAAGAAAAAGCACGAAGAGATGGCGCGCCACCGCGAGATCTTCCGCAAGGGCGCGGCCGCCAAGGGCATCGCGCAGGCCACGGCCGACGAGGTGTTCGACCTCATGGAGAAATTCGCGGGCTACGGCTTCAACAAGTCGCACGCCGCCGCCTACTCGCTGCTGGCGTATCACACCGGCTGGCTCAAGGTGCACTACACGGCGGAGTTCTTCTGCGCCAACATGACCGTCGAGATGGACGACACCGACAAGCTCAAGGTGTTGGTCGATGACGCCATCCGCGAAGGCCTGTCGTTCGAGCCGCCGGACATCAACCGGGGGGTGTACCGCTTCGAGCCCGTGACGGACCAGGTGATCCGCTACGGCCTGGGCGCGGTCAAGGGCACGGGTCAGCAGGCGATCGAGGCCATCGTCGCGGCGCGCGAAGGCCGGGGCGAAGGGCCGCAAGGGAGCACGCGCGGGCCGTTTGCGAGCCTTTTCGACTTTTGCGCGCGGGTGGACCGCACGCGCATCAACAAGCGCACGGTGGAGGCGCTCGTCAAGGCCGGGGCGTTCGACGTCATCGACCGCAACCGCGCGGCGCTGGCCGCGTCGATCGACATCGCGTTCGAGTATGCGCAGGCCCGGCTGGCCAATGCCAACCAGAGCGGGCTCTTCGACATGATGGGGGACGGCGCGGTGGGCGCGAGCGACGAAGAGCCGCCGCTCGTGAGCGTGCTGCCCTGGGACGTGCGCGAGCGCCTGACGCAGGAGAAGGCGGCCATCGGTTTTCACCTCTCGGGACATCTGTTCGATGCGGTCGAGAGCGAGGTCAGGCGCTTTGCCCCGACGCCCCTGGCCCAGCTCGCCGACAGCCGCGAAAGCGTCCTGGTCGCGGGCATCGTGGCCGATCTGCGCGCGATCAACGGCCAGCGCGGCAAGCTCACGCTGTTCAAGCTCGACGACAAGAGCGCGGCCATCGACGTCTCCGCCGATGAAGGCGTGGCGGCTGCGGCCGCCGAGGCCTTGCGCGACGATGAAGCGGTCGTGATCAGCGGGCGCGTGCAGCCGGACCATTTCAATGGCGGTCTGCGCCTGAAGGCACAGCAGGTCTGGAGCGTGCCGATGGCGCGCGCGCGCTTTGGCAAGTACCTGCGGGTGCAGGCGGGCGCGAGCGTGCCCGATGTGGCTGCCTTCGTGCGGCGCTTTCCGCCGAAAGTCGAGGAAACCGGGGAAGGCCACGTCCTGGCGCGCGGCCTGTGCGTGCGCCTGGGACTGCAGTGCGAGGCGGACGGCCAGGTGGCCAGCGCCGAGTTGCAACTGGGGGACGCCAGCCGCTTTTTCCCCTCGGATGCGGCCCTGGCCGCCTGGGGCGCGCAGGCGGGCGCCGATGCCGTCCACGTGGTGTATTCCGTGTCTTGATAGCGCCCCTGCCCGGTCTGGCAAGGCCCGGCGGCGCCTTGCGTTCATCCTTTGCGGCGAATGCTTGAAAAGCGGGGCAGCGGCACCAGATTCACAGCCATCAGGCTTTGCGCTTGATCGCTAGAATGAGTTTCATGGTTACCAAAGCGCCCGTGCCAGCACCCCGCGAGCCATCCTGGGATGAGGGCGGTTCGGTTGTCGCCGAGCGGCGCACGCAAAAGCTGCAGCCGCCGCACCTGTATCAGGTGGTGATGCTCAACGACGATTTCACGCCGATGGAGTTCGTGGTCGTCGTGCTGCAGGAATTTTTCAACAAGGATCGTGAGGCCGCCACCCAGATCATGCTCAAGATCCACCTCGATGGCAAAGGCGTGTGCGGCGTCTACACCCGCGACATCGCCGACACCAAGGTGGCGCAGGTGATGGATGCGGCGCACAAGGCGGGCCATCCCTTGCAATGTCTCGCGGAGCCTGTTGAATGATGGGCGCCGCGCCCTGATCTGATCTACAGTTAGTCCCAACCGCAAGCCAAAGGAGTTCTCACATGATTGCCCAGGAACTGGAAGTCAGCTTGCACATGGCCTTCGTCGAGGCCCGCCAGCAGCGCCACGAGTTCATCACCGTGGAGCACCTGCTGCTGGCCCTGCTGGACAACCCGAGCGCCACCGAGGTGCTCAAGGCCTGCGCGGCCAACATCGACGACCTGCGTGCGTCGCTCAGCAATTTCATCAAGGACAACACGCCGCAGGTGGCGGGTTCCGACGAGGTCGACACTCAGCCCACGCTGGGTTTCCAGCGCGTGATCCAGCGCGCCATCATGCACGTGCAATCCACCGGCAACGGCAAGAAGGAAGTGACGGGCGCCAACGTGCTCGTCGCGATCTATGGCGAGAAGGATTCACACGCCGTTTACTACCTGCACCAGCAGGGCGTGACGCGCCTGGACGTGGTCAACTTCATTGCCCACGGCATCCGCAAGGGCGAGGCGGCCGAGCAGGCCAAGCCCGAGGCGCCGCAGACCGAAAGCGAAGAGAGCGCGGGCCAGGGCGGCGAGCGCAGCGAAAAGGCCTCGCCGCTGGAGCAGTACACGCAAAACCTCAACCAGGCCGCCAAGGATGGCAAGATCGATCCGCTGATCGGCCGCAACTACGAGGTCGAGCGCACGGTGCAGATCCTGTGCCGCAGGCGCAAGAACAACCCGCTGCTGGTGGGCGAGGCCGGCGTGGGCAAGACCGCGATCGCCGAGGGCCTGGCCTGGCGCATCACGCAGGGCGACGTGCCCGAGATTCTGAGCGAGTCGACGGTCTATGCGCTGGACATGGGCGCACTGCTGGCGGGCACCAAGTACCGCGGCGACTTCGAGCAGCGCCTGAAAGGCGTCCTGAAGAACCTCAAGGACAAGCCCAGCGCCATCCTGTTCATCGACGAGATCCACACGCTGATCGGCGCGGGTGCGGCCTCGGGCGGCACGCTGGACGCGAGCAACCTGCTCAAGCCAGCGCTCAGCTCCGGCGCGCTCAAGTGCATCGGCGCGACCACCTACACCGAGTACCGCGGCATCTTCGAGAAGGACGCGGCGCTTTCCAGGCGGTTCCAGAAGGTGGACGTGGTCGAGCCCACGGTGGCCGAGACGGTGGACATCTTGAAGGGGCTCAAGAGCCGCTTCGAGGAGCACCACAGCGTCAGGTACGCCGCCGCGGCGCTGCAGGCGGCGGCCGAGCTCTCGGCCAAGTACATCAACGACCGGCACCTGCCCGACAAGGCGATCGACGTGATCGACGAGGCGGGCGCGGCGCAGCGCATCCTCACGCCCTCCAAGCGCAAGAAGACCATAGGCAAGAGCGAGATCGAGGAGATCGTCGCCAAGATCGCGCGCATTCCGCCCGCGAACGTGAGCAATGACGACCGCGGCAAACTGCAGACGCTGGAGCGCGACTTGAAGAGCGTGGTCTTCGGCCAGGACAAGGCGCTCGAAGTGCTTGCGTCCAGCGTGAAGATGGCGCGTTCGGGCCTGGGCAAGGGCGACAAGCCGATTGGCGCCTTCCTCTTTTCCGGTCCCACGGGCGTGGGCAAGACCGAGGCCGCGCGCCAGCTCGCCTACGTGATGGGCATCGACCTGATCCGCTTCGACATGTCCGAGTACATGGAGCGCCATGCGGTGAGCCGCCTGATCGGCGCGCCTCCGGGCTATGTCGGCTTCGACCAGGGGGGGCTGCTGACCGAGGCGATCGCCAAGAAGCCGCACGCGGTGCTGCTGCTCGACGAAATCGAGAAGGCGCACCCGGACATTTTCAACGTGCTGCTGCAGGTGATGGATCACGGCACGCTCACCGACAACAACGGGCGCAAGGCCGATTTTCGCAACGTCATCATCGTGATGACGACGAACGCCGGTGCCGAGACGATGAACAAGTCCACCATCGGCTTCACCACGGCGCGCCAGCAGGGTGACGAGATGGCCGACATCAAGCGGCTGTTCACGCCCGAGTTCAGGAACCGCCTGGACGCCATCGTGAGCTTCAAGGCACTGGACGAGCAGGTCATCCTGCGCGTGGTCGACAAGTTCCTGCTGCAGCTGGAGCAGCAGCTGTCTGACAAGAAGGTCGATGTCACCTTCACCGACGAGTTGCGCAAGCACCTCGCCAAGAAGGGGTTCGATCCGCTCATGGGCGCACGGCCGATGCAGCGCCTGATCCAGGACACGATCCGCAAGGCGCTCGCCGACGAACTGCTGTTCGGCCGCCTGGCCGACGGCGGGCGCGTGACGGTGGACGTCGAGCACAAGAAGGACGACAAGGGCGTGGAGAGCGACGAGATCAAGCTCGACATCCAGCCGCTGCCGAAGAAGGAACGTGCCAGGAGCCGCGAGGCGGCGGAGCACGAGGAAGAAGCGGCCGCGGATTGATGCGCGTCTGACGTCCCTCCAAGCCCGCCTGTTCGGCGGGCTTTTGTATAGAATATAGCAAAACGCTTGTCCATCAAGCGCGAGTAGCTATAAAAATTCTAACAATGACAGGGATCGCGGGCTGGCGCAGCGCCTTGGCGGATTTGTCTCCGGCCAATTTCGGTTTGGTCATGGCCACCGGCATCGTGGCGCTGGCGGCCTCGATGATGGGCCTGTCCTGGATCGCCCGCGCGCTGTTCGCGCTCAACGTGCTGCAGTACGGGGTGCTGGCGCTGCTTTACCTGCTGCGCGCGCTGCTGCACCCGCGGCGCTTCTTTGGCGACATGGCCGATCACGCCGTGGGCCCGGGCTACTTCACCGTGGTGGCGGCCACTGGCGTGCTGGCCTCGCAATATCTGGTGCAGCAGCACAACCGCGTGGTGGGCATGGCGCTGGGGGTGCTCACGCTGCTGCTGTGGGCGGCCTTCACGTATGCGATGTTTCTGGGCTTCATCATCAAGCGCGACAAGCCCGCGCTCGTGCGCGGCATCAGTGGCTCGTGGCTGCTGGCGGTCGTGGCCACGCAATCGGTGGCCGTGGTGTGCGCGCTGCTGGCGCCCGATGTGGCCCTGCACTGGCGACCCACGGTCAACTTCGTGGCGTTGACGCTGTGGCTGTGGGCCGGCGTGCTGTACCTGTGGCTCATGGGTCTGATCTTCTACCGCTTCATGTTCCTGCGCCTCGCGCCCGAGGAGCTCGTGCCCTCGTACTGGATCAACATGGGCGCGCTGGCGATTTCGACGCTCGCGGGCGCGCTGCTGATCCAGGAAGCGCCCGAGGCGCCGTGGCTGGCGACGCTGCTGCCCTTCGTCAAGGGCTACACGCTGCTGTACTGGGCCACGGGCAGCTGGTGGATTCCGGTGCTGGTGCTGCTGGGCATCTGGCGCCACGGTGTGCGCCGTTATCCGCTGCGCTACGAGCCGCTCTATTGGGGGCTGGTGTTCCCGCTGGGCATGTACGCCGCGTGCACCTGGCAGATGGATGCGGCGTTGGGCATCGCGCTGCTGAAGCCGCTGGCGCAGCTGTTTCTGTGGCTGGGCGTGCTGGCGTGGCTCGTCACGTGGGGCGGGATGCTGCGGCGGGTATCAGCGCTGATCCGGGGCGGGCGCGTTCGCACGCCTGGCGTCGGGTAGGGGCTGCTGGCCGGGCCGCCGTCAGCGCCGCGCGAACGCGGCAGTGAGGGCATCGGCCACGGCGCGCAGCCGCGGCGTGCCACGCCATTCCCGGTGTACCGCGAGCCAGCAGGGCATGGGGGCGATGGCGATGTCTGGCAGCACGCGCACGAGTTCGGGCGTGCGCTCGGCCACCGCCACGATGCCCGCGCCGATGCCAAGACCTTCGAGCACGGCGCGCCACGCGAGCGCCGAATCGTCGGTGCGCAGCGCGAAGAACGCCCGCGTGACGCTGTAGCCCGCGAGCGCGAAGCCGCGGCGCATCTGTTCGCCTTCGTTCGGGCCGATCCAGGCATGCGCGGCCAGCGTCTCGCGCGTCACGGGGCCGTGGCGCGCGAGGTAGTCGCGATGCGCATACAGGCCCACGGGCAGGTCGGCCAGCCGCCGCGCGATCAATCCGCCCTCGCGCGGACGGAACATGCGCAGCGCGATGTCGGCGTCACGCGCCAGCAGGTCCCTCACGCCGTCGTCCGCCAGCAGTTCGATCTGGATCTCGGGGTGCTGCTCGCGCAGCGCGCGCAGCGCCGGCAGCAGCAGATGCTGGCTCACCATGGCGCTGGCGGTGATGCGCACCGTGCCGGCGAGCGTGCGCGCATGCTGCTCGATGGCCAGCGCCATGCGCGCCACCTGCTGGTGCATGCGCCGCGCCGGCTCGATCAGCGCCGCGCCCGCCGCCGTCGCGGTGAGCCCACGGGGCGTGCGCTCGAACAGCGCCTGCCCGAGCCCTGTCTCCAGTTGCGCCAGCCGTCGGCTCAGCGTCGGCTGACTCTCACCGAGCGCGCGGGCCGCGGCGCCGAGCGAGCCCGTCTCGGCCGCCGCGAGGAAGGCTTGAAGCAGGCGCCAGTCGATGGTTTGCGCGTCCATGCAATCCCTCAAAACCCATTCAGATATGAATGGTCATTATGTCTTTTGTGTGATTCCATGGCGGGCGCATCACTGTGATGATCAGCGCATGAACACCCTGCAGACCCACACCGAGCCCGAGGCATTTCACCTGATCATCGGCGGCGGCCAGATCGGCGATGCGGCCGCTGCCCGCTTGCGCGAGTGCGGCCAGCGGGCAGTCATTGCCCGCCGACACCCGCCGGAGAACGCACCCGTGGGCGCGCACATCGCGCTCGATGCGCTGGACGCGCGCGCGGTGCATGAGGCGGCGCGCGCAGCCAGCCACATCCACCTGACGCTGGGCCTGCCGTATCGCACGCGCGTCTGGCAGCGCGACTGGCCGCGCATCGTGCAGGGCGCGATCGACGCGGCGCTGGCGCATGGCGCGCGCCTCGTCTGGTTCGACAACCTCTACGCCTATGGGCCGCTGCCGCTCAAGGTGCCGATGCGTGAGGACCACGCGATCGATCCGCCCTCGCGCAAAGGCCGGGTGCGTGCCGCCTTGCTGAGGATGATCGAGTGCGCGGGCCAGGAGCGCGGTCTGCGCTGGCTCGTCGCCCGCAGCGCGGATTTCTACGGCCCCGGTGTGCGCCAGTCGCTGCTGTACGTGATGGCGATGCAGCGGCAGGCGCAGGGGCGCGCCGCGTGGTGGCTGGGCGATGCGGACCGCCTGCACAGCTTCACCTACGTGCCGGACGCGGGCCGCGCGCTCGCCACGCTGGCGCTCGACGACGCGGCGTACCAGCAAAGCTGGCACCTGCCGACCGCGAGCCCCGCCACCACGCCGCGCGAGCTACTCGCGTGGTCGGCCCGGCTGCTGGGCGCCCCCGCCAAGGTGGTGACGCCGCCCGAGGTCTTGCTGCGGGGGTTGGGCCTCGTGGTGCCCGACTTGCGCGAGGCGCGCGAGATGCTCTACCAGAACCGGCAGGACTATGTCTTCAGCAGCGCCAAGTTCGAGGCGCGCTACCCGGCGTATCGCATCACGCCCTACGAGGAAGGCATCGCCGCGATGGCACGGGCGTTGCGTGCCTGATGTGGCGCGGCGGTGGCGTGGCGCTACGCGGCCGAGCGCGCCAGCGCCTGGTCAATATCCCAGAGGATGTCCTGCACGTCCTCGATGCCGACGGAAAGCCGCACCATGTCGGCGCTTACACCTGCGCGCGCCAGCTCTTCGTCGTTCAGCTGCCGGTGCGTGGTCGAAGCCGGGTGAAGCACCAGCGTCTTGGCGTCGCCGATGTTGGCCAGGTGGCTGAGGAACTCGCAGGCGTCGATGAATTTCTCGCCGGCCGCGGCACCCCCCCGGATGCCGAAGGTCAGCAGCCCCGAGGCGCCGGGCGCGCCGTCGACCGCGCGAAACTGCTTGCGCGCGAGTTCGTGGTAGGGCGAATCGGGCAGGCCGGGGTAGTTGACCCAGGTGACGCGCGGGTGCTGCTGCAGGTGGCGCGCCACGGTCAGCGCGTTGCGGCAGTGCGCCTGCATGCGCAGGTGCAGCGTCTCGGCGCCCTGCAGCAGCAGCCAGGCGCTCATTGGCGAGAGCACCCCGCCATAGGTGCGATTGACCTCCATGCGCGCCTTCATGGTGTAGCCGAAGTCGCCGAAGGTCTCGTAGAACTTCACGCCGTGGTAGGCCCGGCTGGGCTCGACCATGTCGGGAAACTTGCCGTTGTCCCAGGGGAAGCGCCCGCTTTCGATCAGCACGCCGCCCATGGTCGTGCCGTGGCCGCCGATGTACTTGGTGGCGCTGTGCACCACGATGTCCGCGCCCAGTTGGAGCGGATTGCACAGATAGGGGCTGGCCACGGTGTTGTCGATGATGAGCGGCACGCCGTGCGCGTGGGCCACGTCGGCTATTGAACCGATGTCCAGCACGTTCACCAGCGGGTTGCCCAGCGTCTCGCCGAACACCACGCGGGTTTCGGGGCGCATGGCACGCGCGAAGTTTTCCGGGTCCTTCGGGTCGACGAAGGTGGTTGTGATGCCCAGGCGCTCGAAGCCGATGCCCAGCTGCCCGATGCTGCCGCCATAGAGCGTGCTCGCGGCCAACACGTGGTCGCCGCTCTTGAGCAGGGCAAACAGCGCGGTCATCTGCGCCGCCATGCCGCTGGCGCAGGCGAGCGCCGCGCGCCCGTCTTCCAGGCTCGCCATGCGTTCCTCGAACACGGCGACCGTGGGGTTGCTGATGCGGCTGTAGACGTTGCCGAAGGTCTCCAGATTGAAGAGCTGGCTTGCGTGCTCGGCGCCGTCGAAGACGAAGCTCGTGGTTTGATGAATGGGCGTGGCGCGCGCGCCAGTGACGGGGTCGGGCTGCGCACCGGCGTGGATGGCGCGGGTGCCGAAGCCGAAGGTGTGGTCGCCGTGGGAAGTGCTCATGATTCTATGACTGAAATATGTATCAAACGCTTGTGTGACAAACGTTTAAAGCTATGCATTTAATAGTATTTTCTCGTCAGATGAGTCCTGCAAAGCGCTCCCAGTATTCGGCCAGCCGCTGCAGCACGCGCCGTTTATTTTCAGTGTGGCTGTCGGCCGTCTTGCCAAAGCGCGAGGTGGGCGGCAGCACTTGCGTGACGGCCGTTCCCTTGCTGGCGAGGCCACCATCGCGAAAGGCGTCGTCCATGAACCGGCGTGCCGCCTCGGGGTGCAGGTTTTCCTCGGCAATGATGCGTTCGAGTTCCTCGATTTTCCGCTGAGCGATGAAGGCCAGCCATTGCTCGTCCACCCGGGCTTTCGGAGAGACGGAATCCACGAAGGCTTCGATGAGGTCTTTCTTGTTGCGCAGTGACGGGCTGGCGTTGATCGCGCGTTCGATGCTTGCACGTATTGGCGATGAGGTCGGCTTCGCTGCCGATGCGCAGGTACTCGTAAGCCTGCGCCTGCAGGTGCTCGATGAAATCGCGCGCCAGCTCGGCCTCGGACTGGTGGCGGGCCTCGCGTACCGCGCCCGGGCGCACGAATTCCGCAACGACAGTGCTTTCGTTGGAAAGCGCAATCGGCTCGTAGCGATTGGGCGCGGGGGCTTCGGTCATGGGGCAGCCTTTACCCAATGCGCAACGTCGTGCGCCAGAAAGTCCTCCAGCGCGATGCCGTCACCGCCGACCAGCAGGGTGCGCTGCGGCTCGAAGGCCTGCACGAAGGCGGCAGTGCCGGCATGCGCCAGCGGTGCTCGCCCGCTTTTCACCTCGATGGCGGTCAACTGGCGCCCGGCCTGCACGATGAAATCCACCTCGCGGGTTCCTTCACGCCAGTAGTGCAGCGTGCATTCCCCGCGCATCGCCGCGTTGGCCAGATGCGCGCCCACGGCGGATTCCACCAGCCGCCCCCAGAATTCGCGATCGGCCCTGGCCCCGGCCAGCGTCAGACCGCCATTGGCCGTCATCAGTGCCGTGTTCAGCACCTGCAGCTTGGGGCTGGAGGCGCGGCTGCGGGCCACGTCGCCGGCATACTTGGGCAGGCCGCAGACCATGCCCGCGCCGGCCAGCAAGTCCAGGTAGTGCGCCAGCGTGGTGGTGTTGCCCGCATCCTGCAGCTGGCCCAGCATCTTGGTGTAGGAAAGGATTTGCCCCGAGTAGCGGCACGCCAGGTCGAACAGCCGCCGCAGCAGCGCGGGCTTGTCCACGCGGGTGAGCAGCAGCACGTCGCGTGAAATCGAGGTTTCGATCAGGCTGTCCAGCACATAGCGCGCCCAGCGCGCGGGCTCGGAGATCAGCGGGGCCGCGCCGGGGTAGCCGCCGTAAAAAACATACTCGCCCAGCGACCAGCCGAAGGCCGCGCGCATTTCCGCCCAGGACCAGTGCGACAGCGTGATCGTCTCGAAGCGCCCCGCCAGGCTCTCGGTCGGGCCGCGCGCGATCAGCAGCGGCGCCGAGCCGAGCAGCACCACCTTCAGCCCGCGCCCGGCGCGGGTGTCTTCGTCCCAGAGGCGTTTGACCGTTTCCGACCATGCCGGGATTTTCTGAATCTCGTCCAGCACCAGCACCGCCCCGTCGCCGCCAACCGGCATCAGGCGCGCGGCCTCCCACTGCTGGGCAATCCATTCCGTGCCGCGCAGCGTGGGTTCGTCGGCGCTGGCATAGCGCACCGCCAGGCCGCTGGCCTGCGTCACCTGCTGCACCAGCGTGGACTTGCCCACCTGGCGGGGCCCGGCCACCAGCTGGATGAAGCGGCGCGGCTCCGCCATCCGGGCCTGCAGCACGTTGGCTTGTGGCCGTTGGTAGAGAGGCGTACTTTGGCTCGGCATATTGAGTAATTTTACTCAATGAATTGAGCAAAACGGTTCACACTGCCTCCCTGAAGCTCCGCAGGCGGTCGCGATAGTGCCCGTACTGCTGGCGGCGTGCCTCGATTTCGGCGGGCAGACCGAAGGACAGGTCGTTCACCAGCGCGTCGAACTTGTCGAGGATGGAGACGATGCATTGCTGTTCTTCCCTCGGGGGGAGGGGGATAGGAAGGGACTTCACGACATCTGCGTTCAGGTTCTGGACTGTGCCAGCGCCAGCACGGCGGGAAAACTCCATTTGGGCGGTCGCGAAGCGAGCAGGTGGTAGAGGAAATCCGGCACGAACCAACGATCAAAGTCGCTGGTGGCCAGCCAGCGTGTCGCCGTGCGCGATGTCGAACTTTTCGTAGCTCACGTATCTGCATGAGGTATTCGTAGGCGTCGCCGAACAAGTCGATGGTGTTGTCGGCAAAGCGGTTGCCGCCGCTCTCGCCACCGGCCAGTGACAGATCGCCGATGGCGCCCAGTAGCTTGACGAGCTTTTCGTTGCGCCTGGCGACCGTGGGGCCGAGCTTGCTGCTGTTCACATTCAGGTCGTCGAACAGGCCCTAGCGCTTATCTGGAAAGCGCTGTCAGCTATGATTTCAGTAGGGCAACTGCCGCGCCCGCTTGGCCGTGATAACCCGGGTGTTCACCCCCATCCAGCCCAGGCCGCCGAAGAGCCGTGCGTGCTCGATCTTCACGCAGCGGTCCTGCACGACATCGAGCCCCGCCGCACGCGCGATCTGCGCCGATGTTTCGTTCACCACGCCCAGTTGCAGCCACAGGCACGAGGCGCCGATGGCCACGGCCTCTTCGGCCAGCGGCGGCGTGTCCTCGGCGCGGCGAAAGCAGTCCACCATGTCGATGTGCGTGCCCTGCGTGGCCAGCGCCTGGGCGGCCTGCGTGACGCTGGCGTAGGTGGTCTGGCCGAGGATGGTGCCGCCGTCCTTGGCCACGCGCGGGTTCACCGGCACGATGCGATAGCCGTGCGCCTGCATGTACTGCGCGGCGAAGTGGCTGGGGCGGTGCCACTGCGG
>JAIOIA010000060.1:0-28075 GCA_019912745.1 Comamonas sp. | reverse complement strand
GCAAACCCCATGCCGTGCCCTTGAACGAGATTGCGATGACCGTCCTCGCCAAACGCAAGGGCATTGATCCAACTCACGTGTTCACCTTTCGCGGCGAACCTGTCGGGCAAGCCAGCACGCGGGCATGGCGTCTTGCCCTGGAGCGAGCGGACATCGAGGATTTCCGATGGCATGACCTGCGCCACACCTTCGCCACGTGGCACCGGCAGGCCGGAACGCCGACGCATGAGCTTCAGCGCCTGGGCGGCTGGAAAACGATGGCGATGGTAGAGCGGTACGCGCACATCGCGCCCGAGGGCTTGCAGGCTGCCGCCTCTCGGCTTGATAATGCTCTTGGCTACGCTACGGCTACGCTGGAAACGGGGAGGGCTACACGATGATGGCCCTTCTCCCTCTGAAACAGGTGGTGCCGGTTGTCGGATTCGAACTGACGACCTTCCGCTTACAAGGCGGGTGCTCTACCAACTGAGCTAAACCGGCAAGGGGCGCAATTCTACCCAGTCCACGCCGCCGCGGAACACGCCGTGAAACGCGCTATTTGATTCGTTTGAGCGTTGGCTTGCGCCCTTTGGGGCCCGGTCCGTCAGGAGGTGTCCGATGGGCAGAGTCCACGGGTTTGGTGGAATCCTTGACCGACTTCAGGCCGATGGAAGCCCCTTCCCCGGGGGGCTGAGGCTGTGCCTGCGGCATCGCCGCGAGCGGGGGCTGGGCTTCCTCCACCGGAAACGCCATGCCTTGGCCATTTTCGCGCGCATAGATCGCAACCACGCGGCCGATGGGCACCGAAATATCACGCGGCCGCCCGCCGAAGCGCGCCTGGAAAAGGATGAATTCGTTGGAAATCTGCAGCGCGCTGGTGGCTTCGTCGCTCACATTGAGCACGATCTCGCCATTGCTCACGTATTCACGCGGCACGTGGACCGTGTCGTCCACGCGCACGACGATGTAGGGTGTCAGCCCGCTGTCCGAGCACCACTCATGCAGCGCACGAAGCAGATACGGACGAGTGGAAATTCCTGTCGGTTGCGCTTCCATGCCATTGCTCGCCAAGATCGGGCCGCGCCTATTTGCGCATGACTTTTTCGGAAGGCGTCAGAGCCTCGATGTAGGCCGGGCGCGAAAACACGCGCTCGGCATACTTGAGTAGAGGCGCCGCATTGCGTGACAGCTCGATGCCGTAGTAATCGAGCCGCCAGAGCAGCGGAGCGATCGCCACGTCCAGCATGGAAAAGCCGTCGCCCAGCATGTACTTGTTCTTGAGGAACACCGGGGCAAGCTGCGTGAGCCGATCGCGGATATGGCCACGCGCCTTCTCCAGCGCCTTCTCGTTGCCCTTGGCGGCACGCGATTCGAGCGTGTTCACGTGAACAAACAGCTCCTTCTCGAAGTTGAGCAGGAACAGACGCACGCGTGCGCGGTCCACCGGGTCACCGGGCATCAGCTGCGGGTGCGGAAAACGCTCATCGATGTACTCGTTGATGATGTTCGACTCGTACAGGATGAGATCACGCTCGACCAGGATGGGCACCTGGCCGTACGGATTCATGACACTGATGTCTTCCGGCTTGTTGTAGAGATCCACATCGCGAATCTCGAAATCCATGCCCTTTTCAAACAGGACAAAGCGGCAACGGTGTGAGAACGGGCACGTCGTCCCCGAATAAAGCACCATCATGCGGGCAGCTCCTCAAAAATCAAAAGAGTGGGCACGCAACCGGCACCCACTCCGTATGCAAACGGTGCCCCCCGGCAAGGGTGGCCACCGCGCGTCTTATTTCACGTCTTTCCAATACGAAGCGTTCAGGCGCCACGCGATCAAGATGAAAATCGAGATGAACATCAGCACCCAGATGCCGACACGCACACGGGTCTTCTGCGCGGGTTCACCCATCCACTGCAGGTAATTGACAAGGTCGCCCACCGTCCGATCAAACTCGACGGCGCTCTGCGTTCCGGGCGAAACCTGCTCCCAACCCTTGAATTTGTGTACCTTCTCGCCATGGCTCTCGACTTCCTCGAACAAGGCCTTGCGCTCGCCCTGCAGCTGCCAGAGCACGTGCGGCATGGCCACGCTGGGGAATACCAAGTTGTTCCAGCCCGTGGCCTTGGTGTCGTCCACATAGAAAGTGCGCAGGAAGGTATAGAGATAGTCGGCGCCACTGCCGCCGTTTCCTGCGCGGGAGCGCGCAATCACGGTCAGATCGGGCGGAACGCCACCGAACCAGGCCTTGGCTTCCTTGGGATTGATCGCTGCATTCATGGTTTCACCCACCTTGTCGGTCGTGATCAGGAGGTTGTCCTTGATCTGCTGCTCGGTGAGGCCGATGTCGGTGAGCCGGTTGTAGCGCATGTACGCGGCCGAATGGCAGCTCAGGCAGTAATTGACGAAGGTGCGCGCGCCGCGCTGCAGCGAGACATTGTCTGTCACATTGACGGGCGCCTTGTCTAGGGGAAAGCCGCCTCCGGCGGCTTGAACACCCGCCACCAACCCAAGGCCCATCATCAGGGCAAAAAGAATTTTTTTCATTGTCATGACTCCGGCTCAGTGCGCAACAAAATTCACGCGATCGGGCACCGGCTTGGGATCACCCAGGCGGCTCCACCACGGCATGAGCAGGAAGAAGCCGAAGTAAAAGAGCGTTCCGACCTGCGACACGCGCTCGCCGAGCGGGAACGGCGCAAGCATACCGAGGTACCCCAACACGAAAAACACCACCACGAACACCGCATACAACCATTTGTGCCAACTCGGGCGGTAGCGGATAGAACGTGCCGGGCTGCAGTCGAGCCAGGGCAGGAAGAACAGAATGATCACCGCACCACCCATCGCGACCACGCCCCAGAACTTGGCGTCGATGGAGAGCATGAGCGCAACCACGATGATGCCCGCCACCAGGATCACGCCCTTGACGAGCCCGGCCAGCTTCGCCTTGAACACGCCATAACCCGTGCCCAGCACCACGCAGGCGATGAGCGCGTACATCATCTCGCTGGTGACCGCGCGCAGCATGGAGTAGAACGGCGTGAAGTACCACACCGGCGCGATGTGCGTCGGCGTCTTGAGCGAATCGGCCGGAATGAAGTTGTTGGCTTCCAGGAAGTAGCCACCCATCTCGGGTGCCAGGAACACGATGGCGGAGAACACGAACAGGAAGATCGACACGCCAAAGATGTCGTGCACCGTGTAGTACGGGTGGAACGGCACGCCATCGAGGGGATGGCCCTTGGCGTCCACGGGCTTGCCCGGGCCCTTGATCTCTATGCCATCGGGGTTGTTGGAACCCACATCGTGCAGCGCCAGCAGGTGCGCCACCACCAGGCCCAGCAGCACCAGCGGAACGGCAATCACGTGGAAGCTGAAGAAGCGGTTGAGCGTGGCATCGCTCACCACGTAGTCACCGCGGATGAAGATGGACAGATCGGGCCCGATGAACGGAATCGCGGAGAACAGATTGACGATCACCTGCGCGCCCCAGTACGACATCTGGCCCCAGGGCAGCAGGTAGCCCATGAAGGCCTCGGCCATCAGCGCCAGGAAAATGGCACAGCCGAAGAGCCAGACCAGCTCGCGCGGCTTGCGGTAGCTGCCATACAGCAGCCCACGGAACATGTGCAGGTAAACGACGACGAAGAACGCCGACGCCCCCGTGGAGTGCATGTAGCGGATCAGCCAGCCCCAGGGCACGTCGCGCATGATGTACTCGACCGACTCGAAGGCCTTGGCGGCATCGGGCTTGTAGTGCATCACGAGGAAGATGCCGGTGACGATCTGGATCACCAGCACCAGCAGCGCCAGCGAGCCGAAGATGTACCAGAAGTTGAAATTCTTCGGAGCATAGTACTCCGACATGTGCACCTTGTAGGCGTCGAACGCCGTCGGAAAGCGGTTTTCCAGCCAGTTGGTGAGCTTGGCCGTGGCCGAAGCGTTGGGCGAGATCTGCTTGAATTCGCGGTAGGCAGCCATGTGATTTCCTTCAAGCCTTCTTCGTGTCGTCGCCAATCAGCAGCTTGGTATCGGACAGGTACATGTGTGGGGGCACCGGCAGATTGTCCGGCGACGGCTTGTTCTTGAAGACGCGGCCAGCGAAGTCGAAGGTCGATCCGTGGCAGGGGCAGAGCCAGCCCCCTGGCCAGTCATTGGGCAGCGACGGCTGCGCGCCAGGCGTGAATTTCTGCGTGGGCGAGCACCCCAGGTGCGGGCAGATGCCAATCACCACCAGGATCTCGGGCTTGATGGATCGCCATTCGTTGCGCGCATAGGGGGGAGTGAATTCATCCGGGTGGCGCTTCGATTCCGGGTCTGCCAGCTCGCTGTCGTGCTTGGCCAGCGCAGCCACTTCCTCCTTGGTACGCCGGACGATCCACACCGGCTTGCCGCGCCATTCGACGGTGACCTGCTCACCCTCCTTGATACTGGAAATGTCCACCTCAACCGGAGCACCCGCAGCCTTGGCCTTCTCGGAGGGTTCAAAACTACTCACGAAAGGTACGGCTGTGGCCACGCCACCCACCGCGCCGGCACAACTGGTCGCGATCAGCCAGTTGCGCTTGCTGGAGTCGATCGGTGTATCACTCATGGGGATCCTTGCTATGCGTCAGTCAGCGAGACGGTCAACCGCAAATTGTAGCGGACGCACATGCGCCTGCGGCGCATATGCAGCCGCCCCGACACGCGCGATACTCCTACCTGTTGATCGACCACAAGGAAAACACACCATGTCAATGATGCAGGAGTTCAAGGAATTCGCCGTCAAGGGCAATGCCATCGATCTGGCGGTGGGCGTGATCATAGGCGCCGCCTTCGGCAAGATCGTCGATTCGATCGTCGGCGATCTCGTGATGCCGCTCGTTGGCAAGCTCGTCGGCGGGCTGGATTTTTCCAGCTACTACATCCCGCTGGCCGGGCAGGCGGCCGGGCTGACACTGGCGGAAGCAAAAAAGACTGGCGCTGTTTTCGCTTACGGCAACTTCATCACGATTCTCGTGAACTTCATCATCCTGGCCTTCATCATCTTCATGATGGTCAAGCAGATCAACCGGATGAAGAAGGAAGCCCCTGCGGCGCCCGCGGAGCCCGCGCCCACGCCCGAAGACGTCGTGCTGCTGCGCGAGATCAGGGACAGTCTCAGGAAGAACTGATCCGTCCGGCTCGGTACCCGCTGCTCAGCGCCCTGGCCATCCGCACGGCACGGATCAGGCTGCCGGGGTCGGCCATGCCGCGGCCTGCGATGTCGAAGGCCGTGCCGTGATCAGGACTGGTGCGCACCAGCGGCAGACCCAGCGTCACGTTCACGCCTTGATCCACCCCCAGGTACTTCACGGGAATCAGCCCCTGGTCGTGGTACATGGCCACCACGACGTCGAACTCGCCCTGGCGCCGGGCGCTGGAGCGCGCGCGCATGAAGACCGTGTCTGGCGCGAAGGGGCCATGGGCATCGACGCCTTGCGCACGCGCCTGGGCGATGGCGGGGGCGATGACATCGATTTCCTCGCGGCCGAACAGCCCTCCTTCCCCTGCGTGTGGATTGAGCCCCGCCACCGCGATGCGCGGCGCGCGCCCCAGCATCCTGCCCAGCGCCTCGTGGGTGGTCAGCAGGGTCTGAAGGACGTTCTCGTGCGTTACCGCGTCGATGGCCTCGCGCAGGGCCACATGGATGCTGACCAGCACAGTGCGCAATTCATCGTTGGCGAGCATCATGCGCACCGGCATTCGCCGGACATCGACGCCGCCGTGACGCGCGGCCTCCGCCTGCAACAGTTCGGTATGCCCCGGAAATGGCACGCCCGCCATCGACAGGGCCTCCTTGTGCAGCGGAGCGGTGACCAGCGCCGCAACCTCGCCGCGCAAGGCCGACCGCGCAGCCCATACGACGCAGGCTGCCGCATCCTGCCCGGCCTTGCCGCTGACCACGCCATAAGGGGCCGGCCCGTTCAGCCCCGCCAGCGGCCAGACGGGCAGGCAGCGCAAAGGCAGCCGCTGCACCTCGTCAAGCGACGTCAGCTGCGCCACAGGCAATATCGGCTCTCCAGGCTCCACGACGCAGCGCGCAGCGCGGCGCAGGGTCGCCAGATCCCCGACTGCAAAACAGCCCCGCAGCAGATCGGGCGCGTCACGAAAGGCCTTCGCGACGATTTCCGGGCCGATGCCGGCCGGATCCCCCTGGGTAATGGCGATGGGAAGGGCAATGGGAAGCACGCAATGACCTCTGGTCCATTCAAGCCGGGTTGTCGATATCGATGAACTGATGCTCCAGACCCAGCGCATCGGCCACATGCGCGGCCACGGCGGGAGCGCCATAGCGCTCGGTCGCGTGGTGCCCGGCGGCGATGAAAGCCACCCCCATCTCGCGCGCCAGATGCGCCTGGGGCTCGGAAATTTCACCGGTCACGAAGGCATCGGCGCCCGCAGCGATCGCCGATTCGAAATAACTCTGCGCCCCGCCACTGCACCATGCCACCCGACGCACGGGGCGTGGCGCATCCGGCGCCGCCAGCGTTACGGCACGACCGAGCACCGCCTGTACATGGGCGGCGAGTGCCTGCGCACTGGCATAGTCCGCCGCGCCCACGCACCCCAGATCCTGCTCGCCGAAATGGGCATCCACCTCCCAGCCAAGCCTTCGGGCCAGCTGCGCATTGTTGCCCAGTGTCGGGTGCGCATCGAGCGGCAAGTGATAGGCAAACAGATTGATGTCGTGTGCCAGCAGTCGCTGCACACGCTGCTTCATCCAGCCGACGATACGGCCATCCTGACCTCGCCAGAACAACCCATGGTGCACGAAGACGGCATCCGCACCCGCCTCGATCGCCGCATCGATCAGCGCCCGGCTCGCCGTCACGCCGCTGACGATGCGCTGCACACCGAGCTTGCCCTCCACCTGCAGGCCGTTGGGGCCGTAGTCCCTGAAGCGTTCAGGCTGCAGCAGCGCATCCAGATGCGCCAGCAGTTCATGTCGATCGATCGCCATGCCCGCATTTTGCCTGCGTAAACACGCGACAATGGCACCCTCTTCCCCGGATTGGTTCATGAAACGTTTGTGGCTTCTCTTTTCCCAGGCCGTCACCGTGTGCGTCGCGGCGTGGTTCGTGGTGGCAACGCTGCAGCCGAGCTGGCTGGGGCGCACCGCCACGCGCACTGCCGCGGGCATCACGCTGTACGAAGCGCCCGAACAGCCCGGCTCCGACCGGGAAGCAGAGCCCGGGAGTTTCAGCCCGGCGGCACGCAAGGCATCGCCGGCCGTGGTGAGCATCACGACCAGCAAGGAAGTGCGCGATCCACGCAGCAACGATCCGTGGTTTCGCTTCTTCTTCGGCGACCAGGGCACGCAGTCGCAGACGGCCCTGGGCAGTGGCGTCATCGTCAGTCCTGACGGCTACATCCTCACCAACAACCACGTGGTGGAAGGCGCCGACGAGATCGAAGTGGCGCTGGCGGACAGCCGCCGCGCCGCGGCGCGCGTGATCGGCACCGATCCCGAGACCGATCTTGCCATCCTCAGGATCAAGCTCGATGCGCTGCCCGTGATCGTGCTGGGCAGCTCGGACACGCTGGCGGTAGGCGATCGCGTCCTGGCCATCGGCAACCCGTTCGGTGTCGGGCAGACAGTCACGAGCGGGATCGTCTCGGCGCTGGGGCGCAACGAACTGGGCATCAACACGTTCGAGAATTTCATCCAGACCGATGCCGCGATCAACCCCGGCAATTCGGGTGGCGCGCTGGTGGACATTCACGGCAATCTGGTGGGCGTGAACACCGCGATCTACTCACGCTCGGGCGGCAGCATGGGCATAGGCTTCGCCATTCCCGTCGCCACGGCGAAGCAGGTGCTGGAAAGCATCGTGCGCGACGGACGCGTGACGCGCGGCTGGATCGGCGTGGAGCCGAGCGAACTCTCGCCCGAGCTGGCGCAGACCTTCGGCGTGCAAACGAACGCGGGCGTGATCATCACCGGCGTGCTGCACGACGGCCCGGCGGCCGCGGGCGGCATGCTGCCGGGAGACGTGGTCAAGCAGGTGGCCGGCAAACCGGTGCGCACGGTGCCGCAGCTGCTGTCCGCCGTGGCCGCGCTCACACCGGGCGCCGCGGTGCAATTCCAGGTTCAGCGCGGTACCCAGGAACTGCAACTGTCCATCGCCCCGGTGGCCCGACCGCGTCAATCCCAGCGCCGCTGACGGGCGCCGACGGGCTCACGTGGGCGTGCTCGTTTCGCTTTCGGCCTCCTCATCGGCCGACGCCTTCTTGCGCACCAGCAGCTGCGCGGACCAGATACCAACCTCGTAGAGCAGGCACATGGGGATGGCCAGCGCGAGCTGTGAGACGACGTCCGGTGGCGTGATGATGGCCGCCACAATGAACGAACCCACGACGAAATAGCCACGCACGTGCTTGAGCTTTTCGACGCTGATCAGCCCCAGACGCACCAGGACGACCACGGCGATGGGAACCTCGAACGTGACGCCGAACGCCAGGAACATGGTGAGCACGAAACTCAGGTAGGCCTCGATGTCCGGCGCGGCCGTGATGCTCTTGGGCGCAAAACTCTGAATGAAGGTGAACACCCGTCCGAAGACGAAGTAGTAGCAAAACGCCACCCCGAGAAAAAACAGGATGGTGCTGGAGATCACCAGCGGCAGCACCATCTTTTTTTCGTGCGAATACAGGCCCGGCGCGATGAAAGCCCACACCTGATAGAGCACGACGGGCAACGCGACGAGAAAGGCCGCCATCAACAGAATCTTGAGCGGCACCATGAACGGCGAGATGACCGAGGTGGCAATCATCGTGGCGCCCTGGGGCAGGTGGGCCACCAGCGGCGCGGCGAGAAAATCGTAGAGCTCGCCCGGCCCGGGATAAAGGAAAAGCACCCCCGCGGCCACGCCCACGGCGATGATGGCCTTGAGCAGCCGATCACGTAGCTCCATCAGGTGCTCGACAAAAGGCTGCTCGGTACCAGCGAGTTCGTCTTCGGATTCAGGGGTGGGGGCCATAGGTGGAAGTGAACTGGATCAGGGCAAGCCCCGATCGACGGCCACGCATGCGGCCGCAGGCTGACAAAAGTGGCTCAGATGGACTTCTTCGGTCTGTAGCGAGCCACGCGTGCGGCGCCGGACTGAACATGCGCCCGCACGCCGTTGCGTGCCTTGAACCACTGAGGCACGGCTCCGCGCTTGACTCTCCAGTGCTTGTCCGGACGCTTGTACGGAGGAACGTAGAGCGCCAGCAACGCAGAATCATCGGGCAGCGGATCGCTCGATGTGTCCGCCAGATCGCCCACCGCGTCCTTCCAGTCCTTCTCGAAACTGCTGGCCGTGCTCTGCACGCCCTTTTCGACATCGCGCGCCGCACTCTCCACCGTGTCCTTCATCTTGCGCAGTTCGTCCAGCTCCATGGAGCGGTTGACCTCGGCCTTCACGTCGGAGACGTAACGCTGCGCCTTGCCCAGCAGGGTGCCCACCGTGCGGGCCACGCGCGGCAACTTCTCGGGGCCGATGACGACGAGCGCCACCACCCCGATCAGGGCCATCTTGGACAAGCCAATGTCAAGCATTGCCGGCAGTCAATCCGCTGTCAGCTCTTTTGCTTGGCTTCGACGTCGATGGTGGTTTTCTCCGCCGACGCGGCATTGGTCACCTGTCCAGCAGGTGCGGAACCGGGAGCAGCGGCGTCTTCACCCGTCGTGCCATCCTTCATGCCGTCCTTGAAGCCCTTGACGGCACTACCCAGATCCGAGCCCATGTTCTTGAGCTTTTTGGTACCGAACACCATGACCACGATGAGCAGCACGATGAGCCAGTGCCAGATGGAAAACGAACCCATTGCATACCTCCTGAGGTGGGACCGGTGATTTTAGGACAAGGCAGACGACATGCCCGCCAGCATCATGCACGCCACGTCATCCCTTGAGCCAGGGTCTCGCGCCGGCGACCACGTGCATGTGCAGGTGGTAGACCTCCTGCCCGCCTTCCGTGCCGGTGTTGATCTGCAGCCGGTAGCCGCCGTCGGGATAGGGTTTGGCCCCCTGCGCCCTGGCCAGCCTGGGACCCAGCAGCAGCATGTGCGCCAGCAGCTTCTCATGCTCGGGACCTGCCTGTTCCATCGAGGCAATGTGTTCCTTGGGCACGATGAGGAAGTGGATGGGCGCCCAGGGATGGATGTCCTTGAAAGCGCAGACCAGCTCGTCCTCATGAACTTTCTGCGAGGGAATCTTGCCCTCGATGATCTTGCAGAACAGGCAGTCGGGATCGTGATGCATGAACTTCTCCAGGATGGCCCCTTCAGGCGTCATCCGCTGATTTGACGGTGCAGCGCACACCCACGTCGTGCCTGTGGGCATGCAGCCAGCGTTTGCCCTCTTCGCGCCCGAGTTCGAAAAGCTGGCGCAGGAAGACCAGATCGGCGCGCATCTTGCTGGCCGTGCCGAAGGGCGCCAGCACCGCGCCGCCGTCGATGCGATGCACGAGCATGTCCTTGTAGCGCTTTGGGTCGAGCTTGCCCTCGGCCAGCAGGCGGCGCACGAATGCGATCGCGCGCAGCTCGGCGAGCAGGCTGGCATTGAACGTGACTTCGTTCATGCGATCCATGATGTCGCTGGCATTGTCGGGCACGCCTTTGTGCTGCACCGGATTGATCTGCACCAGCAGCACATCGCTGCTCTTGGTCTGGTAGATCAGCGGGTGCAGGGCGGGGTTGCCGGAGTAGCCGCCATCCCAGTAGAGCTCGCCCTCGATTTCCACGGCCTGGAACATCATGGGCAGGCAGGCGGAGGCCATGACCGATTCCATGCACAGGCGCTTGCCGGTAAATATCTCGCCGCGCCCGGTGCGCACGTTGGTGGCGCAGACGAACACCTTGGGAGCGAGCGCGTGCTCGGCGCGCAGCATCTCGAAATCCACGGTGTTCTGCAGCAGGGTACGCAGCGGATTGATGTCGAGCGGGTTCGTCTGGTAGGGCGAGAACCACTGCGTCATCAGCCCCATCAGCGGATTGCCCTGCAGCGGCGCGCTCCACATCAACGTGCCCAGCGTGCCCACGCCTTCCCAGAGGGTCTTGAGGGTTTCACGCGCCAGCGCGCAGCCCTGGACGTGGACTTCTTCCCTGTCCTTGCTCTGGCTGGCCGCTTGCGCGAAACCATGGGCCAGCGCCACGGCGTTCATCGCCCCGGCGCTGGTGCCGCTGATGCCATCGAACTCGAACTGGCCGTCTTCCAGCAGCGCATCCAGCACACCCCAGGTGAAGGCGCCATGCGAGCCGCCGCCCTGCAACGCCAGGTTCAGGGGCAGCCTTGGCCTGGATTCAGGCATTCACGGCCCTTCCCTCGTTCATGCTGACCATGCCGCGCACGATGCGGTAGAGGAACCAGATGGAGATCACGCACCAGGCAACCCAGCCCGGCCACAGGAACAGGAGCCACAGTGGCGACGTCACGATGTAGAGCACGCCAGCCCAGATCACGCTGCGTATGCGCCAGGAGAAATGGCTCGCCTGCCAAGTGCCGACCGCATCGCCCCTTTTCACGAGATCGATGATCAGCGCCACGATGAGCAGCGCCGCGCTGGGCTGCGCGCCCGGCACCACGGCGGCGATGGCGACGATCAGGTGCAGCAGGTAGCTGATCCAGCCGAAGGTCCTGAGCGACTCGGCGCGTCCATCGGGTGTTACATCGATGGTGTCGTCATTCATTTGCCACCCTCCTCGGCCGCGGTCCGCTCGGTGAGCTTGCGCAGCGCCTTTTCTTCCAGACCGCTCATGCCTTCACGGCGCTCCAGCTCATGGATCACTTCCGCGGGCGTGAGACCGAAATGCGCCAGCGCCACCATGCAGTGAAACCACAGATCGGCGACTTCATAGACGATCTTGGCCGGATCGCCGCCGTGCTCCACGTCCTTGGCGGCCATGACAACCTCGGTGGCTTCTTCGCCCACCTTCTTGAGAAAGGCGTCCGGCCCCTTGGCCAGCAGACGCGCCACGTAGCTGGTGGCAGGATCGCCGCCGCGTGACGGCTTGCGGCTTTCGATCACGGCGGCCAGACGCGCCAGTGCGTCGTTCGATGTCATGATGTTCATGTGTAGATCTTTGACGGGTCTTTCAAGACCGGGTCCACGGCCTGCCACGCGCCCCCCTTGAGCACGCTGAAGAAGCAGCTGTGGCGGCCCGTGTGGCAGGCGATGCCGGGACTGTGGCCGGTCTGGGTGACCTTGAGCAGGATCACATCCCTGTCGCAATCGACGCGGATTTCGTGCACCCGCTGCACATGGCCCGATTCTTCACCCTTGTACCAGAGTCTGCCGCGCGAGCGACTAAAGTACACCGCGCTCCCGAGCGCCGCCGTCTGCGCCAGAGCCTCGCGGTTCATCCAGGCGAGCATGAGCACGTCGCCCGTGGTCTGCTCCTGGGCGATCGCGGGGATCAAGCCCTGGGCGTCCCAGCGTACTTGGGAAAGCCAGTCGGCATCGAGTTCAGGCATGGTTACTATTCATTCAGGAGCTGGCTGCTCATTTTTGGCAGGCGTCAAGCCAGTATTTCATTCAAATTCACAGGCGCACGGGGATCCCGCGCGATTGCAGGTGCTCCTTGGCCTGCCTGACCGTGAACTCACCGTAGTGGAAGATGCTCGCCGCCAGCACGGCATCCGCACCGCCTATAGTCACGCCGTCGGCCAGATGATCGAGGGTGCCCACGCCACCCGAGGCAATCACGGGCACTTCGACCGCATCGCTGACCGCCCGCGTCAGCGCCAGATCAAAACCGGATCTGGTCCCGTCGCGATCCATGCTGGTGAGCAAAATCTCCCCCGCGCCGCGCCGCGTCATCTCGATGGCCCACGCCACGGCATCCAGCCCGGTGTTCTTGCGCCCGCCATGGCTGTAAACGTCCCAGCCCTCGCCACGCGCGGTCGCATCGGCACCCTGCCGGCGCTTGGCGTCGATCGCCACGACGATGCATTGCGCGCCGTATCTGGCCGAGGCATCGTTGATCACGTCCGGGTTGGAAATGGCGGCCGAGTTGAAACTCGTCTTGTCCGCTCCGGCATTGAGCAGACGGCGCACATCCGCCACGCTGCGCACGCCGCCACCCACGGTCAGCGGAATGAAAACCTGGCTGGCCACGGCCTCGATGATGGGCAAAATCAGGTCGCGCTCGTCGCTCGTGGCCGTGATGTCCAGGAAGGTGAGCTCATCGGCGCCCTGCTCGTTGTAGCGCGCCGCGATTTCGACCGGATCGCCCGCATCGCGCAGTTCGACGAAATTGACGCCCTTGACCACGCGACCGCCCGTCACGTCAAGGCATGGAATGATGCGTTTGGCAAGCATGAAAAAGCACAATAGGAACCGGATGCAAAAGATACCACGCGCCACCGTGTCTCGGGAGGCCGCGGGCCAGCACTCGGTATATTCGAGGAGTTATTTTTCCGCCCCCGCCCTGCCCCATGGTTACCAGCGCCGCACCTGAAATTCCTGACGCACCGGATCCCGAGAATACGTGGGCGCCGACACACTACCAGCGCGCCATCCTTGCGGTATGCGAACGCCGGGCAGTGTCGACGGCAAAGGCCGTCTTCACGAACACGGGCATCAAGCTGGTGGAAGGCAGCGTGCGCCTGAACCAGGACATGTACTGGCGGCTGGCCCGCCACGACTTGCGCGCACCCCTGGAGGAACTGCTGACGATCGAAGACCTCGTGAGCACCTCCTCGCTGGTCGAGCTGGCACGTGAGCAGTGCCGGCACGAGCCACTGCTGCATCTTTTGGCGCAAGACGGCAGGCATGCCGTTCCCACGTCAGCACTGGTGGGACCGCTGCAAGCCATGAGCCTGCCCAGGCCGCTGGCGTTCATGCTCAGCGTCATGCGCGAACAATTTCCCGAACAGTATGCCCACGCCATGCACGTGGCGCTGGTGGCGATCTATCTCGGAGCCCGAGCCAACTGGAGCAAGGGCGAATGCACGAGCCTGGCGGCGGCCGGCCTGCTGCACGACATCGGCACACTGCACATCGACCCCGTCTGGCTGGACAGCACCAGAAAGCTCACCGGGCCCGAGCGCGAACAGCTGGCCAAGCACCCGATCATCGCGGCGCAACTGGTCAACGCCTGCGAGGTCTACCCGCGCTCAGTGGCGGTCGCCATCCTCGAACATCATGAGCGCATGGACGGCAGCGGCTACCCGCGCGGCACCCGCGCCACGCAGATCTCCCCCCTGGGGCAGGTGCTGCTGCTGGCGGAAATGGTGGCGGCCTTCTTCGAAAAATACGCCGATGACGGCGCGGCCGTGCGCCTCTCGCTCACCTTGCGTCTGGGTCACCACAAATTTCCCGCCGATCTGGCGGAACTGCTGCTGCCCATCCTGCCGGCCAACAACATCCAGACCGGCAATGCCAACGATCTGCAGCAGGTGCAGCACATCAGCGCACAGATCGAGAGGGCGCTGGCCCACTGGAGCCGGCTCCAGCCAGAACCACAGGCGCTCTCCGGTGCGCAAGGCGACTCGGGGCAGGCATCGGTCTTCGTCACGCAGCGCATCCAGGCCCTGCAACGCAGCCTGTTCGATGCCGGTTGCCATCCCGAGCAGCAGGACGGGTTGATCCCTCTGCTGCAAGACGACACGCAAGGGCTCAAGGAAATGCTGTTTCTGATGCGCGAGGCGATGTGGCAACTGCAGTCGATTGCCGACACGGTGACCACGCGCTGGCCGCGGATTGCAAGCAGCAGCGACGCGAGCGACATCGCCGTCTGCCAGTGGCGCGACGCGCTCGCCGCACCCGGCGAGCATTGAAGGGCGCGCCCCCCACGCTCCTAGGCGGTCAATTCATCGGCACGGCTTTGCGCCGCCGCAAAATCCAGCTCGCCGGAGTAGATCGCGCGCCCGCAAATCACGCCCTCGATGCCTTCGCCCTCGACGGCGCACAGCTGCTCGATGTCCGCCATGCCCGCCAGACCGCCCGAGGCGATCACCGGAATGCTCAGGGCCTGGGCCAGCTTGACGGTGGCGTCCACGTTGATGCCGGTCAGCATGCCATCGCGGCCGATGTCGGTGTAGACGACGGACTCCACGCCCCAATCCTCGAACTTGCGTGCCAGGTCGACGACCTCGTGACCCGTGAGCTTGCTCCAGCCATCGGTCGCGACCTTCCCGTCCTTGGCGTCGAGCCCGACGATGATGTGTCCGCCGAACGCGCTGCAGGCATCCTGCAGGAAGCCCGGGTTCTTGACCGCTGCGGTGCCGATGATGACGTACTCCAGCCCCGCGTCCAGGTACAGCTCGATCGTGTCCAGATCGCGGATGCCGCCACCGAGCTGCACCGGAATCTCGCTGCCGACGGCCTTGAGGATGGACTTGATGGCCGTGCGATTCTTCGGCTGACCGGCAAATGCGCCATTCAGATCCACCAGATGCAGACGCCTGGCCCCAGCATCGAGCCATTGCCGCGCCATGGCAGCAGGGTCTTCGCCAAAGGTGGTGGCTTGTTTCATGTCGCCTTGCTTGAGGCGTACGCAGTGACCGTCCTTGAGGTCGATGGCAGGGATGAGCAGCATGGTCGAGGAATGACGGCAGGGTCCGGGGTGGACCGACCAGGTTGAACGTCAGGGATTCCAGTGCAGGAAATTACGGTAAAGGTGCAGCCCCTGGGTCGCGCTTTTTTCAGGGTGAAACTGGGTGGCGAAAAGGTTACCACGTGCAACGGCCGATGCAAAGGGGCCGCCGTAATCCGTCTCGCCCGCGCCATGCGCAGGGTCAAGCGGCCGTGCGTAATAGCTGTGCACGAAGTAGAAAAAACTCTCGTCGGGCACGCCTTGCCACAGCGCGTGCGTGCGGCCCTCGTGCGACACCTGGCGCACGCGGTTCCAGCCCATGTGCGGCACCTTGTAGCGACTGCCGTCGGGCTGCCTGCGACCGGCCAGATCAAAGCGCTGCACCCGGCCGGGGATCAGGTTCAGGCCCTCGACCTCGCCTTCGGTGCTGTGGGTGAGCAGCATCTGCATGCCGACGCACACGCCGAAGAGTGGCTTGGCAGCCGCCGCTTCCAGCACCGCCTCGCGCAGCCCGGATTGCTCAAGCTCACGCATGCAGTCCGGCATCGCGCCCTGCCCCGGCAGCACCACGCGGGCCGCATCGCGCACCACGGCCGCCTCATGGGTGACGACCACGTTCCAGCCTTCGCCTTGCGCCGCGGCGCTCACCGCCTGCGAGACGGAGCGCAGATTGCCCATGCCATAGTCGACGACGGCGACTGTCTTCGCTTTTGATTGCATAGCTGCTCACGCTTGCCCAGCAAGCGTTGGAGACCATTTTTGCTTACAGGCTGCCCTTGGTGGATGGAATCACGCCACTGGCACGCGGATCAATCTCCAAGGCCGCTCGCATGGCACGGGCAAACGCCTTGAACGCCGTCTCGCACTGGTGGTGCGCGTTCGTGCCCTTGAGGTTGTCGATGTGCAGTGTCACACCGGCGTGGTTGACGAAGCCCTGGAAAAATTCATGCACCAGTTGCGTGTCGAAGCCTCCGATCATGGCGGCGGTGAACGCCATGTCCAGATGCAGGCCGGGCCGCCCCGAAAAATCGACCACCACGCGCGTGAGCGCCTCATCGAGCGGTACATAGGCATGGCCGTAGCGGCGCAGGCCCTTCTTGTCGCCCACGGCACGCGCCACCGCCTGCCCGAGCGTGATGCCCACGTCTTCCACGCTGTGGTGGCCGTCGATGTGCAAGTCACCGTCGCATTGCACCTCCAGGTCGATGAGACCGTGGCGCGCGATCTGGTCGAGCATGTGATCGAAAAAACCGATGCCGGTGTTCAGGCGCGCCTGGCCGCTGCCGTCCAGATTCACGCGCACGCGCACGCGCGTCTCGGCGGTGTCGCGGCTGACTTCCGCAGTACGGTCGGTATGGGCGGAGGCCACAAGTGCAGATGAGGTCATAGCGAAGCGCGAAGCGCCTGCAGCAGGGCGGTGTTTTCGTCGGCCGTGCCCACCGTCAGCCGCAGGCAGTTGGTCAGGAGTGAGTGCATTGTAGAAACGTTCTTCACGAGCACCTTGCGCTCGTGCAATCGGGCAAAGGCGCGCGCTGCATCGGGCACGCGCACGAGGATCATGTTCGCCTCGCTGGCAAACGCCTGCACGCCCGGCATGCGCGCGAGTTCGCCCAGTACCCGCGCCCGCTGCGCGCGGATGTCGCGCGCCTGCGCGGCGAAAACCTCCTCATGCTCCAGCGCGAACAGGGCGCATTCGGCGTTGAGCACGCTCACGTTGTAGGGCGGGCGCACCTTGTCGATTTCGCGGATCAGGGCGTCGTCGCCCATCAGGTAGCCGAGCCGCACCCCCGCGAGGCCGAACTTGCTGAGCGTGCGCAGCACCAGCACGTGGCCATGGCGCGCAGGCGCGGCGCGCACCGAATCCATCCAGCTGCGCGCGGCAAAGGGTTGATAGGCCTCATCGACCACCACGATCCCCCCTTGCTCGCCCTGCGCCCCGATGAGGCGCTGCATCGCCGCTTCGCTCCACAAGGTGCCCGTGGGGTTGTTCGGGTACGCCAGATAGACGATGCTCGGGCGGTGGCGCTCGATCGCCTGGAGCATCGCGGCCTCGTCCAGCGAAAAATCGGCCTCGAGCGGTACGCCGTGATAAGTCAGACCCTGCAGCTTCGCGCTCATCGCATACATCACGAAACCCGGCTCGGGCGCGACGATGCCGGCCCCTGGCACGTCGCAGGCGAGCGCGAGCAGGCTGATGAGCTCGTCCGAACCATTGCCAAGCATCAGCGACCAGCCCTGCGGAGGGTTCGCGTAGCGCACGAGCGCCGCACGCAGATCCGCCAGGCGCGCACCCGGATAGCGGTTGACCGCCACCTGCCCCAGGCGCCCGCCCAGCTCGGCCTGCAAGGCCGCAGGCAGGCGGTGGGGATTCTCCATCGCATCGAGCTTGATCATGCCGCCCGATTCCTGCACGGCATAGGCATGCATGCCCTGCACATCGCGGCGGATACGGTTCAAGGGATTCAAGGCCTGGGCCGCAGGCGGTTCCTGCATGGTGTTTTCAGTGGTCATCACGCGCGAATTTACACGCGTTTGACATGGCGCCGCGACAAGCCCCGCGCTGGCGCCGGCCGTGATCCCGAAATCCCCCTGATTTCGCCCGCTTTTCAAGCTTGCGCCGACGCGCTTGTCGGGCAACTTCCTACAAGCGCGAACTCGGCTGGATGACACCACGTCGCGGCGCCCGCCGACTTATGTTTCTTTTGAGCGACTTTCACAATGCATTTCAACGGATCACGCAGATCCGGCCCTGAAAGGAATGCACCATGACCAACGAACAGTTGCTCGCCGAAATCCGCGAAGCCAACCTGACCTACCTGATGCTGGCGCAGAACCTGATCCGCCAGGACAAGGCCGAAGCGGTGTTCCGCCTGGGGCTGGGCGAAGAAGCCGCCGACATTCTCGCCGCGCTGTCCACGGGCCAGGTGCTCAAACTGGCGTCGCGCAACACGCTGCTGTGCAGCTTCCGCGTGGACGATGAGCTGGTATGGAGCCTGCTCACCAGCCACAACACACCCAACAAGGTCGGCAACGAAGCCACCAACACGCTGCACGCCAACATCCTGATGGCCGGCCGCGTGGCCGAAGTCATCTGAGACAGGCCAACTCGGGAGAAGCGCGACATGTCCGCCACCGTCAAAAGCGTCCTGAACGAATCCCGGCAGATCGAACGCGCCGCCATGCTCATCGAGATGGGTGCGCGCATGCAGGTACTGGAATCGGAGACCACGCTCTCCTACGAGCGCCTGATCCGCCTGTACAAGGAAGTGGCGGGACGCTCTCCCTCCAAGGGACAGCTGCCGTTTTCCACCGACTGGTTTCTCACCTGGCAGGAAAACATCCACAGCTCGCTGTTCCTGAACATCTACGAATACCTCTCCAAGGGTGTGGATCTGGACGCGGTGGAATTGCTGACCAAGGCCTACCGTCTGTACAACGAACAAGTGCAGGCCGCCGAGATCGAGCCACTGCTCTCGTTCACCCGCGCCTGGCGGCTGGTGAAATTCGTCGACGCGGGCATGCTCACGCGCACCCAATGCTGCAAATGCAAGGGCCAGTTCGTCACCGAGCTGTACGAGAACCGGCACTACACCTGCGGCCTGTGCAACCCGCCCGCGCGCGCCGGCAAGAGCAAGGCCAAAGCCGCACTCAAATTGCACTGAGCGCGGCCGGGCTTCAATGCCCGGCCAGCATGCCGCGCAGTTCCGCGGTCATCGGCATCGCATAGTCCTGCGCGGCCACCACCACGTTGCCCTGCGGTCGCACGAGCTTGAGACTCACATACACCTGCCGTGAGGAAGCCGCGTAGGTGCCCACCAGGGCCATGCTCGCCTGGTGCGTCCGGCTCACTTCGCTCAACTGGCGCGACAGCAGCAGCTCGCCTTCGCCAGGCCGCAGCGCAAGCGCGTCACGCAGCCGCACCTCGACCACCGGCACGCCGTGCTGCACCAGCCGCCCCGCGATCTGCTCGGAAGAGATGCGGCCGAAGCGCGAGGAGGCATCGAGACTATCCACGTTGACCAGCGTGGCCACCAGAAGCCGCGCGCCCGGCTCCAGCGGTGCAGCCTCGAGCAGCTTGTCCACCGCCTGTTGGTTGGCCGTGAGCAGCGCGGCCGTCGCCTGAGGCGCCAGGGCGTCCGGACCCGCGGCATCGCCGTAGTAGTACGAGGCGCAGCCCGACACCGAGAGCAGCGCGGCAGCGGCGGCGGCCAGCACGGCACGGCGCATCACGGCGTCACCGCCTTCCAGGTCTTCAGGACGGGCGCCGGCGGCGCGGGCGGCGGCGGTACATACAGGGGCGCATCGCCTGGCTCGATGTAGTACATGTCCCCCGTGCCGGTCAGGTAGCGGTTGTCGTTCGTGAGCGTGGTCGTCACCAGCACCTCGGTGCGCGTCGACCCGCCTGCGGCATCACCTTGGGCGCCGCGCCCGGCCGCATCGACAAGCTGCGTTTGTACCCGCAGTTCCACCGCGGACGGCGTCACCGACAGCGCCACGCCATGGTCGAGCAGGTGCACGCGAAGCAGCTTGACGAACCCCACGTTGAACTCCGATGCCTCGGCAGCCGAGACGTGGATGGGGTGCTCTCCCTGAGGCCATGCGGCGATCCTTTCGGCCACGCGTGTCGCGACATCCTGCGCGATCACGTCCCAGTGGTGGATCGCATGCACCTTTTTCTGATCGGTCACGGGATAGCTGTCCACGCGGGGCATGTCGAGCGTGGTGCAGCCCGCCAGCCACGATGCGGCCGCCAGCGACAGGCAAGCCAGGGGAGCGCGGCAGGTGGCGAAAGGCATGGCCGGATGATAGAAAGCCGTGCCATCGGCAATCGATGCAATACCGGCCTCTTTGCGTGCCTGTCCCCCGCTTCGGGAGGCCGGCCAGGCACACGCCGCGCTGTGCAAGCGAGCCCGGGCGTCACGCCGGGGCACCAGCTCGATTCAGCCGGTATTGCGCAGCCCTGCCGCAATCCCGTTGATGCACAGCTGAATGCCGGTGCGCACCCGGTCGTCACCGGGTTCGGCGCGCCAGCGGCGGATCAGCTCGACCTGCAGGTGGTGCAGCGGGTCGATGTAGGGAAAGCGGTGCTTGATCGAACGTGCCAGCGCGCTGTTGTGCGCCAGGCGTTCCTTGTCTCCCGTGATCTGCCCAAGCGCCTGCATGGTGCGGTGCCATTCCTGCTCGATCGCGGCAAAGACCCGCTTGCGCAGGCGCGTATCCGTCACGAGTTCGCTGTAGCGCTTGGCCAGCGCCAGGTCGCTCTTGGCCAGCACCATGTCCATGTTGGACAGCAGCGCGCTGAAGAACGGCCATTGGCGCACCATCTTGCGCAGCAGCGCCCACTGGGCCTTTTCGCTCTTGCCCTGCATCGTCACGAAGGCCTGCACCGCCGAACCAAAGCCGTACCAGCCGGGCAGCGTCAGGCGGCACTGCCCCCAGCTGAAGCCCCAGGGAATGGCGCGCAGGTCCTCGATGCGCTGGCCCGCCTTGCGCGACGCCGGACGCGAGCCGATGTTGAGCTCAGCAATCTCGCGAATCGGCGTGGCGCTGAAGAAATAGTCGGTGAAGCCCGGCGTCTCGTACACCAGCGCGCGGTAGGCCGCCATGCTTGCCTCGGACAGGTGCGCCGCCGCCTGCAAGAATGCCTGGGTCGCCGGCTTGGTGGGCTGCAGCAGGGTGGCTTCGAGCGTGGCCGCCACGAGGGTTTCCAGGTTGCGCCGGCCGATCTCGGGATTGGCGTACTTGGAGGCGATGACCTCGCCCTGTTCGGTCAGGCGGATCTGCCCGCGCACCGTGCCCGGCGGCTGCGCCAAGATGGCTTGGTAGCTGGGTCCGCCGCCGCGCCCCACGGTGCCGCCGCGGCCGTGGAACATGCGCATGCGGATGGGCTGCCCGGGCGCGGCGGCATTGAGCTCGTCGAAGAACTCCACCAGCGCGATCTCCGCCCGGTACAGCTCCCAGTTGCTCGTGAAGATGCCGCCGTCCTTGTTGCTGTCGCTGTAGCCAAGCATGATGTCCTGCTCGCCCCCGCTGGCGCGCACCAGGGGTGCGATGCCCGCGAGCGCATACCAGGCTCGCATGATCGGCGCGGCGTTGCGCAGATCGGCGATGGTCTCAAAGAGCGGCGAGACGATGAGCTCGGCGCGGCAGGCTTCATCCAGCGTGCCGTGCATCAGACCGGTTTCCTTCTGCAGCAGCAGCACCTCCAGCAGATCGCTCACGGTTTCGGTGTGGCTGATGATGTAGTGGCGAATCGCCTCGTGCCCATAGCGCTCGCGCAGCTCGCGCGCCGCCTCGAAGATGGCGAGCTCGCCACGCGTGTGCTCGCTGTAGACCGCGCCCACCACGCGCAGCGGCCGAGCCTCGCACAACAGGCGCAGCAAAAGGGCCTGACGCTCCTCTTCGGCCAGCCGCGGGTAATCGGCCTCCAGCCGGGCCACGGCCAGCAGCTCGGAGAGCACGCGTTCGTGCTGGTCCGAACTTTGTCGCAGATCGACGGTCGCCAGGTGAAAACCGAACACCTGAACCGCGCGCACCAGCGCATGCAGGCGCTCCGCCGCCTGCGCCGCGCCCTTGTGCGCCTGCAGCGATTGCTCGATCACCGACAAGTCCGCCAGAAACTCGGCCGCTTCGGCATAGGGCGGCTGTGGCGCCACGGCAGCCAGCGCCGGATTCACGCCGGCCAGGACGGTACACGTCGCGGCTAGGCGCGCATAGATGCCGCTGAGCGCCTTGCGGTAGGGTTCGTCGCGGCGATGCTCGCTCAGGTCCGGCGAGACATCTGCCAACGCCTGCAGCGCGGGCGAGACCTGAACCAGCCGCGCCGAAAGCGAGAGCTCGCGCCCCAGCGCATGTACCTCGGCCAGGTAATGCTGCAGAGCCACCTGTGCCTGGCGGCGCAGCGCCAGGCGCAGCGTATCCGCCCCCACATTGGGGTTGCCATCGCGGTCGCCACCGATCCACTGCCCCATGCGCAGAAAGCTGGCGACGGGCGCATCAGCGCCCAGCGTGCGCTCCAGGTCGGCGTAGATCCTGGGAATCTCGTCCACGAAGGTGGATTCGTAATAAGAGAGCGCGTTTTCAATTTCGTCGGCCACCGTCAGGCGCGACACGCGCAGCAGCCGCGTCTGCCACAGCTGTGCCACGCGGGCCCTCAGGCGCGCCTCGTTGGCGACGAGCTCACGCGGCGTGAGGATGTCGCGGGCGCTGTTGTACAGCTGGGCGCGTGCCTGGATGTCCTCGCGCGCGGCCAGCAGTTGAGCGATTTCACGCTCGGAATCCAGAATGCTTTTGCGCTGCACCTCGGTCGGATGGGCGGTGAGCACCGGAACCACGTAGCTTTGGGCCAGTGTCTGCGCCACCGTCTGCGCCGCAATGCCCGCCCAGCGCAGACGCGCCAGTGCCACGTCGATGCTGCCTTCCTGGCTGCTGCCGCTGCGCTCATGCATTTCACGGCGGCGAATGTGGTGGCGATCCTCGGCCAGATTGGCCAGGTGGCTGAAATAGGTGAACGCACGGATCACCTTCACCGTTTCGTCCCCGGTCAGCGACTTGAGCAGGCGCTTGAGCGCGCGGTCGGCCTGCGGGTCGGCATTGCGTCGAAACGCCACCGAGAGCTGGCGAATCTGCTCGACGAGTTCAAACGCGGGCGCGCCCTCCTGCTCCCGGATCACGTCCCCCAGGATCCGCCCCAGCAGTCGGATGTCCCGGATCAGCGGTGCATCCTTGTCGTTGCGGCGTGTCGGGGAGGTGTGAAGACGTGGTTCAGCAGAAGCGGTCATGGGTCGACGTTGCGGGCGGGTTATGCCGATGTTGCATTGCAATATGCCCACAGTGTAGCCGGCAGCTGTTCGGGGCGTGACAACGGTGCAAGCCCTTCACACTGCGACACAATCGCACCATGACCGCACAGCATTCTGTTCAACGCCCCCTCGTCATCGCCACCCGCGAAAGCCAGCTCGCCCTCTGGCAGGCCCGACATGTCCAAGCGCTGCTTCAGGAGCGCGGCCATCACGTCGAACTGCTGGGCATGACCACGCGCGGTGATCAGATTCTGGACCGCAGCCTCTCCAAGGTCGGCGGCAAGGGCCTGTTCATCAAGGAGCTGGAAGTGGCGCTGCAAGAGGGCCGCGCCGACATCGCGGTGCACTCGCTCAAGGACGTGCCTATGGTGCTGCCCGAGGGCTTTGCGCTCGCTTGCGTGATGCAGCGTGAAGACCCGCGCGACGCCTTCGTCTCGCCCCGCCACGCCCGGCTGGAAGACCTGCCGCAAGGCGCGGTGGTGGGCACCTCCAGCCTGCGCCGGCAGGTGCTGCTGCACGCGCTGCGCCCCGACCTGCGCATCGAGCCGCTGCGCGGCAACGTCAACACCCGGCTGCGCAAGCTCGACGAAGGCCAGTACGCGGCCATTGTGCTCGCGGCCGCGGGCCTCAAGCGCCTGGGCCTGGGCGATCGCATCCGCGGCACCTTCGAGCCCGAGCAGATGCTGCCCGCCGCCGGACAGGGCGCGCTGGCCATCGAGGTGCGCGCCGACCGGCAGGACCTGCTGCAGGGGCTCGCGCCGCTGGCCGACCAGAGCACCTGGCTCACGGTGACGGCCGAGCGCGCGGTGAGCCGCGCCATGGGCGGCAGCTGCTCCATGCCGCTGGCCGCGCACGGGCAGTGGCAGGGCCAGACCTTGCGCCTGGCCGCCGCCTGGGGCGACCTCTCGGGACGCTCGCCGCTGGTGCGCGCGGCCGGCGAAGCCATGGTCACGACGCTGCAGGAGGCCGATGCGCTGGGCTTGCGCGTGGCAACCCAGTTGCAGACCCACGGCGCCGTGGCGGAGCCCGGGGCCTGACATGGCCTTGCCACGGGTGCTGGTGACACGCGCCGCGCAGGACGCCGCACGCTGGGTGGGCCTGCTCGAACAACAGGGCATCCCGGCCCAGGCCCTGCCGCTCATCGCCATCCGGCCCCTGAGCGATCCGGTGCTGCAAGCCGAGCTGCGACACGCCCGAATGCAATGCGCAGACTACCGCGCCGTGATGTTTGTCAGTGGCAATGCCGCGCGTCATTTTTTTGAGGCAAATGAGGCTCAAGCGCTTGCCAGCCAACCGCTGGAAGCTATCAAAACGAGATGCTGGGCGCCGGGACCGGGGACGGTGCGCGCGCTGCAGGCGAGCGGCGTTGCCTCGGCAGCGATCGACGGTCCCGCCCCGGACGCCGGGCAATTCGATTCCGAAGCCCTCTGGCGTCAGGTGGCGTCCCAGGTGCGCCCCGGCGACCGCGTGCTCATCGTGCGCGGGACCGACGAGCCTGCCCGCCCGGGCGGGCAAGGGCGCGACTGGCTGGCCACGAAGTTGCGAAGTGCGGGCGCGCAGGTCGACTTCGTGGCCAGCTACGAGCGCGGCGCACCCGTCCTGGATGAACAGCAGGCCTGGTTGGCGCGCGCGGCCTCGGGGGGAGCCTTCCTGTGGCTTTTCAGCAGCAAGGAGGCCATCGGGCACCTTCTGGCCTGGCTGCCTGGGCACGATTGGTCCGGCGCCCATGCGCTCGCCACCCACCCGCGCATCGCCCAGGCCGCGCGAGATGCGGGCTTCGGACAGGTGCACGGCGCCCGTCCCGCGCTGGCGGACGTGGTCTCGTCTATAAAATCGCTGCATGAGCACTGAGCCCCTCTCTTCCACCGGCGGCGAAGCCGCACCACCGGCGCCGGCTCCCGCGGCGCCGGTGGCGCACACGACGGTCGCCACCGGTGCCAATCACCTGCTGCTTGGGGTGCTCGCCGTCGTCGCGCTGGCAGCGCTGGGCTCCTCGGCCATGCTCTGGCAGCGCCTGTCCAACATCCAGGAGCAGCTGGCGCGCCAGAGCGCCGACTCGGGCACGCAGGCCACCGAGGCACGCACCCTGGCACGCGATGCGCAGGATCTGGCGCGCGACGCGAGCGCGCGCATGAGCGTGATGGAGTCGCGCGTGGCCGAGGTCGCGCTGCAGCGCAGCCAGCTCGAAGAGCTCACCCAAAGCCTCTCGCGCAGCCGTGACGAAAGTCTGGTGGCCGATGTGGACGCGAGCATCCGCCTGGCCCAGCAGCAGGCCGAACTCACCGGCAGCCTGCAGCCCCTGACAGTGGCCCTGAAAAACGCCCATCAGCGCATCGAGCGCGCCGCGCAGCCCCGGCTCGCGCCCGTGCTGCGCGCCATGGAGCAGGACAGCGAAAAGCTGGAACGTGCCAGCGTCACCGATACGGCCGGCCTGCTGGGTCGGCTCGATGACCTGGTCCGCCAGATCGACGAGCTGCCGCTGGCCAACGCGGTCGCGCATCCCTCGGACATGCGGCCGCCGCCTGCGGCCCGCGCGGCGTCCGCGGATACCCCGGCGAGCGAACCGGCCTGGCAGGCCGCGCTGCGCGCCATCTGGCATGGGGTGCGCGACCAGGCACTCGGCCTGGTGCGCATCAGCCGCATCGACCGGCCGGACGCCGTGCTGCTGGCGCCCGATCAGGCCTACTTCCTGCGCCAGAACCTGAAGCTGCAACTGGCCGATGCCCGCCTGAGCATCCTGGCGCGCCGCATGGACACGGCGCGCTCCGAACTGGCCGCGGCGCAGCGCGGCTTCACCAAATACTTCGACGCCAACGCGCGGCGCACGCAGAATTTTCTGGCAGCGCTGCAGCAACTGCAGGGCAACATGCGCACCACCGAAATTCCTCAGCCCACGGCCACGCTCTCCGCGCTGGCCACCGCCGCGGCCGGCCGTTGAGGGGCTACACGTTCATGCGCGCTGCCCTCTGGTTCCTGGCCCTGTTCGGCATCGCCGTGGCCATTGCCCTTTTCGCCGGCAACAACCAGGGCACGGTCACCATCTTCTGGCCGCCTTGGCGAATCGATCTCTCGCTGAACATGGTGCTGATGCTGATGTTCATCGGCATCGCGCTGTTCTACGCGGCGCTGCGCGGCTTGTCGACCCTGCGTGCGCTGCCGCGTCAGGCGCGGCGCTGGCGCCTGCAGCAGAAAGAGCGCGCCATGCATGGCGCCATGCTCGATGCCATGGCCCAGCTGCTGGCCGGGCGCTTCGTGCGGGCGCGCAAATCGGCACTCAAGGCCCTTGCGCAGGAAGAGGCCCTGGCCCCCACCGATGCCGCCATTGCCCATCGCCAGCAACTGCGCACCATGGCCCACGTGGCCGCGGCGGAAAGCTCGCATGCGCTGCAGGACCGCAGCGGCCGCTTCGAGCACCTCGCGCTCGCACTGGAGGCGCTGGGCGAGCACCCGGACAGCAGCGGGCAGGAACTGCGCGAAGGCGTGCAGCTGCGCTCGGCCCGCTGGCTGCTCGATGATCGCGATGCCGAGGGCGCGCTGGAGCGCCTGGCCGCGCTGCCGCAAGGCGCCAGCCGGCGCACGCTGGCCCTGCGCACACGCCTAAAGGCGGCGCGCCTGGCCGGACGCACGCGCGACGCGCTCGAGACGGCGCGCCTGCTGGCCAAACACCGCGCGTTCTCACCCGAGGTTGCCGCCACCCTGGTGCGCACGCTCGCCATCGCGCTGCTGGATGAAGCGCGCGACGATGCCCAGCTGGGCGCCGCCTGGCAGGCGCTGGAAACCGCCGAGCGCAGGATGCCCGACGTCGCCATCCGCGCGGCCAGCCACCAGATCGAGCTGGGCGGTGCAGGCAACCAGGCGCGGCTGTGGCTGCAACCCGTGTGGGAGCAGTACGGCGAACTCCAGAGCCATCAGACGCGCAAGCTGGTCCTGGCGCTGGAAGCCACCCTGGGCGAGCAGGATCACCACTGGCTTGGGCTGATCGAGGCGCAGCAACGCCTGCACCCGCGTGATCCCTGCCTGCACTACCTCGCGGGCGTGGCCTGCATGCGCCTGTCCCTGTGGGGCAAGGCGGAGCAGTCGTTTGCCGAAGCCCGCCAGGGCCTGACCGAGCCCACGCTGCGTGCCCGCGCCTGGTTCCACCTGGCCGAGCTTGCGGAACAACGCGGCGACAAGGAGGCCGCGAGCGCCGCGTGGAAGCGCGCGGCGCAGGGGTGAATCTGCATTGCCCCTTTGTCCATTGCGCTGAAATGGCCTGCGCCGCGATGCGCGCGGGGGGCCACCTAAAATAAGCCGGTTGATTCGTTTTTCGTAGCTGGTACTGCCATGACCCACGTCGTTTCCGACAATTGCATCAAGTGCAAATACACCGACTGTGTGGATGTCTGCCCCGTCGACTGCTTCGTCGAAGGGCCCAACATGCTGGTGATCAACCCGGATGAGTGCATCGATTGCGCGGTCTGCGTGCCCGAGTGCCCGGCCAATGCCATCTTCGCCGAAGAAGACGTGCCCGCCGATGAACAGCATTTCATTGCCCTGAACGCCGAACTCACCCACGCCCCCGGCTGGAAGACGCTCGCCAAACGCCACGAAGCCTTCCCCGACGCCGACGAATGGAACGGCGTGAGGGACAAGCTCAAGTACCTCGAGCGCTGAGAGCGCCCGCCATCCCCGCAATCGCCCTGCAGCCGGCGCGCCCCGCAGGCGCCCGCTTGCGTCATGCCGCCGCGCCCGCCCGACCCTGCCC
>JAIOIA010000009.1:0-9266 GCA_019912745.1 Comamonas sp. | reverse complement strand
CTGCAGCAGGCGCTGCAGCAGCTCCTGCGTGGGGTAGCCGTCGGTCACCAGGCTCTGGCTCGCCTGAAAGCGCCGCAGCGCCGCGCGGGTGGCCGGACCGATGACGCCGTCCACGTCGCCCGCGTCCACGCCGAGCTGGTTGAGCGCCGCCTGCATCGCCTGGATGTCGGCGCGCGCCAGGGGCTTGAGCTGGCGCGGCCATGAAGCGAGCAGGCCCGGGCCGCCATCGATCTGCTGCGCCAGCAGCGAGACCGCCAGCGCGTAGTTGGTCGAGCTGTTGTAGAGCAGCAGCACGCGGAAGTTGTTGCCCACCATCACCGCCGGGCCGCGCGCGCCCGCGGGCGTGAGGATGGAGGCACCCTGCATCGCGGGCAGGGGTCGCTCATCCATGGTGCGCACGCCCTCGGCGGCCCAGGCGCTGCTGTCCTGGCGCACCGTGAGTTCGGCGTGGCTGTAGTCGAAGCTCGCGGGCAGACGCACTTCAACGCCCCAAGGCTCGCTCGGGCGCCAGCCCGATTGCGCGAGAAAATTGGCGGTGGAGGCGACCACATCGGCGGTGCTGCCCCAGATGTCGCGCCTGCCGTCGCCGTCGGCGTCGACCGCGTATTTGAGGTAGACCGAAGGCAGAAATTGCGTGTGCCCCATGGCCCCGGCCCAGGAACCGATCAGGCTGCCCGCGGGCATGTAGCCTTTGTCGACGATGGTGAGCGCGGCCATCAGCTCGGAGCGCGCCCATTCGCGGCGGCGTCCGTCGTAGGCAAGCGTGGCCAGCGCGTCAATGGTGCGGAAATTGCCGAAATGCGTGCCGTAGTTGCTCTCCACTCCCCAAATGGCGGTGATGATGCCGGTGGGCACGCCGTAGCGCCCGGCAGCGTCATCCATGGCCTTGGCATTGATCTGGCGCAGGGTCTTGCCGGCGACGATGCGCTGGGTGGAGACAGCGGAGTCCAGGTACTGCCACACAGGGCGCACGAATTCGGGCTGGGCGCCGTCGAGCTCGATCACCTGCGCCAGCCAGCGCGCCTTGCCCAAGGTGGCGTCGATGGTGGCGCGGCTGATGCCGGCCTTGAGGGCATCCTTTGAAAAATCGGCCACCCAGGCGCGAAATCCCTCGGCGGGATCGGACGTATCGGTGGTGGCGGGAGCGGGGGGAGCGGCGAGCGTGGTGCAGCTGGCGGTGCCCAGCAGGGCGGCCAGCGCAAGAATGAAGGCGGGGGCACGCGCGCGAAAAACGGATGAGGAGCGCATGCCCGGATTGTGCCCAAGTCCGGGGGGCGATGGCTCGGCGGCCGGGCATACTCTGCACAGGCTTGCCCCTTGCTCCACCCACCATGCACACCTTTCTCTGGCACGATTACGAAACCTTCGGCACCGATACGCGGCGCGACCGCCCGGCGCAGTTCGCCGCGATCCGCACCGATGCCGAGCTGAGGGAAATCGGCGAGCCCGTCATGCTGTACTGCAGGCCGGCGGACGATTACCTGCCCGACCCGGGCGCGTGCCTGATCACCGGCATCACGCCGCAGCAGTGCCTCGCGCACGGCCTGCCCGAACACGAATTCGCCGCGCGCATCGAGGCCGAGCTGGCGCAGGCGGGCACCATAGGCGTGGGCTACAACACCATCCGCTTCGATGATGAAGTCACGCGTTTCATGTTCTGGCGCAATCTCATCGACCCCTATGCGCGCGAATGGCAAAACCAGTGCGGCCGCTGGGATCTGCTGGACGTGGTGCGCATGGCGTATGCGCTGCGCCCCGACGGCATCACCTGGCCGGTGGTCGAGGGCAAGCCGAGCTTTCGGCTGGAAAAACTCACGCAGGCCAATGGCATCGCGCACGAGGCGGCGCACGACGCCCTGAGCGACGTGCGCGCCACGATTGCGCTGGCGCGCCTGATCCGCCAGCACCATCCGCGGCTCTTCGATTTTGCGCTGTCGCTCCACAAAAAAGAGCGCGTGACGCAGGAACTGCGCCTTCCAACCACGCAAGACACCGCCAAACCGTTTCTGCATGTCTCGGGCATGTTCGCGGCCGAGCGCGGGTGCATGGCGCTGATGTGGCCGCTGGCGATGCACCCCACGAACAAGAACGAACTGCTCGCCTGGGACCTGGCGCACGATCCGGGCGTGCTGGCTGGCCTGTCGGTGCAGGAGCTGCGCACCCGGCTGTTCACCCGCGCCGACGAACGGCCTGAGGGCGTGGCGCGCCTGCCGATCAAGGGCGTGCACCTGAACAAATCGCCGATGGTGGTGGGCCACCTGAACACGCTCACGCCCGCGCTGGCCAGCAAGTGGGGCATCGACGTCGCGCAGGCGATGCGGCATGCGGAGATCGCGCGCGCCCTGCCCGACATGAGCGCGATCTGGCCCGCGGTGTACGCGCGGCGCGACGAACCCGCGCCCGACGTGGATCAGGATCTGTACGGCGGCTTTCTCGGCAACGAAGATCGCAGGCGCCTGACCCGGCTGCGCGGTCTCGCCGCGGCCGAACTCGCGCAGGCGCGCGCGGGCTTTGACGATCCGCGCCTGGCCGAGCTGCTGTTTCGCTACCGCGCGCGCAATTTTCCCGAGACGCTCACCGTCGAGGAGCAGGCGCGCTGGCAGGCGCACCGCGTGGCCACGCTGATGCAGGGCGAGGGCGGCGCGCGCACCTTCGACGCGCTGTTCGCGCAGCTCGACGCGCTGGGCGAGCAGGCCGATGAGCGTGCCGGCGCGATTCTTGAAGCGATCTACGACTACGCCGAGGCGATCGCGCCGGACATGGGCTAAGGCACGGGCCGAACCAACCCCTTGAACAACTGCAGCACGGCCCAGGCCAGCAGCAGCGGGATCACCAGAGTCTGCAGCGCGAACACGACGATCAGCGTCACGAGCCGCTCGACGAGCTGGTCGACGGCGGCGGCGATCTCGCCGAGTCGGGTCTGCGCCGCGTCCACGGGATGGCTGGCGGCTTCTTTGGCGCTGCTGCCCCATTGCTTGAGCCGGTCCAGCAGGCTGGCCGCGGCGGCATCGCCGTTTCTGGCGCCCTGGCCTTCGGCGGGCTCATGGGTGCCGGCGGGCGGTGCTTCGCTCTGCAGCGCCTGCAGTCGTTTCGTGGCGGTGTCGCTGGCGAGCTGGCTCTCGTTGTAGGGCTGCGCCAGGAAGTGCGCGAAGAGCTGCTCGCTGCCGAGAATGGTGACGGGCATGACCAGCCGCACGAACAGCAGCAGCACCAGCGTCTGGGCAAGCCACGGCGGGTCGCGCCCGCCTCGGTGCAGGGCGAGCCACAGCAGCGCCAGCGCGGAGACGGCGCCCGAGACCCAGACGTTCGCGCCCATCTCAAGCAGGAATTTTTGCAGCCCGAAGGCGACGCTGGCCCAGAGCATCCAGTCCGCCACCTGGGCCGTGAGCTCATTGATGGGCGTGAGCAGGCGCCCCGGCGTGAGCGTCACCCCCATGCCCATGGGCTGCACGGCCAGCTCCGTGCCCTGCACGACCGAGACCACGCCGTGCAGCGTGCGCGCCGTGGCAAAGCTCACGAGTGCGCGCTTGAGACCCGCGTCCACCGCCTGCTGCGCCGCGGTGTTGAACGCGGGCCACCAGCACAGCGCCACGCCGATCGCGAGCAAGGCGGCCACCACCGCGGCGCGCAGCGCGCTGAAGCGGGATGGCTGGCCGGTGGCGGACATGGTGCGACTCCCGTGGTGGGGCCGTTCAGTGTAGCGGGGCCGCGTTCGCGGGCGCCATTCGTGGGCACCGTGTGTCCAGCGCGGCCGTTGCGCTGCGGACCGAACCGCCTCAGTGGCTCAGCGCATTGAGCAGGTCCGATTCGATGCGCAGCTGCAGCTCGCCGCTCTGCAGTTCTTCGCCGGCGATGACGAAGGTGTCTTCCACCCGCTCGCCCAGCGTGCTGACCTTGGCCAGCTGCACGCTCAGCGCATGGGCCGCGAGCACGCGCGCCACCACGTACAGCAGGCCGGCGCGGTCGGCGGCGGCCAGCGTCAGTATCCAGCGCTCGCCGTGTTCATCGGGCCTGAGCGTGACGCGTGTGGCCACGGGAAAGCTGCGTGCGCGCCGCGACAGGCGCATGGGGCGCGGCTCGGGCAGCGCGGTGCGCAGATCGAGCGCGTGCGGCAGCTCGTTTTCCACCAGCGTGATGAGCTCGCGCACGCCGCTCACGGCGTGGCGCGGCATCACCTGGAAGGTGTCCAGTGCATGGCCGCTGCGCGTGGTGTGGATGCGCGCGGCGAGGATGGAGAAATCGGCGCGGTCGAAGTAGCCGCAAATGCGCAGAAACAGTTCGCTCTGGTCCGGCGTGTAGACCAGCACTTGCAGACCCTCGCCCGCGAGCGACTTGCGCGCGCGCACCACGGGCTGGCGCGAGTCCACCACCTCGCGCAGCTGGCGCGTTTGCCAGGCGATGTCGGCGGCGTCGTGGCGCAGGAAGTAGCTCACGTCCAGCGTCTGCCAGAGCTTCTCGTGGGCGTTCGCCGGCAGCGCGTGCAGCGCCAGCACCACGCGCGCGTCGCGCTTGCGCTCCTCGATTTCGGTGGCGGGGTCGGGGGTGCGCCCGCCGAGCACCGCCAGGCTGGCGTGGTACAGGTCTTCGAGCAGCTTGCCCTTCCACGCCGTCCATACCTTGGGGCCGGTGCCGCGGATGTCCGCCACGGTCAGCAGGTACAGCGCCGTCAGCGCCCGCTCGCTGCGCACGCGCTCGGCGAAGGCGGCGATGACGGCCGGATCGCTCAGGTCCTGCTTTTGCGCCACCTGGCTCATCAGGAGGTGCTCGGCCACGAGAAATTCGATGAGCCGCGCGTCCTCGCCGGTGATGCCGTGGGCGGCGTACTGACGGCAGAAATGTGCGGCCTCGCGGGCGCCGATCTGCGAGTGGTTGCCCCCGCGCCCCTTGCCGATGTCGTGAAAGAGCGCCGCGATCGTGAGGATCCAGGGTTTGTCCCAGCCCGTGGCCAGTTGCGAGCACAGCGGGTACTCGTGCGCGTGCTCGGGCATGAAGAAGCGCCGCAGGTTGCGCACCACCATGAGGATGTGCTGGTCCACGGTATAGACGTGAAACAGGTCGTGCTGCATCTGCCCGACGATGCGCCGAAACGGGCCGAGCAGCCGCCCGAGCACCGAGGTCTGGTTCATGAGCCGCAGCACATGCGTGACGCCCGAGCCCTGGCGCAGGATCTGCATGAAGCAGTCGCGGTTGGCTTCGTCGTCGCGAAAGGCTCGGTCCATCAGCGGGCGCGCGTTGTAGAGCGCGCGCAGCGTGCGCACCGACAGGCCCTCGATGCCGGGTGTGCTCTGGTAGCGCAGGAAGGTGCGCAAAATGGCCTGGGGCTTGCGCGTGTAGAGGTCGTCCCGCGCGATCTCCAGCAGATTGCCTTTTTGCAGGAATTCGGCGTCGATGAGGATGAGCGGCGCGGTCGAGGGCTGCACCCGCTCCTCGATTTCCAGCAGCAGGATCTGCGTGAGCTGCGAGACCGCCTTGGCCGCCCAGTAGTAGCGGCGCATGAGCTGCTCGCTGGCGCGAAGCCAGCGCCCGCCCGTGCCCTGGACGTCGCTCAGGCCGAAGGTCTGCGCCACGGCCGCCTGCAGGTCGAACACCAGCCGGTCCTCGTGCCGGCCCGCGACGGTGTGCAGGCGCGCGCGGATGAGGCAGAGCATGGCTTCGTTGTGCTCGATCCGGCGCAGTTCGTAGGCGGTGGCCAGGCCCCGCTCGGCCAGTTCGCGCCAGCTGCCGCCCAGGTGCGCCGCGCGCGCGAGCCAAAGCACGAGGTGCAGGTCGCGCAGGCCGCCGGGCGACTCCTTGCAGTCGGGCTCCAGCGCGTAGGGTGTGTGCTCGTGGCGCGTGTGGCGCTGGTGCAATTCCAGCAGCTTGTCCTGCACGAAGGCGCGCACGTCGAGCTGCTCGGCATGCGCCTGTGTCAGCGCGGCAAAGAGCTGCGTGCTGCCGGCCAGGCGCCGTGCTTCCAGCAGCGAGGTCCGCAGCGTGATGTCCTGCGCGCAGCTGGCCAGACAGCCGCCCGGTGTGTGCACGCTGGAGCCGAGCTTGAGGCCCGCGTCCCAGCAGCAGGCGATGAAGGCTTCGATCGCGGCCGTGGGTGCGTCTTCGCCCACGAGGATGAGCAGGTCCACGTCCGAGTGCGGGAACAGCTGCCTGCGCCCGTAGCCGCCCACGGCAATGAGCGTGGCGCGGTTGCCGATGCGCATGGCCTGCCAGATCGAGCGCAGCAGCGCGTCGGTGGCGCTGGAAAAGCCGTGCAGGATGCGCCGGATGCCACGCGGCTTGAGCGCCGGCTCCATCAGCTGCGCCAGCAGCGCCGCGCGGCGCGCCTGGTATTGGGCCTGTTGCGCCACCGGGTGCGCGCTGATGCAGCTCATGGCATGCGCCGAGCAGGAGAGGGGGTCAGGTCGCCGTCGCGGTCACGAAATCGGGCAGCGGCGGGTAGCCGGGTGAGAGCGTGAGCACGTCAAAGCCGGTTTCCGTCACCAGGATGGTGTGCTCCCACTGCGCCGACAGGCTGTGATCCTTGGTAATGATGGTCCAGCCATCCTTGCCCAGTTCCTTGATGTCGCGCTTGCCCAGGTTGAGCATGGGCTCGATCGTGAAGGTCATGCCGGGCAACAGTTCCACGCCCGTGCCGGGATGGCCGTAGTGCAGTACTTGCGGCTCGTCGTGAAATTTCTTGCCGATGCCATGCCCGCAGAACTCGCGCACCACCGACAGGCCGTGGCCCTCGGCAAAGGTCTGGATGGCGTGGCCGATGTCGCCCAGGCGCGCGCCGGGGCGCACCTGCTGGATGCCCAGCCACATCGATTCGTAGGTGAGCTTGACCAGCCGTTTGGCCGCAATCGAGCACTCGCCCACGAGGTAGGTGCGGCTGGTGTCGCCGAACCAGCCGTCCTTGGTGATCACCGTCACATCCACGTTCACGATGTCGCCCTTCTTGAGCGCCTTCTCGTTCGGAATGCCGTGGCAGACCACATGGTTCACCGAGGTGCACAGATGACCGGGGTAGGGCGGATAGCCCGGCGGCTGGTAGCCGATGGTGGCCGAGACCGTGCCCTGCAGCTTCATGCACTCGGCGCCGAGCCGGTCGATTTCGATGGTGGGCAGGCCGGGCACGATGTGCGGCTCGATGTAGTCGAGCACGTCCGCCGCGAGGCGGCAGGCCTCACGCATGCCGGCGATGCCCGCTGCGTCCTTGATTTCAATAGTCATTGAGAAATTATCCCATTCGCAGTGCGTGCTTGCTGGTTCACTAAAATCGCCCCTCTTGCAACCGCAAAGCCCGGCACGTGCCAAGGCCCCAGTCAGCGGCCCCGGCGCGTGCAGGCATCAGCCCCCGTTTCAGGCCTTCCCGTGTCCTTGCATATCACCACGTTTGCGGGCAGCAATGCCCTCGGTTCCTTTCGCGCGGAACAGCTTCTGCCCCAGTTGCAGGCCGTCGGCCCGAAGGTGACGGGCATCGAGGCCCGCCATCTGCATCTGGTGGCCACGGCCCAGGCGCTCGATGGCGCACAGCAGGAAAAGCTCGCGGCCCTGCTCACCTACGGCGAGCCATACACGGGCGGGCAAGAGGGCGAGGTCTTCATCGTCACGCCGCGCATGGGCACCATTTCGCCCTGGGCCTCCAAGGCCACCGACATCGCGCGCAACTGCGGCCTGCAGGTGGCGCGCATCGAGCGCGTGACCGAGTACCGCGTGGTGCTCAAGGGCGGATTGCTGGGCGGCAAGGCGCAGCTCACGTCCGATCAGCGTGCCCAGGTGGCCGCGCTGCTGCACGACCGCATGACCGAATCGGTCGTCGCCACGTGCGACGAGGCCCGGCAGCTCTTCACCGCGCTGCAGGCCGAGCCCATGGCCCATGTCGATGTGATCGGTGAAGGCCGCGCCGCGCTGATGGCCGCCAATACCGCCTGGGGCCTGGCGCTGGCCGAGGACGAGATCGACTACCTCGTCGATGCCTTCACGGGCCTGAAACGCAACCCCACGGACGTGGAGCTGATGATGTTCGCGCAGGCCAACAGCGAGCATTGTCGCCACAAGATCTTCAACGCGCAGTTCACGATCGACGGCGTGGCGCAGGAGAAAACCCTGTTCGGCATGATCCGCCACACCGAGGCCACGTCACCCCGGCACACCGTCGTCGCCTATGCCGACAACGCCTCCGTCATGGAAGGTGCGCCGGTCGAAGAATTTTGGGCAAAATCGGCCTCTGGCACAGGTGGAACAAGCGCGAGCAGCTATCAAAAACATGAGGTATTGCGCCATGTGCTGATGAAGGTGGAGACGCACAACCACCCCACGGCGATCTCGCCCTTCCCGGGTGCGAGCACCGGCGCCGGCGGCGAAATTCGCGACGAAGGCGCGACCGGCCGCGGCTCGCGCCCCAAGGCGGGGCTCACGGGGTTCACCGTCTCCAGGCTCTGGGGCAGCGAGATCGGCAAGCCCGATCACATCGCCAGCGCCCTGCAGATCATGACCGAGGGACCGCTGGGCGGCGCGGCCTTCAACAACGAGTTCGGGCGCCCCAATCTCGCCGGGTATTTCCGCGAGTACGAGATGCTGGTCGATGGCGTGCAGCGCGGCTACCACAAGCCCATCATGATCGCGGGCGGCCTGGGCAGCATCGATGCCGCGCTGACGAAGAAGGTGGCTTTCCCCGCCGGAACGCTGCTGGTGCAGCTGGGCGGCCCCGGCATGCGCATCGGCATGGGCGGCGGCGCGGCCAGCTCCATGGCCGGCGGCGCCAACGCGGCCGATCTGGACTTCGATTCCGTGCAGCGCGGCAACCCCGAGATCGAGCGGCGCGCGCAAGAGGTCATCAACCAGTGCGTGGCGCTGGGTGAGGCCAACCCCATCCTCGCCATCCACGACGTGGGCGCGGGGGGGCTTTCCAACGCCTTCCCGGAGCTCGTCAACGACGCGGGTCGAGGCGCGCGCTTTGACCTGCGCGCGGTGCCGTTGGAGGAATCGGGCCTTTCGCCGCGCGAAATCTGGAGCAACGAGAGCCAGGAGCGCTATGTGCTGGCCCTTGCGCCCGAGTCGCTCGCGGCGTTTCAGGCGCTGTGCGAGCGCGAGCGCTGCCCGTGCGCCGTCGTCGGCGTGGCGACCGAAGCGCGTGAGCTGATCGTCGCCGAGCAAAACCTGGCTCCCGACCCCGAACACCCGGTGCTCGACGTCGAACCGGCCGTGCACATGCCCATGGACGTGCTGCTCGGCAAACCACCGCGCATGCACCGCGACGTCACGCGCATCGCGCGCCAGGGCACGCCGCT
>JAIOIA010000059.1:0-3124 GCA_019912745.1 Comamonas sp. | reverse complement strand
CGACAGGCGTATCGTGCCCTGCGTGATGCCGCCCGGGAGCAGCGCCTCGTCCGTCATGCGAAAGTGCGTGGTGCTTGCCGGGTGGATCACGAGCGAGCGGCAGTCGCCCACGTTGGCCAGGTGGCTGAAGATTTTGAGCGTTTCGATGAACTTCTTGCCCTGCTCGCGGTTGCCCCTGAGGTCGAAGCTGAAGACCGCGCCCGCGCCACGTGGCAGCAGTTTTTGCGCGATTTTGTGGCTGGGGTGGCTTTCCAGCAGCGGATGGCCGACGCGCGCGACGAAGGGGTGGCTGGCGAGGAACTGCACCACGCGCTCGGTGTTGCGCACGTGCCGTTCCATGCGCGCGCCCAGCGTTTCCACGCCCTGCAGGATCAGCCAGGCGTTGTGCGGGCTTATGCAGGCGCCGAAGTCGCGCAGGCCCTCGCGGCGCGCGCGCAGCAGGAAGGCGCCGACGCTCGACTCCTGCGCGAACACCATGTCGTGAAAGCCGTCGTAGGGCGCGGCCAGTTCCGGAAAGCGTCCCGAGGCGTCCCAGTCGAAGCCGCCGCCGTCGACCAGCACCCCGCCCATCACCGTGCCGTGGCCCGAGAGGAACTTGGTGGCCGCGTGGTAGACCATGTCGGCCCCGAGCGTGAGCGGGCGCATCAGATACGGCGTGGTGAAGGTGGAGTCGACCAGCAGCGGGATGCCTGCCTCGTGCGCGATCTGCGCCACGGTGGGAATGTCCAGCACCTCCAGGCCCGGGTTGCCCACGGTCTCGCCCAGCAGCAGCTTGGTATTGGGCCGGATGGCCGCGCGCCAGGCGTCCACGTCCGTGGGCTTGACGAAGGTGGTTTCGATGCCAAAGCGCCTGAGCGTGTAGTTCAGCAGATTCTGCGAGCCGCCGTACAGCGCCGTGCTCGCCACGATGTGGCTGCCCGCGCCCATGAGTGTGACGATGGCCAGGTGCAGCGTGGCCATGCCGCTCGCGGTGGCGATCGCGCCCGCGCCGCCTTCAAGCGCCGCCACGCGCTGCTCCAGCACGTCGGTCGTCGGGTTGGACAGGCGCGAGTAGACGTGGCCCGGGCGCTCCATGTTGAAGAGCGAGGCCGCGTGGTCGCTCGACTCGAAGACGAACGAGGTCGTGAGATAGATCGGCGTGGCGCGCGCGCCAGTGGTCGGGTCGGGCCGCGCGCCCGCGTGCACTGCGAGCGTGTCAAAGCCGGGATCGGCGTAGCCGGGCATTCCTGGTCTCCCTTGTCATGCGTGAAGCCATGCATTGTGGGCTATATTTGCCGGTGCTCCCCTGCACAGACCATCCACCATGAAAGTTCGCGACATCCTGCGCCTCAAGGGCGGCACGCTCTACACCATCACGCCGGAAGACACGCTGGCGGACGCCGCGCGCACCATGTCGGACAACGACATCGGCTCGCTTGTCGTCATGGCGCACGAGCGCGTGGTGGGCATCCTCACCTTCCGCGAGGTGATCAACGCCACGGTGAAGAACGGCGGCCGTTTCGACGGCCTGTCGGTCTACCGCAGCATGGATCCGGGGCCGCTCATCTGCACCATGGAAACCGAGCTCGATGAGGTGCGCCGCATGATGCTCGACCGTCACGCGCGCTACCTGCCAGTGATCGACAACCGCCAGCTCATGGGCGTGATCAGCTTCTACGACGTGGCCAAGACCGTGGTGGACAGCCAGAACCTCGAAAACAAGCTGCTCAAGGCCTACATCCGCGACTGGCCCGAGGAATCGGCGGTTTCCGAAAAGAAGGCATGAAGCCTGCCGTCCGCCCGGCACGAGCGGCCGCTGCGTATCGCGAATCACAGGATCACTCATGAGCGGCAGCACCCTCGGCACCCTGTTTTGCGTCACCAACTTCGGTGAATCCCACGGTCCGGCCATCGGCTGTGTGATCGACGGCTGCCCGCCGGGCATGGCGCTCGATGCCGCCGACATCCAGCACGATCTGGACCGGCGCCGCCCCGGCACCAGCCGCCACGTCACGCAAAGAAACGAGCCCGACGCGGTGGAAATTCTCTCGGGCGTGTACGAGGGCCAGACCACAGGAACGCCGATCGCGCTGCTCATCCGCAATCAGGACCAGCGCAGCAAGGACTATGGCGACATCGCGCTGCGGTTTCGCCCCGGCCATGCCGACTACACCTACTGGCACAAGTACGGCCTGCGCGACCCGCGCGGCGGCGGGCGCTCGTCGGCGCGGCTCACCGCGCCCACGGTGGCCGCGGGTGCCGTGGCCAGGAAGTGGCTGCGCGAGCAATACGGCACGCAGTTTCGCGCCTGCATGACGCAGCTCGGCGAGCTGCCCATTCCGTTCGAGGACTGGGAGCATGTGCCGCGCAACCCCTTCTTCGCGCCCGTGGCCGATATCGCGCGCTATGAAGCCTACATGGACGAGTTGCGCAAGGCGCATGACTCCTGCGGCGCGCGCATCCGCGTGCAGGCCAGCCACGTGCCGGTGGGGCTGGGTGCGCCGCTGTACGACAAGCTCGATGCCGACATCGCCTACGCCATGATGGGGCTGAACGCCGTCAAGGGCGTGGAAATCGGCGATGGTTTCGCGAGCGTGGCGCAGCGCGGCAGCGTGCACGGCGATGCGCTCACGCCGCAAGGTTTTGCCAGCAACCATGCGGGCGGGGTGCTGGGCGGCCTGAGCACGGGGCAGGACATCGAGGTGAGCCTGGCAATCAAGCCGACGAGTTCCATCCTCACGCCGCGCCCTTCGATCGACATCCATGGCGCGCCGGTGGGTGTGTCTACCCGTGGCCGCCACGACCCCTGCGTGGGCATACGCGCCGCGCCCATTGCCGAGGCGCTGCTGGCGCTTGTACTCATGGACCACGCCCTGCTGCACCGCGCGCAGTGCGCGGACGTGCGTCAGGCCGTGGGACCCATTCCTGGAAGTATGGGTTGAATCTGACTGCAGCGCCCATCCATCAAGCGCGGACAGCTATGACGGCAATAGCGGATTACTCGCCCACGCGATCGACCAGTGCCTTGAATTCGTCGATGTGCTCGAAGCTGCGGTAGACGCTCGCGTAGCGCACGTAGGCCACCTTGTCCATCTTCTGCAGCTCGTTCATCGCCATCTCGCCGATGCGGTTGGAGAGCACCTCG
>JAIOIA010000058.1:0-14368 GCA_019912745.1 Comamonas sp. | reverse complement strand
CGGCAAAGCCCAGCAGCGTGCGCACCAGTGGCAGGGCGTAGCGCAGCAGGGCCGCGGGGCCGTCCAGGCGCCCGTCCACGTCCTGCAGGCAGGCGGGGGGGGTGCGCAGGCCGTCCCCCGGCGGGGGCCGCAGGTTCAGGCCAACGCCGACGATGACGCAGCGCCTGCCGCTGCCGTCGGCGATCTCGGTGGTTTCGATCAGGATGCCCGCGAGCTTGCGCCCGTCGTCGAGCCACAGATCGTTGGGCCACTTGAGCTGCAGGCGCGGCGTGGCACCGGCGCGCGCGGGCAGCTGCGGCTGCAGGCTCTCGGCCAGCGCCACGCCCACCGCCAGCGACAGACCCGACCAGTCGCGCGGCGCGTAGGGCAGGCCGAGAGAGACGGCGAGCACATCGCCCGCGCCGCTGTACCAGGCACGGCCCTGGCGCCCGCGACCGGCGGTCTGCTCCTCGGCGATGAGCAGCGTCGGCACGAGCGATCCGCGGCGCGCGCGGCGCAGCAGCTCGGTGTTGCTCGAATCGACGCTGGCCAGCACCTCGATCACCAGGCCGGGCAGCAGCGGCGCGAGCTGCTCGCGCAGGGTATCGAGCGGCCAGTCGGTGCGGCTCATGCGCCCTTGCCTTTGACTTTGCCCTTGCGCCCGGGCACGAAGGGCCGCCAGCCGCGCTTGGGCGCGAGCAGGGTGCCGCGGCAGTGCGGGCTCCCGCAGCGGCAGGCGTACTCGGCCTTGAGCTTGGGGGTGTAGCGCTCTTCGATGATCAGGCCGTAGTCGTAGTTGAGTTCCTCGCCTGCGGCGATGTCGCGCAGCGCGGTGATGAAGATGCGCCCATCCACTTCGTCGGCCCAGCAGTTGGGCTCGCAGGAATGGTTGATCCAGCGCGCGGCATTGCCGCCGACGTTGGCGTCGATCACGTGGTTTTCATCGACGTGAAAGTAGAAGGTGTGGTTGGGGTCGCTCGGGTCGTGCGGGTGGCGCCGCTGCGCCTCGTCCCAGGAAATCACTTCGCCCACGTATTCGATGACGGCTTCGCCCTCGGCGATGGGCCGCAGTGCAAACACCCCCTTGCCGTGCACGCCCGAGCGGCGCACCTGGATGCGCCTGCCGCGCGGGGCTTGACGAGTGCCGGAAGAGGCCATGCTGAAAATCTCTGCTACCTTGTATGCATACACACCTGCGCGCGCGTGCGCGTGGGGTCGCCCATTGTAGAAGTGCTTCACCCACAGTCATGAGCAAAACTCTCGTCATCGCGGAAAAACCCTCGGTCGCGCAGGACATCGTGCGCGCCCTCACCCCCACCACGGGCAAATTCGACAAACACGACGACCATTTCGAGAACGAGCGCTATGTGATCACCAGCGCCGTCGGCCACCTCGTCGAAATCCAGGCGCCCGAGGAGTTCGACGTCAAGCGCGGCAAGTGGAGCTTCGCGCACCTGCCGGTGATCCCGCCGCGCTTCGACCTGAAGCCCGTGGACAAGACCAAGAGCCGCTTGGCCGCCGTGGTGCGCCTGGCCAAGCGCAAGGACGTCACCGAACTCATCAACGCCTGCGACGCGGGGCGCGAGGGCGAGCTGATCTTCCGCCTGATCGAGCAGTACGCGGGGGGCAGCAAGGGCACGCTGGGCAAGCCCATGCGGCGCCTGTGGCTGCAGAGCATGACGCCGCAGGCGATCCGCGACGGTTTCGAGAAGCTGCGCAGCGAGCAGCAGATGCAGGGCCTGGCGGACGCCGCCAGGAGCCGCAGCGAAGCCGACTGGCTCGTGGGCATCAACGGCACGCGCGCGATGACCGCATTCAACTCGCAGGGCGGCGGCTTCTTTCTGACCACCGTTGGCCGGGTGCAGACGCCCACGCTCTCGCTCGTGGTCGAGCGCGAGGAAAAGATCCGCGCCTTCGTGAGCCGCGATTACTGGGAAATCCACGGCACGTTCGTCGCGCAGGCGGGCGAGTACCTGGGCAAGTGGTTCGATCCGCACTTCAGGAAGGGCGACGACCCCGAGGCCCGCGCCGACCGGCTCTGGAGCGCGCAGGCGGCGCAGCAGATCGCCGACGCGGTGCGTGGCAAGAGCGCCGTCGTCACCGAGGAAGCCAAGCCCAGCACGCAGGCGAGCCCGCTGCTGTTCGACCTCACCAGCCTGCAGCGCGAGGCCAATGGCCGGTTCGGCTTCTCCGCCAAGACCACGCTGGCGCTGGCGCAGGCGCTGTATGAAAAGCACAAGGCGCTGACCTACCCGCGGACCGACGCGCGTGCGCTGCCCGAGGACTACCTGCCCACCACGCGCCAGACACTGGGCATGCTGGCGGGCTCGGGCCTGGCGCACCTGGCGCCGTTCGCGCAGCAGGCACTCGACGGCGACTACGTGCGCCCGATCAGGCGCATCTTTGACAACAGCAAGATCAGCGATCACTTCGCCATCATTCCGACCACGCAGGCGCCGCACGGCCTCTCGGACGCCGAGCAAAAGCTCTACGACCTGGTGGCGCGCCGCTTCATGGCGGTGTTCTTTCCGAGCGCCGAATACCAGATCACCACGCGCATCTCGACGGTTGAGCAGCACCAGTTCAAGACCGAAGGCAAGGTGCTGGTCAAGCCCGGGTGGCTCGCGATCTACGGCAAGGAGGCCGCCAATGAAGTGGAAGGCGGCAGGGAGGGCGACAAGGGCCAGCCGCTGGTGGCGGTGCAGCCCGGCGAGCGCCCGCTGGTCGAGCACGCCGAGGCCCGGGGCCTGAAGACCAAGCCGCCCGCGCGCTACTCCGAAGCCACGCTGCTGGGCGCGATGGAGAGCGCGGGCAAGCAGATCGACGACGACGAGCTGCGCGAGGCGATGCAGGAAAAGGGCCTGGGCACGCCCGCCACGCGCGCGGCCATCATCGAAGGGCTGCTCACCGAGAAATACATGCTGCGTGAGGGCCGCGAGCTCATCCCCACGGCCAAGGCCTTTCAGCTCATGACGCTCTTGCGCGGGCTGGAGGTCGAGGAGCTGTGCCGCGCCGACCTCACCGGCGAGTGGGAGTACAAGCTCGCGCAGATGGAAAAGGGGCAACTGTCGCGCGCCGCCTTCATGCGGCAGATCGCCGACATGACCGAGCGCATGGTGAAGAAGGCCAAGGAATACGACCGCGACACCATCCCCGGCGACTATGCCACGCTCTCGGCGCCCTGTCCCAACTGCGGCGGCGTGGTCAAGGAAAACTACCGCCGCTACGCGTGCACGGGCAAGGACGGTGGCGAAGGCTGCGGCTTTTCGTTCGGCAAATCGCCCGCCGGGCGCACCTTCGAGGTGGCCGAGGCCGACGAACTCCTGCGCACGCGGCGCATCGGGCCGCTCTCGGGCTTTCGCTCCAAGGCCGGCTGGCCGTTCACCGCCGAGATCGCCATCGTGCGTGATGAGGAGGCGGGCAACTTCAAGCTCGAATTCGACTTCGGCGACGACGGCAAAGACGAGGAAACCGGTGAGCTGGTGACATTCACCGACGAAGCCCTCGGCGCCTGCCCGGCCTGCGGCGGCGAGGTGCACGAGCACGGCAGCAACTATGTCTGCGCGCGCGCCGTGCCCACGGCCGCGCAGCCGGTGCCCAGCTGCACGTTCAAGAGCGGCAAGATCATCCTGCAGCAGCCCATCGAGCGCGCGCAAATGCACAAGCTGCTGGCCACCGGCAAGACCGACGTGCTCGACAAATTCATCTCCAACCGCACGCGCCGCCCCTTCAAGGCGCGCCTGGCGTGGGACGCGGGCGCGGGCAAGGTGAACTTCGAGTTCGAGCCACGCGACAGCAAATACCCGCCACGCAAGACAGTGGCAGCAAAAACAGGAGCTGTTCGCGCAGGTGCAGCAAGCGCTACAGCCAAAAAAACCTCAAAACCCGCTGCGAAAACTGCCGCCAAAAAGGCACCGCGCAAAACCACCGCCGCCAGCGGCAAGGCGCCGAGCGCGCAGCTCGCGGCCGTGATCGGCGCCGAGCCGGTGAGCCGCCCCGAGGCGGTCAAGAAGCTCTGGGCCTACATCAAGGCGCACGCGCTGCAGGATCCGCAGGACAAGCGCCAGATCGTCGCCGACGACAAGCTGCGCGCCGTCTTCGGCAAGGAGCGCGCGGGCATGTTCGAACTCGCGGGCATTCTGGGGCAGCACCTTGCGTGAATGTGAATGAGTGCGTGGGGCGCATGGCGGGGGCGCACCGTCATGGCGCCCTGCCCGCAGGCGCAAGGCGCGGGGCGCTCAGACGCCGCGCGCCATCGGCGCCACGCCGATCCAGGCTGCATGCAGCCAGAACGCAAATGCGGCCCAGGCGGCCGCACCCACCACGACCACAAGCAGCGTGGGCACCGCCTGGCCCGGCGCAACCACCGTGCCTTGCGCCCGGTCGCGCTGGCGTGCGGCGCGGAAATCCAGCACCGCCCAGAGCAGCACGGCGCCAAACAGCAGCAGGTCGGCGAGCTTGCCGGTGGCCAGCAGATGGCCGAAGGCCCAGAGCTTGACGCCCAGGATCATCGGATGGTGCAGCCGGGACCGGATGGCATTGCGCGGCACGTAGGCCGCCGCCACCAGGATGAAGGCCAGCAGCGTGAACAGCGAGTTCAGGTGCTTGAGCACCACCGGCGGGCTCCAGAGCAGCACCGGCTGCTGGCGCGCCTGCGTGTAGCCCCAGACGATCAGCGCCAGGCCCGCCAGCGAGACGAGGGAGTACAGGCCCTTCCAGGCCATGGGGCCGAGCCGCGCCACGGTGCGCGTGCGCCAGTCTTCGGCCACGATGCGCACCGAATGCATGCCGAGAAACAGCAACAACCCAAGAATCAGGGTGCTCATGGTGGAGGAATCGCTTGGTTGGATGAACGGGTCGGACGATTATCGATGTCGGCGCGATGCGGGATACTGGGCCGGATCATGCCTACTTTCTTCGTCTCTTGCCTGCTGCGCCAGCCGCATGCCCTGTGGGTGCGCCGTGCCCAGCCCTCGGGCTTCGGCCCGCAGACCGGTTCGGAGTGGCCGTGCTGAGCCGCGGCGAGCGCATCGCCTGGGCCGTAGTCGCCGCGGCGATCCTGGCGGGCACCGCCGCCGCCTGGTTCACGCGCGAGGCCTGGTTGCCCGAGGCCGGACCATGGCTGCAGCAGCTCTGGCGCAAGAGCACCCGCCCCGGCCCCGAGACTCTGCCGCCGGACAAACGGCCCGCGCAGTCAGGAAATGCCGCAAAGGGCGATGCCGCGCCGCCGCCCCCACCGCCGCGCAAATGCGTGCAGAACGGCCAGGTGACCTACACCGACCAGCCCTGCTCGCCCGGCAGCCGCGAGATGGCGGTGGATGGGGCGCTGACCTCCTTGCCGGCCCACTGAATGGGTGCAGCGGGGCCGGCAAGGTCGACTACGTTGTTTGATAGCTGTTGACGCTTGCAGGGTAAGCGATGGAGGCTGATTTGACTATCAAACTGCCTGCCCTTCCCCGCGCCTTCGCCCCCCCTCGCGGTTCGCGGGGCTCCATGCCGTCGCTTCATTTGCAACACTCCGGCCGCTTACGCGGAGGTCGGTGTGTTGCATCGACCGGTTGAATCCGCCCCCTGTTTCGGACATTCCGACCCAAGAGAGCGGACATGCAAGCGAAGCGTGCCCGGTCAACTCTGCGCGATCTGGGCGCCGCCGTTTTGCGTGAGCCGAACCGCAGCCTCGTTCACCATCCGCTCGACGATCTCCGCAGCAGGGTCGATGGAATCGATCAGCCCCGCCGCCTCCCCGAACCAGACGCCCGTGTTCTCCGGGTCGCCGGCGGCGAAGGCCTGACGATAGCGCGGTCCCTCGACGGCCACGCTTCGCTCGAGGTCCTCTTCACGCCCGTGCCAGCGGTCGGTGAACGCATTGCGGCGAATTCGCGCCGTGAAGCCGCGCGGCCAGGGAATCTGACGTGTGATGTCGGCAATCGTCGTTCGCAACGTGCCGTCTCCATCGGTGTCAAGGATGGCGTGATGATGGCCTTCGTGCACCAGCGCTTCCTTCGACGCCCAGAGCCGCGTTCCGACCAGCACACCATCGGCGCCGAGAACGAGTGACGCAGCCAAGGTGCGGCCATCCCCGATGCCGCCCGCAGCCAGCAGCAGCGTGTCCGGCGCGTGCTGGCGAAGGTAATCCGCCGCCTCCGGCACGAAGGTCAGCGTGCCGCGCAGCGCCCCGTGCCCACCTGCCTCGGCGCCCTGCGCGACGACCAGGTCGGCGCGCACGTCCACCGCGTCCATCACGTGCCCCATATCTTGGCACTGACAGATGACCCGGGCGCCCGCTGCGCGGATCTCGTCGACAAAGGGTCGCGGATCTCCAAAGGACAGCATGATCGCCGCCGGGCGGTGCCTGAGCACGTCGGTCAGCAGCGAGGGCGACTTGCGCAGCGACCAAGTGATGAAACCAACACCCACCCGCGCACCCGCGGCGGCCGCGATTTGTTCTTCGAGCCAGGACGGGTCGCCATAGCCGCCGCCGATCAATCCCAGACCCCCCGCGCGGCTGACGGCCGCCGCGAGCGCACCGCCGCCGGCGAAGGCCATCGGCGCCGACACCACCGGGTGCCGCAGGTCGAGCGCCCGGGTCAGTCTTGTCGAGAGCATGGTCATGGTCGTTCCTCTGATGTGCGATGCATTGAACCGGAAGAGACGGTTCTTTTCAAATGAATTCTTGTGAACTACTCTTCTCTCCATGAGAACCCTGGATCTGGATTCCTTGGAGATTTTTCGTGCCGTCGTGCGTGAAGGCGGCATCGTCCGCGCCGCTGCCCGGCTTAACCGCGTGCAGAGCAACGTCACCACGCGTATCAAGCAGCTGGAGCAGCGGCTGGGGGTCGCCCTCTTCAGGCGGCAAGGAAGATCGCTGGTCCTGACGCCATCCGGGCAAGCCCTGCTCGTTCATTCGGAGCGGTTGCTGCGCTTGGCGGAGGAGGCGGAGGCGGAAATCCGCACGGGTCCAACCAGTGGTTCCCTTCGCCTCGGATCGATGGAGAGCACCGCCGGCAGCCGGTTGCCCAGGCTTCTCGCGCGATTTCATCGTCGTCTTCCCGAAATCGACATCGAACTGCAGACGGGAACGACTGCCGCGTTGACCCGCAAGGTATCGGATTACGAGCTTGACGCCGCGTTCGTGGGAGAGCCGTTCGACGACGACGGCCTGCAATCGCGACCCGTCTTCGAGGAAGAACTGGTCCTTGTCACGTCGAAGGTTCACCCGCCAGTGAGGCGCGCCTCCGATCTCGAGTGCGCGACGATCCTCGCCTTTGCGCAGGGCTGCTCCTACCGCAAGCGCCTGGAAGAGTGGTTCGCGCTGGACCACACCCGGCCCGAGCGGGTGATGGAACTGGCCAGCTATCAGGCGATCATCGCCTGCGCGTCGGCGGGCGTCGGGTGCGGCATCGTCCCGGCGTCGTTGCTGACTGCCTTGCCCGCATCAAGGGACATCAAGCAGCATCCCCTGCCTGCCAAGCTACGCGACAACCGCACGCACTTGATATGGAACGGGGTGCCTTCGGCCGCGCTTCAGGAATTCCTGAACGCGATCTGAGGGCAATCGAGTTGTCGATGCGATCGGTTTCCGTTGCGACCGGGACCGGCAGCTCATGGCCGACAAGGGGCATCGGTCATTGGCCGCTTGATGGCGCCCGCACCCGCTGCCGGTTTGCCCGCTACCATCATCCCTGGCGGCGCCACGCCGCAACACATTTGCCTTTCGGGGCAGCAACCGACACGCTTCATCAAGGAGACCCACCCCCATGTTCAGCCACGTCATGCTGGGAGCCAACGACCTCGACCGATCCAGGCGGTTCTACGACGCCTTCCTCGGCGCCCTGGGCTGCAAGCCGGGCTTCACGGACCCGAGGAACCGCACCTTCTGGCGCCAGGCGGGCGGCACCTTCGGCATCACCGCGCCCATCAACGGCGAGCCGGCCACGCATGGCAACGGCAGCACCACCGGCTTTGCCGCCGCGTCGCCCGAGCAGGCCGATGCCGCCCACGCCGCTGGCGTGGCGGCGGGCGGCGTGAGCTGCGAAGACCCGCCGGGCTGGCGTGGCGAGGGTGCGGGCCGGCTGTACCTGGCCTATCTGCGCGACCCGGCCGGCAACAAGATCTGCGCGCTGCATCGTCCGCCCAAGGCGGCTTGAGCGCGGGAGCCATTGCACATGCTTTTGTCCAAACAATGGGTGCTGGTCACGGGCGGAGCCCGGGGCCTGGGTGCGGCCATCACGCGCGCGCTGGCGCGCGAAGGCGCGGGCGTCATCATCAACTACCACCAGAGCAGGGCGGCAGCGCAAGACCTGGCGCGCGAGCTGGGGCCGCGCGCTATCGCGCTGCAGGCCGACGTGACCGATGCCGCCGCCGTGCGCGAGCTGGTGCGTCAGGCGCGCCAGGCCACCGGCGAGCCCGTCAGCGCGGTGGTGAACAACGCGCTGGCGCAGTTCAAGTTCGACGGCGACGCGCGCCCCAGGCTGGGCGAGATTGCCTGGGAGCGCTTTGCCCAGCAGATCGAGGGCGCGGTCAAGGGGGCGCTCAACACCATGCAGGCGCTGCTGCCGGACATGCGCGCGCAGGGCTTCGGGCGCATCGTCAACGTGGGCACCAACCTGTTCCAGAACCCCGTCGTGCCTTACCATGACTACACGGCGGCCAAGGCGGCGCTGCTGTCGCTCACGCGCACGGCCGCGGGTGACCTGGGGCCCGAAGGCATCACGGTGAACATGGTCTCGGGCGGGCTGCTGCGCTCCACCGACGCCAGCAGCGCCACGCCCGAGGCGGTGTTCGACCTGATCGCCGGTCTCACGCCGCTGCGCCGGGTGACCACGCCGGCCGAGTTCGCCGACGCGGTGCTGTTCTTCCTCTCGCCCTGGGCCCGCGCCATCACGGGGCAAAACCTGGTCGTCGATGGCGGCCTGGTCAAGGATTGAAAAGGAGTTGCTCATGACCTGGACCCATCCCATCACGGCCAAATGGCCGGCCGCGCACCCCGATCGGCTGCAGCTGTATTCGCTGCCCACGCCCAATGGCGTGAAGGTCTCGATCGCGCTGGAGGAACTCGGCCTGCCCTACGAGCCGCACCTCGTGAGCTTCGAGACCAACGACCAGCTCACGCCCGAGTTCCTCTCGCTCAACCCGAACAACAAGATCCCGGCCATCCTCGACCCCGACGGCCCGGGCGGCAAGCCGCTGGCGCTGTGGGAATCGGGCGCGATCCTGATTTACCTGGCCGAGAAGACGGGCAGGTTGTTGCCGCCCGAGCCCGCGGCGCGCTACGAGACGCTGCAGTGGCTGATGTGGCAGATGGGCGGGCTCGGGCCCATGTTTGGCCAGCTCGGGTTCTTCCACAAGTTCGCCGGCAAGGACTTCGAGGACAAGCGCCCGCGCGATCGCTACGTTGCCGAGTCCCGGCGCCTGCTGCGGGTGCTGGAGCAACGCCTCATGGGCCGCGACTGGATCATGGGCAGCGACTACACCATCGCCGACATCGCCGTCTTTCCGTGGGTACGCAACCTGATCGGCTTCTACGAGGCGGCCGACCTCGTGGGCTGGGGCGGCTACCCGCAGGTGCAGCGCGTGCTCGACGTGTTCGTCGCGCGGCCCGCGGTGCAACGCGGCGTGGCGATTCCGACGCGCGGCTGAACGCCATGCGCAGGCGCGCAGGATGCGTGGCGGCGCTCGCGTTACTGCTGGGCGCGGGCGCCTGCTCCACGGGGCGCACCAGCGCGAGGAGCGTGACGCTGTCGCTCGAACGCCTGCAGGCCACGGTGGCCGAACGCTTTCCGCAGCGCTTCGGCGCGCCTGGCCTGCTCGATCTGACCCTGCAGGCACCGCGGCTTGGCCTGCGGCCCGAGGAGAATCGGCTGGCCGCGCAGCTCGTGCTCGACGCCCGGGGGCCGCTGCTTGCGCGCCCCGTCACCGGGCAGGCCGACGTGGACTTCGGCCTGCGCTATGAAAAAAGCGACCACACGCTGCGCGCGACCGACCTGCGCCTGCGCGGCCTGAGCCTGCCCGATGTGCCGCCCGCCACCGCCCAGGCGCTGCGCCAGTGGCTCGCGCAGTGGGTGCGCGAGTCGCTGCATGAGGTGGTGGTCCATCGCCTGCGCGAAGAGGATCTGATGCTGGCCGAGAACCTGGGCCTGCAGCCGGGCGCGATCACCGTCACGCCCGAGGGCCTGCGGGTGGAGCTGGTTCCGGCCCTCCTCTGATGGGTATTTCCCCCGGGGTTGGTGGCCGAGAGGCAAGCCTCCCAGCCCTCGCGCAGGGGCGTGGCCTTCACTGTTTCTGGAGCTTTGTACGCAGGAATTCCAGCATCAAGATATGCTTTTCGGAGTCCTTGACCAACATTTTCAAGATCATGACCAGCAAGCCGTCGTAAAACGGCTCGGCTTGGCTCAGGATCCCCTGCATTTTTTTGATGCCGTCGCGTTCTTCTCTGAGAAACTTCTCGGTCAAGCGAATCATCTGGGGAATGTCGATGTTTCCGATGGTTTCCATCGGCTCGGAATTCGGTTGGGTGGACCGGAAGCTCAGGTCTGCTTTCAATCTGCGGGTGACCTGTTCCAGAAGCTGGTGGTGTTTCTCTTCGTCCTGAAGGATCAGTTCCAGCACGAAACGCACCAGCGGGGAATTGTGGGCGCGGATCGCATCGGAATATTCATGCAGAAATTCTGATTCCGCGTCCACGTGGCTGTCGACGGAGTTGATGAAAGCGTCGACGGCGGATATTTCTTCGCCCGTCGTGCGTCGGCCCCGTTGCAGCAGCAGCAAATCATATTCTTCCATCACCATACCTCGATGCGTTGATTGATCCTGCAGGGCGGCGCTCGACGGAGGTTGGGCGCGCGGAGCCAGAATCTACAGAATGGTTTTCGCCTTTTCCAGCAATTCCCCCATGCCGAAGCTGCCGCGGTATCGGCTGGGCGTGATTCCCGACATTCTGGTGAACAGGTTCCTGAAAAACGGAACATCGTTGTACCCCACCATGATGGCGATTTCGTCGATGCCGCACGTGGTGGCGCCCAGGAGGTGCCGTGCGCGCTGCATGCGCAATTCTTGCAGGTAGGCCAAGGGGGAATAGCCCGTGGCGGCACGGAAACGTCGCTCGAAGGTGCGGCGACTGAGTTGCACCTCGTCCATTGCCCTGCCCAACGCGTCGGGCTGACCCAGCGAGGCCGACAGGGCGCGCTGAGCGCGCAGCATCGAAGCATCGCCATGATCTCGCGGTGGTATGAAGCCGCGCTGGCGGACGGTCGCCGTCTCCGTTGTGGGTTCCGAGGAAAACAGCCGTGCCAGTTCCACCGCCTGCTCCGAACCCACAAAACGGGCGATCAGCAGCAGCACCAGTGCCTGCCAGGCGGTGCCGGCTGCCGTGGTGATCAACCGGCTTCCCGCAGCAGCAGCCACAAGGGCCTGTCCGGAAACGAACTGCACCCTGGAGTAGTGCGCGGCCATGGCCGGCATCAGTGCCCAGTGGGTCGTCGCCTGATGGCGGTCGAGCAGTCCGGTTTCCGCCAGCAACGCCACGCCCGTCGAAATTGCGCCCACCAGCGCGCCCCGGTCATGTCGCTCCCGTATCCACTGGACAAACGGGCGCCATGGGGTGGACCAGCCGGAGCGGCCGAAGCGCACCGATTCCTCGAACAATCCAGGAACCAGAACGACGTCGGGCACATAGTGGGTGTCGTCCAGAGAGATCTCGGGTATCAGTCGCGTGCCGTGGTAGCAGCTCACGGGTTGCTGCGTGCGTCCGACGATGCGTACGTTGAATCGGCTGGCCTCTCCCGTGCCGCCCTGCAGGGAAGACCATAGACCGCCCGCGCTGTTGAGCATGTCCGCCGGGCCCATGATGGTCCAGCCCAGCGCATGCTCCGGCGCCAGGATCGCCACCTTCACACGACGGGCCGATGGCGCGATGCTTGTCATTGCCAGTGCAGCAGCTTGCGCTCGAACGCCGTCATCATCCAGATGATGGCCATGCCCAGCAGGGACAGCACCACCAGAACCGCCATGACGCCGTTCATGTTGAAGGTGGAGCCGAGGTAGGCCAGGGTCTGACCCAGGCCGTGTTCCGCGGCGATGATTTCGCCCCCGACCACACCCAGCATCGCGTAGACCAGGCCCAGGCGCAGGCCCGCGAAGATGACCGGCACGGCGCCCGGCAGGGTCACCAGGGTGAACATCTGCAAGGGTTTGGCACCGAGGGTGCGGGTGAGCGTGAGATGGTCCTGGCTCACGCCGCGCATGCCCGCCACCGTGCTGGAGAGCACGATGAAGAACGTCAGCGAAAATCCGATGGCGATTTTCGAGGCGACGCCCAGGCCGAACCACAGAATGAACAGCGGCATCAGCGCGATGCGCGGCATGGCATTGAATGCCGACAGGTAGGGATCACTGAAACGCTCCAGCCGCGGCATGGAAACGAACAGCAAGCCCACGAGCAGTGCGGCCACGCTCCCCATCAGGAACGATGCGAAAGTGCCCAGCAGCGTCCAACCCAGCTCGATCCACAGGTTGGGAGACTGGATCAGGTTGCTCCAGAGAAACTGTCCGATGCCCGTGGGCTGGCCTGTGAAGGTCACGTCGATCCACCCGGCTCGCGCAGCCCATTCCCACAAGCCCAGCACCCCGGCCAGCAGGCAGGCGTGCTGCGGCAGCGTGCGAAACAGGAATTCGCGGCGAACGCCGCTGCAAGCCCTCTTTTCAGTGCGCATCGTCATGCCTCCATCCATGCTCCAGGGTTTCCCAAATGTGGGCATACAGCTTGTGGAATTGAGGTTCTCCCTGCAGATCGCGCACGTTGCGCGGACGCGGCAGGTCGATGGGGATGTCGGCGACGATGCGCCCGGGGCGTGCGCTCATCACGATCACCCGGTCCGAGATGGAAATCGCCTCGCCCAGATCGTGGGTGATGAACACCACGGTGCGCCGCTCCTGCTGCCACAACTCGGCCACCAGTTCCTGCAGCTGCAGCTTGGTCTGGGCATCGAGCGCGCCAAAGGGCTCGTCCATCAACAGGAAGGGTGATTCCAGCGCAAACGTGCGTGCCAGCGCGCAGCGCTGGCGCATGCCATGCGAGAGGTGCTTCGGGTATGTGTCCTCGAAGCCCGCCAGGCCCACGCGCTGCAGCAGCATGCGCGCGCGTGATTCACGCGCCTTTAACGGCACGCCGCGCACCTGCATGCCGTAGCAGGCGTTTTGCAATGTCGTGCGCCACGGCAGCAGGGAATCGCGCGCCAGCATGTAGGCGATACGATCGTCGCCCAGGCGCGGCGCGCTGCCGCCGAGTTGCAAGGTGCCGCGGTGGGGGGCATCCACCAAACCCGCCAGCAAGTTCAGCATCGTGGTCTTGCCACAGCCGCTGGGGCCGACGATGGAGACGAACTGCCCTTCGGGAATGGACAGGGAAACCCCGTCGATTACCGTGCGGCCGCCGAAAGCCAGCTCCAGATCCTTGACCTCGATGGCGGTTTTGGCAGTCATGGGTACGGACATGAGTTTGGGGGTAGTGCCCGGTCTTTCAGGGGTCTGTACGGACTCGCGGGCGAAGGTGTGGATGGCAGCCATGGCAATGTCCGGGCACGGGTCAGAACATGGGACTGACGTCGTATGCGCTGGGTATCTGGCCGGTCGCGAAAAGATAATCCGCCGCGGCCTGGATGGCGCTTTTCTTCACGTCGGCGGTAAAGGCCGATTGAAAGCGCTGAAGCGAGTTGCGCAGGATTTCGTCCCCCTTGGGCATGTCCAGGCGGTAGTACTTCAGCGTAATCTGCATCAGTTCATCGAGGTTCGCCGGATTGGTGGCGAATTTCTGTGCGTCACGCATGGCTTTGAGGTAGGACTCACCGGCGTTCGGATTCTTGGTCAAGAATTCCTTGCGCATGACATACAGGCCACCGCCGCCGTTGAGGGCAACCAACGTCTTGGGCCCTTCGCCTTTGGCTGGCATGACGGCGATCCGGCAGGTCTTGAGTACATCGCAAAAGCCGTCGAAGGGCACGAAGCTCATCACCGCATCGACCTGCTTGTTCAAGAGAGCCGGGTAACCGGTGTTGGGGGAACCGACGGCGACGAAGGTCACGTCGTCGTCCTTCATGCCGGCGTCCTTCAGCATGGTCTTGACCTGAAACTCAGGCCCTGCGCCGCGCGCGGTCACGCCGATCTTCTTGCCCTTGAGGTCGTGCATGACCGCCGGGTAGCCCTTGTCGGCGCTGGCCATCAGGTCCTTGCCCAGGATCAGCATGAAGGGGTTGTCGGCGAAAGAGGTACTGACGATTTTCAGATCGGCCCCCTTGATGACAGACTGGATCGCCACTTCCGGGGGCGGCAGCGACACATCGATGCCGCCGGCCATCAGTGTCTGTATCCCCAGCGGGGCTGCCGGGATGGTGGT
>JAIOIA010000057.1:0-10938 GCA_019912745.1 Comamonas sp. | reverse complement strand
CCAGGGGTTGCGCACGGGCTGCGGGGCATCGAACCCCACGGGCGCCACGCCCGAGCTTTCGCTCGCGCCGCCCATGGCGAATTCGTCGCAGTTGAGCTTGCCCAGTGTCACGCAGCCCGCGGCGGCGAGCTGGCGCACGATGGTCGCATCGAACGGCGAGCGGTAGCCCGCGAGCATCCTGCTCGCGGCCGTGGTGGTGAAGTCGCGCGTGACGAAGACGTCCTTGTGCGCGATGGGCACGCCCGCGAGCCGCCCGCCCTTGCCCTGCGCGATCAGCGCGTCCTGCGCGCACGCCTGGGCGAGCGTCGCCTCTTCGTCGATCGCGAGAAAGGCGCCCAGGTGCTGATGCGCTCGGGCGCGGGCCAGAAAGTGCCGCGCCGCTTCCACGCTGCTGATTTTCCTGCCTTGCAGTTGCGCGGCCAGCTCGGCCACGCCCAGTTGATGCAGTTCGGTGCTCATGGGTTTACTCGATCACGCGCGGCACGAGGAACAGGCCGCGTTCGGCCGCCGGGGCGTTGGCCAGATAGGCCTCGCGCTCGTTGGGCTCGCTCACCGTGTCGTCCATCAGGCGCAGCGCCACGGGCTCGACGGCCGACAGCGGGTGCGCCAGCGGCTTGATGCCGCTCGTGTCCACCGCCTGCATCTGCTCGACGACGGTGAAGAAATCATTGATCGTGGCGCGCATGCGCTCGGCTTCGTCGCCGCTCAGTTCGAGCCGCGCCAGGCGCGCGATGCGCGTGATGTCTTCGGGAGTCAGTGCCATGGTGGGAAACGGCGTCGTAACGGCTTGCAAAACACTGCAAACGGCTGCGAACGGCCCAAAGTTATTCACAGGGATGCAGTATTATCCGAGCTTTGCCGCAATACCCCGCATCGCGCTGGTCATTGAGCGAAAAACCACCCCCACACCCCTGCAGTTTGCGGCGATGGCAGGCCGACGCGCATGCCGTGCCGAGAAGGATTAGTGCATGTTCGGAGCATTTCGTCGGTATTTTTCCACCGATCTGGCCATCGACCTGGGTACGGCCAACACCCTGATCTTCGCCCGCGACAAGGGCCTCGTGCTCGACGAGCCCTCGGTCGTCGCGATCCGTCACGAGGGCGGCCCGCACGGCAAGAAGGTGATTCAGGCCGTGGGCAAGGAAGCCAAGGCCATGCTCGGCAAGGTGCCGGGCAACATCGAAGCCATCCGCCCGATGAAGGACGGCGTGATTGCCGACTTCGTGATCACCGAGCAGATGATCAAGCAGTTCATCCGCATGGTGCACCCGCGCAGCGTCTTCACGCCCAGCCCGCGCATCATCATCTGCGTGCCTTGTGGCTCCACGCAGGTGGAGCGGCGCGCCATCAAGGACGCGGCCGAGGCCGCGGGCGCCCGCGAGGTCTTCCTGATCGAGGAGCCCATGGCCGCGGGCATAGGCGCAGGGCTGCCGGTCTCGGAGCCTGAGGGTTCGATGGTGGTGGACATTGGCGGTGGCACCACTGAAGTGGGCGTGATCTCGCTCGGCGGCATGGTCTACAAGGGGAGCGTGCGCGTGGGCGGTGACAACTTCGATGAGTCCATCGTCAACTACATCCGACGCAATTACGGCATGCTGATCGGCGAGCCGACGGCCGAGAGCATCAAGAAGCAGATCGGCAGCGCGTTTCCGGGCTCCGAGGTGCGTGAGATGGAGGTGCGCGGGCGCAACCTCTCCGAAGGCGTGCCGCGCAGCTTCACGATTTCTTCCAACGAAGTGCTCGAGGCGCTGACCGAGCCGCTCAACCAGATCGTCTCGGCGGTGAAAAATGCGCTGGAGCAGACGCCGCCAGAACTCGGCGCCGACATCGCCGAGCGCGGCATGATGCTCACCGGCGGCGGCGCGCTGCTGCGCGATCTCGATCGCCTGCTGGCCGAGGAAACCGGCCTGCCGGTGCTCGTGGCCGAGGAGCCGCTGACCTGCGTGGTGCGCGGCTGCGGCATTGCGCTCGATAGGCTTGATCGCCAGGGCAGCATCTTCACCAGCGATTGACCCCGGGCGACGCGCATGCCTCTGGGCACCCTGGAGCGCAAGGTACCCTCCTTCAGGCAGGGGCCTTCCGCCCTGTCTCGCGTCGTCCTGTACAGCGCCATGGCGCTGTTTTTCATGGTGGCGGACGCGCGCTTCCACGTGACGGAGCCGGTGCGCCAGGTGGTGGCCGTGGTGCTCTATCCGCTGCAATGGCTGATGCTGCAGCCGGTGGAGTTCGCGGGTCGGGGCGCAGGGTATTTCCAGTCGCTTGACGAGGCAAGTGAGACGCTGCAGGAGACACGCCGGCAAATGGCGCAGATGGCGGTGCGCGCGGGTGCGACCGAGCTGCTGCAACATGAGAACGCGCAGCTGCGCGAACTGCTGGCCCTGAGGCAGCGCATCGATACGCCCTCCATCGCCGCCGAGGTGCTGTACGACACGGCCGATCCGTATTCGCGCAAGGTCACGATCGACAAGGGGCAGCTGGCCGGCGTTCAGCCCGGCTCGCCGGTGGTGGACGCTCGCGGCGTGCTGGGCCAGGTGACGCGGGTATTCGCCGCGCTCAGCGAAGTGACGCTGCTCATCGACCGCGACCAAGCCATTCCCGTGCTCAATGCCCGCACCGGCGCGCGCAGCATTGCCTACGGCGATCCGCTGGCGAGTCACGACGGTGGCATGGAACTGCGCTTCATGCCGGGCAACGCCGACGTGCAGGAGGGCGACCTGCTGACCACGAGCGGTGTCGATGGCGTCTACCCGGCCGGCCTGCAGGTGGCGCGCGTGATGCACATCGAGCGGCGCGCGGATTCCACGTTCGCCCGCATCTATTGCGCGCCGCTGGCGCAGATGGATGGGGCACGGCAGGTCATGGTGCTGCAGCCCGTGGGCCGTGGGGAGCTCGATGCGCCGGCACAGGCGCAGCCCGCGGCGGCCGCCAAGGCAGGTGCCAAGCCGGCCGCGCCGCGCGAGCGGGGGGCAAGACGATGATCCTGCCCAAGGCCCAGCAGCTGCTGCTGCCCGTGAGCCGCCCCTTCATGGTGGCGAGCATCGCCGTGGCGCTGGCGCTCGATCTGTTGCCGCTGGGGCGCATCACCTGGACGCCCGACTGGCTGATGGTGCTGCTCGCGTTCTGGGGGCTGCATCAGCCGCGCTACGTCGGCATGGGAGCGGCCTTCGTGCTGGGGCTGGCGATCGATGTCGATCATTCCACCTTGCTGGGCGAACACGCGCTGGTGTACTGCCTGCTCGTGTTCGGTGTGCAGGCCCTGCAGCGGCGCCTGCTCTGGTTCGGGCCCTTGTGGCAGGCCCTGCAGCTGCTGCCGCTCTTCGCGGGCGCGCACCTGCTGGAGCTGTTGCTGCGCCTGCTCGGCTCGGGCGTGGCGCCGGGCTGGGAGGCGGCGTTGGCGCCCTTGCTGGAGACACTGATCTGGCCCCTGGCCAGCGGCCTACTGCTCGCGCCGCAGCGCCGCCCGCCCGACCAGGACGAGAATCGGCCGCTGTGAATACCGAACTGCGCAACGCAGAGCGCGACGCGGCGCGCTTTCGACTGCGGATCTGGGCCGTCGGGGCGCTGGTGCTGCTGGCGTTTGCGCTCATCGTCTGGCGCCTCACGGTGCTGCAGGTGCAGCGCTACGAAGACCTGGCCGAGCAGGCCGAGAGCAACCGCACGGCGGTCGTGCCCATCGTGCCCATGCGCGGGCAGATCCTGGATCGCAATGGCGTGGTGCTGGCCACCAACTATTCGGCCTACACGCTGGAGATCACGCCCTCGCGCACGCTCGATCTGGAGGCGACGATCAACGCGCTCTCCAAGGTCGTGGACATCCAGCCGCGCGACCGGCGCCGCTTCAAGCGCCTGGCGGACGAATCGCGGCGCTTCGATTCGCTGCCCATCCGCACGCGCCTGACCGACGAGGAAGTGGCGCGCTTCACCGCGCAGCGCTGGCGCTTCCCGGGCGTGGAGGTGAAGGCGCGGCTGTTCCGCTCCTATCCCCTGGGCGAGGTGGGCAGCCACGCCATCGGCTACATCGGGCGCATCAACCAGAAGGAGAAGGAGCGCATCGAGGACTCCGACGACGTGGCCAACTACCGCGGCACCGACTACATCGGCAAGCTCGGCATCGAGCAGAGCTACGAGGAGCAGCTGCACGGGCAGACCGGTTTCGAACTGCTGGAGACCTCGGCCGGCGGCTACGCGGTGCGGCGCCTGGAAACTCACCCGGCGACGCCGGGCAGCACGCTGATCCTCTCACTCGACATCAGGCTGCAAAAGCTCGTGGAAGACCTCTATGGCGAGCGGCGCGGCGCGCTGGTGGCGATCGACCCGCGCAATGGCGAGGTGCTGGCGCTGGTCTCCAAGCCCACGTTCGACCCCAACCTGTTCGTCGAAGGCATCGACCAGGAGAGCTGGCAGGCGCTGAACGAATCGATCAACAAGCCGCTCCTGAACCGCGCGCTGCGCGGCACCTACCCGCCGGGCTCGACCTACAAGCCCTTCATGGCGCTGGGCGCGCTGCAACTGGGCAAGCGCGATCCGAAACTGGTGATCAACGATCCGGGCTTCTACACCTTTGGCGGGCACACCTTCCGCAGCCACGAGGGAGGGCTGGGCGGCGTGGACATGACGCGCGCCATTCAGTTTTCGAGCAACACCTACTTCTATTCGCTGGCGGTGGACATGGGCGTGAACGCCATCCACGACTTCATGGCGCCGCTGGGTTTCGGCCAGCTCACGGGCATCGACCTCGGGGGCGAGGTGCGCGGCCTGCTGCCCAGCACCGAATGGAAGAAGCACGCGTACAAGCGCGCCGACATGAAGAAGTGGTATCCGGGCGAGACGGTGTCGCTGGGCATCGGGCAGGGCTACAACAGCTTCACCATGCTGCAGCTGGCGGTGGCCGAGAGCATTCTGGCCAACGGGGGAACGCGCTACCGCCCGCATGTGGCGCGTGCCGTCAAGGACCAGGTGACGGGGCAGGTCTCGCTGGTGTCCGAGCCCGCGGGCGTGACGCTGGGCTTCAAGGAGAAGAACCTGGCGATCGTGCGCAATGCGCTCGCGGCCGTGAACGAGGCGGGCACGGGCAAGCGCGTGTTCGCGGGCGCGCCCTACACGTCGGCCGGCAAGACCGGGACCGCGCAGGCCGTGAGTCTGGGGCAGAACGTGAAATACAACGCCAGGCTGATGGAGGAGCACCAGCGCGACCACTCGCTGTTTGCGGCGTTCGCGCCGCTGGAGAGTCCGCGCATCGCGGTGGCCGCGATCGTCGAGAACGCGGGCTTTGGCGCCGCGGCGGCCGGCCCCATCGTGCGGCGCGTGTTTGACTATTGGCTGCTGGGTCAATACCCGAGCGAGGAAGACATCGCTGCTGTGGCGCGGGGGCAGGCGTCGGCGCCCATGGGAACGCCCCGGCGCGCAGACGAGGTGCCGTTGCCCGGCACGCCGTAGCGCGCTATCGCAGGAAGGCGTCGTAGCCGGTCTTGAGGATCAACGCGCCGACCACGATGATGAAGAGCATGCGCACGAACCCCGCGCCATGCCTGAGCGCCAGGCGCGCGCCCAGCAGGCTGCCGATCACGTTGGCCGCCGCCAGCCACAGCGTGAGATGCCACCAGACGTGGCCCATGCTCGCGAACAGGATGAGCGAGGAGGCATTGGTCGAGAGGTTGAGCAGTTTGGCCGAGACCGAGGCGTTGAGAAAGTCGTAACCCAGGAAGCGCACGAAGAGGAAGATGAAGAAGCTGCCGGTGCCCGGGCCGAAGAAGCCGTCGTAAAAACCGATGACCGCGGCGATCGCGCAGGCCACGAGCCGCTCGCCGGCGAGACCCATCAGGGGCGCGTGCACGCGCCCGAGCTCCTTGCGCGCCAGCGTGTAGATGAGCAGCGCCACGAGCACGGCGGGCAGGAGCTTGCGCAGCGCGTCGGCCGAGACCAGCGTGACCACCCAGGCACCGACGAAGGCGGCGACGAAGCTCGTGACGGCGGCAGGCAGCATGGCCTGCCAGCGGATCTGCACGCGCCGCGCGTACTGCGCCGTGGCTACTCCCGTGCCCCAGATGGAGGCGCTCTTGTTCGTGCCCAGCAGATCGCCCGGGATGGCGGCGGGGAAGGTGGCGAACAGCGCCGGCACGAGAATGAGTCCTCCGCCACCGACGATCGAATCGACAAAACCGGCCAGCAATGAGGCCAGCGCAACGATGACGGAATCCATCGCGCGGATTTTCGCACCGGCCGGACGAAAAAAAAGCACCCGCCAGGCAGGTGCTTGTGTCAAAAATACGGCGCCTCTTCATGGGCGCCTCGTCGTTTGGTGTTGTTTTTGCAGGCGGTGTCTCCCCGGCCCCTCGCTGGACGCGCGGTGGCGTGCCTTGAGTGGTGGAACTTTAATCATTCGCCGGTATCTGTGCATCGGGATTTTCCCGGGGGTGACGTGATGGTGCGCGGTTACTTCCCCTCGGCGATCCAGCGGGCGGCCATTTCGGCCACCATCAGCGTCGGGCTGTTGGTGTTGCCGCTGGTGATCGTGGGCATGGCGCCCGCGTCGACCACGCGCAACCCCTCGATGCCGCGCACGCGCAGGTGCGCATCGAGCACCGCCATTGGGTCGTCTGCCCGGCCCATGCGCGTCGTGCCCACGGGGTGGAAGATGGTGGTGGCGATGTCGCCCGCCAGGCGCGCGAGGTCTTCGTCGCTCTGGAATTGCACGCCCGGCTTGTATTCCTCGGGCCGGTAGCGCGCCAGCGCCGGTTGCGCGGCGATGTGGCGCGTGACGCGCAGGCTGCTGGCGGCGATCAGGCGGTCTTCGGGCGTGGAGAGGTAGTTGGGCGCGATCGCTGGAGCGTCCTTGAAGTGGCGGCTCTTGATCTTCACGCTGCCGCGGCTCGTGGGCTGCAGGTTGCACACGCTGGCGGTGAACGCGGGAAAGTCGTGCAGCGGCTCGCCGAACGCATCGAGCGAGAGCGGCTGCACGTGAAATTCGAGGTTGGGGCGTTCGCGCCGCGGGTCCGACCGGGTGAAGGCGCCGAGCTGCGAGGGCGCCATGCTCATCGGGCCGCTGCGACTCCAGAGGTATTGCAGGCCGATCCACGCCTTGCCGAAGGGATCGTTGGCCAGGGTGTTGAGGGTCTTGACGCCCTGCACCTTGAAGACCGCGCGGATCTGCAGATGGTCCTGCAGGTTCTCACCCACGCCGGGCAAATCGTGCACCACGGGGATGCCGTGCGCCTGCAGCAGCGCGCCCGGGCCTATGCCCGAGAGCTGCAGCAGCTGCGGCGAATTGATCGAACCCGCGCTCAGGATCACTTCGCGCACGGCGTACACCGTCACCTCCTGGCCATCCCTGATCACCTGCACGCCGTCGCAGCGCTTGCGCCCGCCGGGCTGCACGGTGGTGATGAGCTTCGTCGCCTGCGCGCCGGTCCAGATGGTGACGTTGGGCCGGCTTTCGCAGGTCGGGCGCAGGAAGGCCTTGGCTGTGTTCCAGCGCCAGCCGCGGCGCTGGTTCACCTCGAAGTAGCCCACGCCCTCGTTGTTGCCGGTGTTGAAGTCGCGGGTCGCGGGAATGCCTGCCTGCACCGCGGCGCGCGCGAACGCGTCCAGGATTTCCCAGTGCAGGCGCTGCTTCTCCACGCGCCATTCGCCGCTGCTTCCGGTTGAGAAATTGGCATGCAGCCGCTTGAAGGCGTCGTCGGCATCATCGGGCCGGTCCAGCCGCCAATGGTCTTCGTGGCGCTTGAAGGTGGCAAGCACGTTGTCCCAGCGCCAGGCGTCCTCGCCCGTCACCTGGGCCCAGTGTTCGTAGTCCTGCGCCTGCCCGCGCAAGTACAGCATGCCGTTGATGCTCGAACATCCGCCCAGCGTCCTGCCGCGCGGATAGCGCAGCTGGCGCCCGTTCAGGCCCGCGTCGGGCTCGGTCTGGTAGAGCCAGTCAGTGCGCGGGTTGCCGATGCAGTACAGGTAGCCGACGGGGATGTGAATCCAGTGGTAGTTGTCTCGCGGGCCGGCTTCGAGCAGCAGCACACGGCGATTCGGGTCCTGGCTGAGTCGATTGGCGAGCAGCGAGCCGGCCGTGCCGGCGCCGACGATGATGGTGTCAAAGGTGGTGTCGCTCATGGAATGTCACGCGGGTTCAGACTGCGGGCATTGTGCGACGCCGCAGGCCTCTTTTGCAAAACGCCCGCGATGGCGTCGCGCCGTGCCTGCGAACGGACCGCCGCATGCTCCATACTTCTGTCTGCCGCATGGCTTGCGCGATCCGTGCGCGGCGTGCGGGCCGTTCGGGCCATTTCCAGGGGATTCATGCAGACTTTCGCACCACCCACGCTCGCGATCGAGCGCGCCGGCACGCCATGCGTGTGCCTGCGCGGCGATTGGGTGGCGGCGGCCCTGGCCGACCGGCCTGCATGGCGCCATCTGGCCGCCCGCCTGAGGACGACGGGGGGCGCGTCATCGTGGGACCTGAGGGCGCTGGGGCGCCTGGATCACGTGGGCGCGCAGCTGCTCTGGCATCACTGGGGAGGGCGCTGGCCCGAGACCGTGCAAGCCCATGAGAGCCAGCGTCAGCTGCTCGAGCGCGTGGCGCGGCTCACGCCGCAGCGCCCGGGCACCTCGCCCCGGCGCCGGGGCGAGACCCTCGACCACCTCGGGGCCGGAGTGCTCAGCGCGCTGCAGTTCATGCGTCAGCTGGTGCAGGTGCTGGGCCAGCTGGCGCTGGACCTTGGGCGGCTGCTGCGCGCCCCCGGGCGCGGACCGTGGCGCGATATTTCCGGACATCTTTATCAAATGGGCGCGATGGCGCTGCCCATCACCGCGCTCGTGGGATTCCTGATCGGCGTGGTGCTGGCCTATCTCATGAGCCTGCAGCTGCAGCGCTTTGGCGCCGAGACCTTCATCGTCAATATCCTGGGGATCTCGCTCATCCGCGAGCTCGGCCCCATGCTGGCCGCCATCCTCGTGGCGGGGCGCTCGGGCTCGGCGATCACGGCGCAGATCGGGGTGATGCGCGTCACCGAAGAGCTCGATGCCATGCGCGTGATGGGCATCGCGCATGGTTACCGTCTGGTGCTGCCGCGCGCGATCGCGCTGGGGCTGGCGATGCCGCTGGTTTCGGCCTGGACCACCGTGGCGGCGCTCGCTGGAGGCATCATCGCGTCCGACGTCGTGCTGCACATCACGCCGGGTTACTTCCTGCAGGCGCTGCCGCTGGTGGTGCAGGGGGTGACCCTGCTGCTGGCGACGGCCAAGTCCATCGTGTTCGGCGTGTTGATCGCGCTGATTGCCTGTGTCTGGGGCATGCGCGTGCAGCCCAATACGCAGAGCCTGGGCGAGGGAACGACGGCCTCCGTGGTGAGCGCGATCACGATGGTGATCCTGGTCGATGCGCTGTTTGCCATCGTGTTCAAGAACGTGGGGTTTCAATGAGCGAGGCAGCGCCGGCCATGCCAGCCGTCGTCCAGGTTCATGATCTGAGCACGGTCTTTGGCAAGGGCGCGCAGGCGTTCAGCGTGCACGAGCATTTGAATCTCACGGTGGCGCGCGGCGAGCTGCTCTCGCTCGTGGGCGGTTCGGGTACGGGCAAGACGGTGCTGCTGCGCCACATCCTCGGGCTTACGCAGCCCACCAGCGGCAACATCACCGTGCTGGGGCGCCCCGCCTCGGAGCTGGGCGGCGACGGTGCGAGTTCCCGCGTGGGCATGCTGTTTCAGCACGGCGCGCTGTTCACCGCGTTCAATGTTCTGGACAACATCGCGTTCGCGCTCCACGAACTGCATACCGTGCCGCGGGCGCTGGCGCACGAGATCGCCATGGTCAAGCTCTGCATGGTGGGCCTCAAGCCCGAGCACGCGCGGCGCATGCCGGCCGATCTCTCGGGCGGCATGGTCAAGCGCGTGGCGCTGGCGCGCGCGCTGGTGATGGATCCGCCGCTGCTGCTGCTTGATGAGCCCACCGCGGGGCTGGACCCCAACGGCTCGGACGCGTTCTGCGATCTGCTGCGCGAGCTGCACGCCATGCTCGGCCTCACCGTGGTCATGGTCACGCATGACCTCGACACGCTGTACGCGCTCTCCACCAAGGTGGCGGTGCTGGCCGAAAAACGCGTGATCGTGCATGCGCCTCCCGCAGAGGTGGCGTGCTTCGACCATCCCTTCATTGATCATTTCTTTCGCGGCCAGCGCGGTCTGCGCGCGCTGGCACCCGCACCGGCCGCTGCGCCGCCGGTCAAGGAGTCCTGATGGAAAACAAAGCACATGCCCTGGCCGCCGGGCTGTTCATCCTCCTCGTCGGCGCCTTGCTGGCCGCGCTCGGCTACTGGATCTCGAGCGACGAGATTCCGCACACCACCTACGAGCTCACCACCAAGGAAAACGTCAGCGGCCTGCAGCCGCAGGCGCCGGTGCGCTACAAGGGCGTGCCGTCCGGACGGGTGCTGTCCATCGGCTTCGATCCCAAGGAGCCGGGGCGCGTGGTGATCCGCATCGACGTGGACAGCAATGCGCCGATCAGCGCCACCACTTACGCCACGCTCGGTTACCAGGGCGTGACGGGCCTGGCGCACATCCTGCTGAACGATGCGGCCAAGCCGTTCGACAAGCTGGCGCCCGGTGCCAGCGGCGTGCCGCGCATTCCCATGCAGGCCTCGCCCTTCAGCCAGCTCGCCGAGCAGGGGCCGCTGCTGCTGGCCAAGGTGCAGGAGGCGGCCGAGCGCGTGAACCGCCTGCTGGGCGACGAGAACCAGCAGCAGCTTTCCAGCCTGCTCAAGCGCCTGGGCGCCGCGGCGCAGAGCATCGACCAGCTGGCGCTGAGCCTGAACCACACGGTCACCACGGGTGTCGATCCGGCGCTGGCGCAGCTGCCGCAGCTGCTGGAGGAGTCTCGGCGGACGCTGCAGGCGCTGCGCTCGGCGGGCGATCGCACGGCGCAGGCCGCGCAGGAGGCTGGTGACGTGGCGCG
>JAIOIA010000008.1:0-35468 GCA_019912745.1 Comamonas sp. | reverse complement strand
TGTTGGCGCCGAAGTAATACTGACCCACTGCGCCGAAGTAAAAGTGACCCACCTGGGCGAGGATGACGGCCTTTTGGCTGTTGATGTTGACCCAGGAGCAAGCAGTGGAGATACGAGTGATGGCCCGCAGGGGCGAGAGCGTCAGAGCAATCGCCAAGCAGTTGGAGTGTTCGCGCAACACGGTACGCCGATATCTGAGGGACGAGGGTGCACGGCGCTACGGCCCGCGCGAACCGCGAACATGCAAGCTCGACGAATTCAAACCCTATTTGCGTGAGCGCGTCGAACAGGCGCGCCCGCGCTGGATACCGGCCACCGTGCTGTTGCGGGAGATCCGAGAGCGCGGTTACGCCGGCGGCATCAGCCAGCTTAAGGCCTGGTTGACGCCTCTGAAGAAGAGCGAGCCCGAGCCGTTGGTGCGCTTCGAGACGCCGCCTGGCAAGCAGATGCAGGCCGACTTCACCTATGTCAGGCGAGGCCGCAACCCACTGCTGGCGCTGGTGGCCACCATGGGCTACAGCCGCGCCAGCTTCGTGAAGTTCGTCGAGTGTTCGGGCGAGAACGTCGCCACCCTGTGCGCTGGTCTTCGCGAAGCCTTCGACTACTTCGGCGGGGTGCCCGAGCATGTGCTGTTCGACAACACCAAGGCCGTGGTGATTGAGCGCGATGCCTACGGCGAAGGCTTGCACCGCTGGAACAGCGAGTTGAGGGAGCTCGCTCAGGCTTGCGGCTTCACGCCCCGGCTGTGTCGCCCCTACCGGGCCAAGACCAAGGGCAAGGTCGAGCGATTCAATTCGTACCTGAAGGGCAGCTTCCTGGTGCCGCTGCTCGCCACGGTGCAAGCAAGCGGCTTGCGTCTGGATGCCAACCTGGCCAACTTGCACGTGCGTCGCTGGCTCGACGAGGTCGCCAATGCACGCGTGCACGCCACCACCAAGGCAGTTCCGGCCAAGCGGCTGGCCGAAGAGCGCGCAGTCATGCTGAGCGCCCCGGCGCTCAAGGCTGCGGCGCCCACCCGCCAGCGTGTTGCGCTGCCAGTGGAGAGCTTGCAGCATCCGCTGTCGGTGTACGACGCCCTGCTGGAGGTGGTGAGATGAACTTGCAGCACGAGCGCATTGCCAGGTTGTGCGAACAGCTCAAGTTCGCCCGGCTGGGCAGCGAGTGGCCCGCGTTGGCGCAGGAGGCCGCGCGCGATGAAGCCAGCTTCGCTGACTTCATTGAGAAGGTCCTTGCCAGCGAACTTGTGGCGCGAGAGGAGCGCAAGCGCATCACCCTGTTGCGCTTGGCAACGATGCCCGGCGTCAAGACGCTGGAGCAGTTCGATTGGGCCCAGGCGGGCGGCGCGCCCAAGGCCCAGATCGTGGAGCTTGGCCATCTGGCGTTCGTCGAGCGTGCAGAGAACGTGGTGCTGCTCGGCCCGAGTGGGGTCGGCAAGACCCACATCGCGCTGGCGCTATGCCACCGAGCGGTGATGGCAGGCCACAAGGCGCGCTTCATCAGCGCGGCCGATCTCATGCTGCAACTGGCCGCTGCCAAGGCCCAGGGCCGGCTGAAGGAGTACTTCAATCGGGCGGTGCTCGGTCCCAAGCTGCTGGTGATCGACGAGATCGGCTACCTGCCATTCGGGCGCGACGAAGCCAATCTGTTCTTCAACGTGGTTGCCAAGCGCTACGAGCGAGGCTCGATGGTGCTCACGAGCAACCTGCCCTTCACGCAGTGGGCGAGCGCCTTCGCGGATGACCAAACGCTGACGGCGGCGATGCTGGACCGCCTGCTGCACCATGCCCACATCGTGCAGATCACGGGCGAGAGCTTCCGATTGAAAGACAAACGCAAGGCCGGCCAGGCGGTAAGGAGGAGCACGTCGGTGGCATGACCGGCGCCGCGCGCTGCTCGCCCGCTTCGGGCTACGTCCTACGCGGGCGAGCAGCGCATCGATCGTGACCCGGGTGGGTCAGATTTACTTCGGCGATCACGCTGAAAGTGGGTCAAATTTAAATCGGCGTTGACACGATTTACCGGGTCACCGAGCTTGTTGTTATTGAGCAGGCGGCGGAACTTGAGCAAGGTGGTGGCGTCTGGCACCGGCTCGCGACCCAGATCAATGCCCACGAAGCAGCGCAGGCTGGCACTGTCGTGCAGCGCTTCTTCGCAGGCCGGGTCGGCCAGGTTGAACCAATGCTGGATGAAGTGGGTGCGCAGCATGCGCTCCAGGCCGATGGGAGGACGGCCGTTGCCAGCCTTGGGGTAGTGCGGCTCGATCACTTGGCACAGCGTCGCCCACGGCACGATGACGTCCAGAGTCTGGAAGAACTCGTCGCGCCGCGCGGGCTTGAGATATTGCTCGCGACCGGTGATTCCGGAGCACTCGGAAATCGGTCACGTTCAGCCCGGAATCACCGGTCACGTTCGAGCGGAACGCTCGGTCACGATGGCCCGGAACGGGCGGTCACGCTGCTCCGGAATACCCAGCTCGCACAAGATAGCCCTCAAGGGTAAATCGATGCGCAAGCTCACCAAGGCCGCTTGAGCCCCTCGATGGCCACTTCAGTTTCCCTCACTTATGGCCACCCAAACTCCTCCATGGTAGGACCGCGTGATTATGGCGATTCGGGGTTGAGGGCGATGCGAGCGGCGGCCTCCTTGAGCCGATAGCTCTTGCCCTCGAACTCCAGCATCGCGCAGCGGTGCATCAGTCGGTCCAGGATGGTGGTGGCCACCAGACGCTCGGTCAGCGCCTTGACGTGGCGGTAGCTGTGCACGCCCTGGTCCATCGCCTGGGCGCAGGCCGCGTCGACCAGGTGCCTCGGCTAGCGCCGGGCCAGGTGCACGATGCCCCAGAGCTTGCGCTGTCCCACGCGCCCCTCGATGGCCAATAGCATCTGGCACAGCCGGCTGGCCTGCGCGCCGATGTCGTTGGCCTGCTGCAGGATGAAGCGCGTCTCGCGCGAGGGGTTGAACACCCGCTCGGCCATCGGCAGCACCACGGTGCCCGGCCGCTCCACGCGGGCGTGGGTGCGCAGCAGGGCGTGGCTCCTGGGATCGCGAATCTCCAGGCGCCGCTCGAACAGGCGCACCAGTACCTTCGATCCAATGGGCGCCGGACGGGCTGCGTAGCTGCTGTGGTCGATGCGCACGCAACTGTCATCGCACACCGTGCGCTGCACCTCGGTGAAGTACTGCATGCCCACCACCGGCAGCAGCTGCAGGTGGGCACGCTCGTGCTCGAACATGGCCTGCACCTGGCGCCGCTCGGTGCCGTGGATGCGCGTGGCCGCCCAGGTGCTCTCCCACTGCTCCAGGAAGGTATTTTGCTCCTCCAGGGTCTCGAAGCGCCGCCCCTTCAAGGCCGTAGACTGGGTATGGCCGATGGCGCTCTCGACCGTACCCTTGCGGTTGTGGTCTCGCACCTGCGCCGGGTCGGCCACCACCTCGTAGTGCGCCAGCGTGGCCGCGTACACCGGGTTGAGCTCGGGCTTGAGGACGCCCTCCTTGAGGTTGTCCAGCACGACGTAGCGGCAGGACCCTCCGAAGTAACGCCAGGCCTGCTCGTGCAGCTGCGCCCACTGCTGCTGACCGGACTTCCACACCACGCACCGGAAGCTGCGCCGCGAGTAACGCAGCGTGACCACGAACAGCTGCGGCTTGCGGTATCGATCGGTGCCCGGCACCCGCGTGGTCGCGCCCTCACCATAGTCCACCTGCATCTCCTCACCGGGGGCAAAGGAAAGCCAGTCGAACTGCTCGGGCGCCTTGTGGCGCAGTTGCGCCGCGAAGCGCTTGACCGAGTTGTAGGCGCCGTCAAAGCCATGATGGTCCACCAAGTCCTGGTAGATGGCCATGGCGTTGCGCCCCAGACGCAGTTGGGCATCAATGAAGGCGCGATGAGGCTCGCACTTGGAGGCAGCCAGCGCGGGCGCGCCACCCTCGCCACCCGGTGGCCGGGGTGGGGCAGTTTGATCCACAGGGTCGGTGGCCACCCCGGGGGAGTTTGAGCGCTGGGCCTCGTACTGGCGCTGGTACGAGCGGATGGTCTTGCGGTCGATGCCAGTAATGCGCTCGATCTCGCGCTGGCTCTTGCCCAGCCCCAGCAGGGTAAAAATGGTGGTTCATTTGTGCGGCTTCAAAACATTCACTCCGTGACCTCCCCTCGGGGAAGTCGGGTTCACGTCCCGCCACACAGGTGGCGACGGCGCCGGCGTTACCCCCTGTTCCCGATCAGTTCAGGTGGGGGAGTTTGAGGTGGCCATACCCGGGGGAATTTGGGTGGCCATCGGGGATCGCGCCTCGTCTCGAATGTTCGACATTGGGTCTGAAATCCGACCTTGCGGATAGTTGCCTGCCATTGGTGGGGGCCTCGGTTGCTGATAGTTGCCATTCTCAATCCTTTCAAAAGGGCAAGGATGTATAGGCAAGCCGAAAACCGAACTGCAGCAAAACTGCAGCAAATACCCAGGTCAGGCCAAAAAAAAGGTTACGACATCGTCGTAACCCTTTGATTTCATTGGTTGCGCGGGAAGGATTTGAACCTCCGACCTTTGGGTTATGAGCCCAACGAGCTACCAGACTGCTCCACCGCGCGGCAAGCTCGTTATTGTATCAGAAGATCAGGGCTTCGCTTCGCCTTCGGCCACAGTAGGACCATCGACCAGTTCCACGTAAGCCATGGGAGCGTTGTCGCCCACGCGGAACCCCATCTTCAGAATGCGCGTGTAGCCGCCTGGACGGGCCTTGAAGCGCGGGCCCAGGTCGGTGAACAGCTTGGTGACGCTGTCCGAGTTGCGCAGGCGGGCAAAAGCCAGACGGCGATTGGCCACCGAATCCGCGCGAGCCAGGGTGATCATGGGCTCGATCACGCGGCGCAATTCCTTGGCCTTGGGCAGCGTGGTCTTGATGGTCTCGTGCTCGATGAGCGAGTTCATCATGTTTTGCAGCATCGCCTTGCGATGCGCGCTGGTGCGATTGAGTTTTCGCAGTCCGTTTCCGTGACGCATAGTGCTTCTTCCTTCTGGACACTTGTAATGCGAGGGGCCGTGTCAGGTACCTCCCGCGGCACCGGGCTGACTGGCAGCCCGTATTCGAAATCAACGCCTTTCGAGTCCGGCCGGGGGCCAGTTCTCCAGTCGCATGCCCAAGGTGAGGCCGCGCGAGGCGAGCACTTCCTTGATCTCGTTGAGCGACTTGCGACCCAGATTCGGGGTCTTGAGCAGCTCGTTTTCGGTGCGCTGGATCAGGTCGCCGATGTAGTAGATGTTCTCCGCCTTGAGGCAGTTGGCCGAACGCACCGTGAGCTCCAGTTCGTCGACCGGACGCAGCAGCACGGGATCGAACGACGCACCGCTGGAACGCGCGCTGGAGGCCCCTGCTTCGAAAATGTCCCCGCCATCGAGCTGGGCGAATACCGCCAGCTGTTCGACCAGGATCTTGGCCGAGGTGCGAACGGCCTCTTCCGCCGTGACCGTGCCATTGGTTTCGATGTCGAGCACCAGCTTGTCCAGGTCCGTGCGCTGCTCCACGCGGGCGCTCTCCACGGTATAGCTGACGCGGCGAATCGGAGAAAAAGAGGCATCCATCACGATGCGGCCGATCGCCTTGTTGGGCTCGTCGCCATGCCAGCGCTGGTTGCCGGGGACATACCCCCGACCCTTCTCCACCTTGATCTGCATGTCGAGCTTGCCCCCGGCCGACAGTGTGGCGATGGGGTGCTCGGGATTGATGATCTCGACATCGTGCGGCGTCTGGATATCCCCCGCCACGACCACGCCCTCGACGTCCTTGCGCAACGACAGCGTGACTTCATCACGGTTGTAGAGCTTGAAGACCACGCCCTTGAGGTTGAGCAGGATGTTGATGACGTCTTCCTGCACGCCATCGATGGACGCATACTCGTGGACGACGCCCGCGATCGAGACTTCCGTGGGCGCGTAGCCATCCATCGAGGACAGCAGAACACGGCGGATGGCATTGCCCAGCGTATGACCATAGCCACGCTCGAACGGCTCGAGCTCCACCTTGGCGCGGTTGGCGCTGATCTGCTCTACGTTGATGGTCTTGGGTTTGAGCAAATTGGTTTGCATGCAGACTTCCTCTCAATGCCCCCAGCTCGTTACACCGGTAAGGCTGATGAAGCGCCCGCCAGACGATGCCTCGCCGGGCGGGAACGATTGCACAATGCGGATGCGCCCCGGAATCAACGCGAATACAACTCGACGATCAGCGATTCATTGATGTCTGCGCCGAATTCGTCGCGATCCGGCACCTTCTTGAAGATGCCCTCGACCTTGTCGGCATTGACTTCCATCCAGGCCGGAATACCCACTTGCTGCGCCAGTTGCAGCGCCTCCGTGATACGCGCCTGTTTCTTGGATTTTTCACGAACCGCGACCTGGTCGCCCACCTTCACCAGATAGGAAGCGATGTTGACGCACTGGCCGTTGACGGTGATTGCCTTGTGCGAGACGAGTTGGCGCGCCTCGGCACGCGTGGAGCCGAAACCCATGCGGTAGACCACGTTGTCCAGGCGCGACTCCAGCAGCGACAGCAGATTGGCGCCCGTGTTGCCACGGCGGCGATCGGCCTCCTCGAAATAGCGGCGGAACTGCTTCTCCAGCACGCCATACATGCGCTTGACCTTCTGCTTTTCGCGCAGCTGCAAGCCGTAGTCGGAAGTGCGGGCACCCGAAATGCGGCCATGCTGGCCGGGCTTGGAGTCGAACTTCGCCTTGTCCGCGATGGAGCGGCGAGCGCTCTTGAGAAAAAGGTCGGTGCCTTCACGGCGGGAGAGTTTGGCCTTGGGGCCGAGGTAGCGTGCCACTTGGTATTCCTGGAGTTGTACTTCCGCAACGACTTGCGCCGCGGGAGCCACCATCGCGCCAGGCGATCGGTGGCGGTGGGCTTATGAAAAAATGTTCAGATACGACGACGCTTCTGGGGACGGCAGCCGTTGTGGGGAACAGGCGTCACATCGGCGATCGACGTGATGCGGATGCCCAGGGCGCCCAGCGCGCGAACCGACGATTCGCGACCCGGACCCGGGCCCTTGATTTCGACGTCCAGGTTCTTGATGCCCTGCTCGATCGCGGCGCGGCCGGCGACTTCGGAAGCCACCTGAGCGGCAAACGGCGTGGATTTGCGCGAACCCTTGAAACCCTGACCACCAGACGATGCCCACGACAAGGCATTGCCCTGACGATCGGTGATGGTGATGATGGTGTTGTTGAACGAGGCGTGCACGTGCGCAATGCCGTCGGAGACGTTCTTGCGGACCTTCTTGCGCACGCGCTGCGCTGCGTTGTTGGCTGGGGATTTGGCCATGGTGATCTCTCAATCCTTATTTCTTCAGCATCGCGGCACCCTTGCGCGGACCCTTGCGGGTGCGGGCGTTGGTGCGCGTGCGCTGTCCGCGCACCGGCAAGCCGCGGCGATGACGCATGCCCCGGTAGCAGCCGATGTCCATCAGGCGCTTGATGTTCATCGTCGTCTCGCGGCGCAGGTCGCCCTCGATCGTCAGCCGGGCGATCTGGTCGCGGATTTTCTCAAGATCGGCGTCCGTCAGATCCTTGATCTTGGTCGAATAGGCGATGGCGCACGCCTCGCAAATCTTGCGGGCACTCGAGCGACCAATGCCGTAGATAGCCGTCAGACCGATTTCGGTGTGCTGATGCGGCGGAATATTGATACCAGCGATACGAGCCATTTGCGTCCTCTAATCGTTTCAATCAACCTTGGCGCTGCTTGTGGCGCTGGTCGGTGCAGATCACACGCACCACACCCTTGCGGCGGATGATCTTGCAATTGCGGCAGATTTTCTTTACAGAAGCCGACACTCTCATTTTTCTCTCCTGGACGATGCGGGATGCACCCAACGCACCCACGCCGTGTTACCAATCAAACCGGCTCATCACTGAGTGCATTCTGCAGAACCGGGTATTGTAGATGATGATTTGCCAATACGCTAGCCATTGATTGTTGTTCTGAAGTTCGCCTTCTTGAGCAACGATTCGTACTGCTGGCTCATGAGATAACTTTGCACCTGGGACATGAAATCCATCGTGACCACCACGATGATCAGCAGGGATGTGCCGCCGAAATAGAACGGCACGTTGTAGCGCAGGATGAGGAATTCCGGCAGCAGACACACCAGCGTGACGTAAATGGCACCCACCAGAGTGAGCCGCAGCAGGATCTTGTCGATGTACTTGGCCGTGTGCTCTCCGGGACGAATGCCGGGAATGAAGGCCCCGCTCTTCTTGAGGTTGTCCGCCGTCTCGCGACTGTTGAAAACCAGCGCGGTATAGAAGAAGCAGAAAAAGATGATGGCGCCCGCGTACAGCATCACATACAGGGGCGACCCCGGTGTGAGCGTGCTGGAAATGTCCTTGAGCCAACGCATCGACTCGCCCGAGCTGAACCAGTTCACGACGGTGGCCGGCAGCAGGCTGATCGACGAGGCGAAGATGGGCGGAATCACGCCCGACATGTTCAGCTTGAGCGGAAGATGCGACGACTGGCCGCCATACACCTTGTTGCCCACCTGCCTGCGCGCATAGTTGACCAGTATCTTGCGCTGGCCACGTTCCACGTAGACCACGAAGTAGGTGACCAGCACGACGAGCGCCACGACGAAGAGCGACACGATGATGCTCATGGCGCCAGTGCGCACCAGCTCAAGCAAGCCCCCCAGCGCACTGGGCAGACCGGCGACGATACCGCCGAAGATCAGCAGCGAGATGCCGTTGCCCAAGCCACGCTCGGTCATCTGCTCGCCCAGCCACATCAGGAACATGCTGCCCGCCGTCAGGCTGACCACGGCCGTCATGCGGAACGTGAAACCAGGTTCGATCACCAACCCCGGCGTGCTCTCGAGCGCAACGGCAATGCCCAGCGACTGGAACAGGCACAAGCCCAGCGTGCCGTAGCGCGTGTATTGCGTGATCTTGCGACGTCCAGACTCGCCTTCCTTGTTCAAGGCCTCGAACGTCGGTATCACGTAGGTCATCAACTGCATGATGATGGCCGCCGAGATGTAGGGCATGATGCCCAGCGCGAACACGGTGAAGCGCTCAAGTGCTCCGCCCGAGAACATGTTGAACAGGTTGAGGATGCCGCCCTGCTGATTGTTGAACAGCTGCGACAGCTGGTTCGGATCGATTCCCGGCACTGGAATGTGCGCGCCGATCCGATACACCACGAGGGCGAGCAGCAGGAAAACCAGACGGCGACGCAGATCGCCGAATTTTCCGGTCTTTGCCAGTTGAGCCGCGTTGGTTGCCACGATCGCTCAGACTCTCTCAGGCGACGCTGCCGCCGGCCGCTTCAATCGCTGCCTTGGCGCCTGCCGTGGCCCCGATGCCGCTGAGCTTGACGGCCTTGCTGATGCTGCCGCTCTTGATCACCTTCACGACGCGGGCGATCTGCCCGACCAGGCCCGCGTTCTTGAGCGCGAGCAGATCCACCTCGGCAAGCCCCAGACGATCGAGCGCAGACAGGGTCACCTCGGCGTTGTACTTGAGCAGCACGGATTTGAAACCGCGCTTGGGCAGGCGGCGCTGCAGCGGCATCTGACCGCCTTCGAAACCGACCTTGTGAAAGCCACCCGCGCGAGACTTCTGTCCCTTGTGACCACGACCCGCGGTCTTGCCCAGGCCCGAACCGATGCCGCGGCCCACGCGACGCGCGGCGTGCTTGGACCCTTCAGCGGGTTTGATGCTGTTGAGTTTCATGATCGGCCTTTCAGAGAATCTTCACCAGGTAGGCGATCTTGTTGATCATGCCGCGCACTTCGGGCGTGTCCTTGAGCTCGCTCACGCTGTTGAGCTTGCGCAAACCAAGGCCACGCACGGTGGCGCGATGGGATTCCTTGGTGCCGATGGGGCTGCGCACCAATTGCACCTTGAGGGTCTGTTGAGTTGTCACTGCTAGCCTCGATTCAGTAGCCGACTTCAGGCGGCAAAGAGGTCTTCGACCGACTTGCCGCGCTTGGCGGCGATTTCGGCCGGCGTCGTCGAGCGCGTAAGCGCATCGAACGTGGCACGCACCATGTTGTAGGGATTGGACGAACCGTGGCTCTTGGCGACGATGTCGGTAATTCCCATCACCTCGAAGACGGCGCGCATCGGGCCACCGGCGATGATGCCCGTCCCCTTGGGAGCCGGAGCCATCATCACGGTGGCGGCGCCATGCCGCCCAACGACGTTGTGGTGGATGGTGCCACTCTTGAGCGACACCTTGACCATGCGGCGGCGGGCTTCTTCCATCGCCTTCTGCACGGCGGCGGGCACTTCCTTGGACTTGCCCTTGCCCATGCCGACGCGGCCATCGCCATCTCCGACCACTGTGAGCGCCGCGAAGCCGAGAATTCGGCCACCTTTGACCACCTTGGTGACGCGGTTGACCGCGATCATCTTCTCGCGCAGACCATCGTCGCGCTCGTCGCTATGTACCCTGGGTTGAAATTTCGCCATTTTCCGCTCCGCTCAGAACTGCAGACCCGCTTCGCGGGCTGCTTCCGCCAGGGCCTTCACCCGGCCGTGGTAGGCATAACCGGCGCGGTCAAACGCCACTTTTTCGACACCCGCCGCCTTGGCCTTCTCGGCGATGCGCTTGCCGATGGTCGCAGCCGCGGCGGCGTTGCCGCCCTTGCCGTGACCACCCAGGGCGTCACGCACTTCCTTTTCGGCGGTGGAGGCACTGGCCAGCACCTTGCTGCCGCAGCCGGAGATGACGGTGGCGTAGATGTTCAGATTGGTGCGATGCACCGTCAGGCGCACGACGCCCTGCTGGGCGATACGCACACGCGTTTGACGGGCCCGGCGCAGACGCTGCTGTTTCTTGTCTAGCATGATGGTGCAGCTCCTTACTTCTTCTTGGTCTCTTTGATGACGACCGTCTCATCCGAATAGCGGATGCCCTTGCCCTTGTAGGGCTCGGGCGGGCGCACGGCGCGGATTTCAGCGGCCAACTGACCGACCACCTGCCGATCCGCACCCTTGATCACGATCTCGGTGGGAGTCGGGCAGGCCACGCTGACACCCGCGGGCATGACGAAATCCACCGGATGGGAATAACCGACGTTCAGGTTCAACTTGTTGCCCGACGCGGCCGCCTTGAAACCGACGCCGATCAACGAAAGCTTCTTCTCGAAACCCTTGCCGACACCGACGACCATGTTGTTGACGAGCTGGCGCACCGTGCCGCTCAGGGCGTTGGCTTCGCGGGACTCATCCACCGGCTCGAAGGAAAGACGGCCGGCGTCGTTGGCCACCTTGACGCGCGGATTCTGCGACACGGACAGCGTGCCGCCAGCACCCTTGACCTGGATGCGCTTGGCGGTAATGGAAACATCCACCCCGGACGGGATGATGACATGTGCTTTGGCTACGCGAGACATTGCGGTATTTCTCCTTCTGCGCTCAGGCGACGTAGCACAGCACTTCGCCGCCCACGCCGCTGGCACGCGCCTTGCGGTCGGTCATCACACCCTTGGGCGTGGTGACGATGGCGACACCCAGGCCATTCATGACCTGCGGAATGGCATTGCTGCCCTTGTAAATGCGCAGGCCCGGACGGCTCACACGCTCGATGCGCTCGATGACGGGACGACCGGCGTAGTATTTCAGTGCGATTTCGAGCTCGGACTTGCCGCCTTCGCTCTTGACCTGGAAGCCGTCGATGTAGCCCTCGTCCTTCAGCACCTGGGCGATGGCCACCTTCACCTTGGAGGCGGGGGCGGACACCGTGGTCTTGGAGACCATCTGGGCGTTGCGGATGCGGGTCAGCAGGTCGGCGATGGGATCACTCATGCTCATGGTTCAAATCTCCTGCTCGGGCTTACCAGCTCGCCTTGATGACGCCGGGAATGTCGCCAGCGAAGGCGAGCTCGCGCACCTTGGCGCGGCCCAGGCCGAACTGGCGGAAGGTGCCGCGCGGACGGCCCGTCATCTCGCAGCGGTTGCGCTGACGCGTCGGGTTGGCGTTGCGCGGGAGCTTTTGCAGCGCCAGGCGTGCGGCATCGCGCTCGCCATCGCTGCGCTTGGCGTCACCGGCAATGGCCTTGAACTCGGCGTATTTGGCGGCGTACTTGGCAGCCAGCTTTTCGCGCTTGAGTTCGCGCTCGATCAAACTTTTCTTGGCCATGCGCTACCTCAGTTCTTGAAGGGAAAACGAAATGCCGCAAGCAGCGCCTTGCACTCGGCATCGGTCTTGGCGGTGGTGGTGATGCTGACGTTCAGACCACGCAGCGCATCCACCTTGTCGTACTCGATTTCCGGGAAAATGATCTGTTCCTTGACGCCGATGTTGTAGTTGCCACGACCATCGAACGCACGACCTGAGACACCACGGAAGTCACGCACGCGTGGCAGCGCCACGGTCACGAAGCGGTCGAGAAATTCGTACATGCGCACGCCGCGCAGCGTGACCATGCAGCCGATGGCCTGACCTTCGCGGATCTTGAACCCGGCGATGGCCTTCTTGGACTTGGTGACCACGGGCTTTTGGCCAGCGATCTTGGTGAGGTCGGCCACGGCGTTGTCCATCACCTTCTTGTCGGCCACCGCCTCGCCCACACCCATGTTGAGCGTGATCTTGGTCAGGCGCGGCACCTCCATGATGGAGCCGTAGCCGAACTTTTCCTTGAGTTCGCCCGCGATCTTTTCGCGGTAGAGTTTTTGCAGTCGTGCCATCTGTATGTACCTCAGGCGGTGGCGATCTCAGCGCCGGTGGACTTGTAAATGCGCACGCGCTTGCCGTCGTCCTGCACCTTGACGCCCACGCGATCGGCCTTGCCGGTCTGCGCGTTGAAAATGGCGATGTTCGACTGGTGGATGGGCATGGCCTTCTCGATGATGCCGCCCGTGGCGCCCTTCATCGGGTTTGGCTTGACATGTTTTTTGACCATGTTCACGCCCTCGACGAGCAGATGGCTGTCGTCGGTGCGCAGCGTGACGGTGCCACGCTTGCCTTTGTCGCGACCGGTCAGCACGATGACCGAATCGCCCTTGCGAAGCTTGTTCATGACCTGCCTCTTTACCTTAGATGACCTCGGGGGCCAGCGACACGATCTTCATGAAGCGCTCGGTGCGCAGTTCACGCGTGACCGGGCCGAAGATGCGGGTGCCGATGGGCTCCAGCTTGGCATTGAGCAACACGGCAGCGTTGCCGTCGAACTTGACGAGCGCGCCGTCGCTGCGACGGATGCCCTTGGCGGTGCGCACCACCACCGCGCTGTAGACCTCGCCCTTCTTGACGCGGCCACGCGGAGCGGCTTCTTTCACGCTCACCTTGATGATGTCGCCCACACTCGCGTAACGACGCTTGGAGCCGCCCAGCACCTTGATGCACTGCACGGTCTTGGCGCCGGTGTTGTCGGCAACCTCTAAACGAGATTCTGTCTGGATCATTGCAATATTCCCAACTTGCACCGGCCGGGCCGGACAGTCTTGGGCCCGTCGTCCGCCCCGGCAGACAGGCTGCCTGGGCTTGCCGCTGGGCAAGAAGTCTCGTGCTTAAATGCACGAAGCCGTGAATTATGGCAGTGTTTTTCAGGTGCGTCAAACAACGCGCACTGATTTTTCAGCTTGGCAGCTGTGCATAGCCGCGTGCGAGCAACAAAAAATCGTCGGTGCGGATGTCCAGCCCAAGCTCTTCACCCAGGATGGCCGCCACGGACTGTGCCAGCTCCCCGGCCTTGCGCGCATCAAGGAAAAGCATGCGGCTGCGCCGCGCCAGCACATCCTCGACCGAGCGGGCGTATTCGAAGCGGGCGGCAAAGCGCACCATGGCCTCGCTCAGGCCGGGAGCCAGGAGCCGCTCGGCGCCCGGCAGCGACTGGACGTCCGCGGCCTCGCTGCCGTACAGATGCAGGCCCGGTTCGTCGCACAGGCGGTGACGCACCGGCGCAGACGGCGCGCCCACCAACGGCAGATCGCGCGTGACGCCGGCGGGGCGAGCGTCCAGCAGCCCTTCCTGCACGCACTTGAGCAGCACATCCTCGGCCATGGCGCGGTAGGTCGTCCATTTGCCCCCGGTCACCGTGACCAGCCCATCGGGCTCGACCAGCACCGTGTGCTCGCGGCTGACCGAGCGGGTCTTGGTTCCCGAAAAATGCCGGGGCCTGACGAGTGGGCGCAGGCCCGCCCAACAGCTGCGCACATCGGCGGGACGCGGTGCGCGGCGCAGGTATTTCGCGGATTCGTGCAGCAGAAAGGCCACCTCTTGCGGCAGCGCACGAGGCTCGAGTTCCGCATGGTCGCGCTCGGTATCCGTGGTGCCGATCAGCACCTTGCCCAGCCACGGCACGGCGAACAGCACACGGCCATCGTCCGTCTTGGGCACGAGGAGCGCGTGCTCGCCCGGGAGAAACTCGCGGTCGACAACCAGGTGCACCCCTTGACTGGGCACCACCAGGGACTCATGCGCATGCCCCGCGCTGTCTGCGCCCATGGCACGCACGTCGTCCACCCAGACCCCGGTGGCGTTGACCACCGCACGTGCCTGCACGGTGTATTGCCGCCCGGTTTCCGCGTCTTCGCACACCAGGGACCTGAGCCTTCCCGCTTCGTGACGCAAGGCCCGCACGGGACAGTAGTTGATGAGCAACGCCCCCTCGCGCGCCGCCGTGCGCGCCAGGGCCAGCGCCAGGCGCGCATCGTCGAACTGGCCATCCCAGTACTTGACGCCGCCCTTGAGTCCCTCGGCACGAATGCCCGGCACGCAACGCAGCGCGCCCATGCGCGAAAGGAATTCGGTGGCCCCGAGCCCGGCGCGGCCCGCGAGCACGTCGTACATCTTCAGACCCGCGCCGTAGAAAGGTGTCTCCCACAGGTGATAGGACGGCATGACGAAGGGCAGCGGCTGGGCCAGATGCGGCGCGTTGCGCAGCAGCGTGGTGCGCTCATGCAAGGCCTCGTAGACCAGCGAGACGTTGCCTTGTGCAAGGTAGCGCACTCCGCCATGCGCCAGCTTGGTCGCGCGCGAGGACGTTCCCTTTGCGAAGTCGTGCGCCTCCAGCAGCACCACGGAGAAGCCGCGCGCGGCCGCATCCAGCGCCACGCCCAGACCCGTGGCTCCGCCGCCGATGACCGCGAGGTCAAACGAATGCCCATCGCCCAGGCGGGTGAACAGGGCGGAACGGTCGGTCGGCTGCGCGGGAACGGTCATGGGCTGAATTTCGAAGCGATTCACGAACGGAATGCGGCGGACGGGCCCGCCGGGCCTGTCGATGGCGCACGGCGATCAGTCAGGTCAGGACATGCCGACCGACCGCCGTGGCGCCCGGGTCACCTGACCCTGCCCGCCTTCCAGGCGTTGAGCAGCTCATCGTAGGACACCGTCTCCCCCTTCGGCTTTTCGTTCGCCAGCTTTTTCCACGGCGCATGCTCGTCACTGAGCCACTTCTCCGGCTTGCTGCGCGGATTGAGCTTGGGCGCGCAGTGGGCCATGCCGGCGCGCTGCAGACGGGCCATCACGTCATCCATTTCCTTGGCGAGATTGTCCATGGCGGCCTGCGGCGTCTTCTCTCCGGTCACGGCCTGGGCCACGTTCTTCCACCACAGCTGCGCCAGCTTGGGATAGTCGGGCACGTTCGTGCCCGTGGGCGTCCAGGCCACGCGCGCGGGGCTGCGGTAGAACTCGATCAGGCCACCGTACTTGTTGGCGTTCTGCGTGAAGTAGTCGCTGCGGATGTCCGAATCGCGGATGAAGGTCAGGCCCGTGATGGATTTCTTGAGCGACGTGGTCTTGGCCGTCACGAACTGGGCATAGAGCCAGGCGGCGGCCGTGCGATTCGGATCCTGGCCGCTGAAGAAGGTCCAGCTGCCCACGTCCTGGTAGCCGTTTTGCATGCCGTCCTTCCAGTAGGGGCCGTGCGGGCCGGGCGCCATGCGCCACTTGGGCGAGCCGTCGGCGTTGACCACCGGCAGACCCGGCTTGGTCATGTCCGCCGTGAACGCGGTGTACCAGAAGATCTGCTGCGCGATCTGCCCCTGCGCCGGCACCGGGCCGGCCTCGCCGAAGGTCATTCCCGTGGCTTCCTTGGGGGCGTACTTCTTGAGCCAGTCCACGTACTTGGTCAGAGCATAGACGGCCGCCGGGCTGTTCGTGGCGCCACCGCGCGCGACTTCCGCGCCCTGTGGATTGCAGCCATCGGCCGACACGCGAATGCCCCATTCGTCCACCGGCATGCCATTGGGAATGCCCTTGTCGGCGGAGCCGGCCATCGACAGCCACGCATCGGTGAAGCGCCAGCCCAGGCTCGGGTCCTTCTTGCCGTAGTCCATGTGGCCGTAAATGGGCTTGCCGTCGATTTCCTTCACGTCATTGGTGAAGAATTCGGCGATGTCCTCGTAGGCGCTCCAGTTGATCGGCACGCCCAGGTCATAGCCGTACTTCGCCTTGAATTTCTCCTGCAGGTCCTTGCGCGCGAACAGGTCGGCGCGGAACCAGTACAGATTGGCGAACTGCTGGTCGGGCAGCTGGTAGAGCTTCTTGTCCGGCGCCGTGGTGAAGCTGGTGCCAATGAAGTCCTTGAGATCGAGCCCCGGGTTGGTGAATTCCTTGCCCGCGCCCGCCATGTAATCGGTCAGATTCATGATCTTGCCGTAGCGGTAGTGGGTGCCGATCAGGTCCGAGTCGGAGATCCAGCCGTCATAGATGCTCTTGCCCGACTGCATCGAGGTCTGGAGCTTTTCGACGACGTCGCCCTCCTGGATCAGGTCGTGATTGACCTTGATGCCGGTGATTTCGGCAAACGCCTTGGCCAGCACCTTGCTTTCATACTCGTGGGTGGTGAGCGTCTCGGAGACGACGGAAATCTCCTTCACCCCCTTGGCCTGCAGTTTCTGCGCCGCGTCGATGAACCATTTCATCTCGGCCATCTGCTGATCCTTGGTCAGCGTCGACGGCTGAAATTCAGTCTCGACCCACTTTTTGGCTGCCGCCTCATCGGCCCAGGCGGCCGTGCCCGCCAGCAGCGCGGCCGCGAGCGCGACCACCTTCAACTGTATTTTCATGTTTCGCGTCTCCTCGTGAGCACTCCCCGAAGAACGAAAAGCGCCCTGGCCACGGGGGAGGAACGGGCCGGGGTGCGGATGGACAAATCGATTCAACCCTTGCGCATGACGACGGCCAGCAGACCCATGGACGCGATGAAGCTGATCCAGACGCTGGGCTCGGCGTCGAGGGAGAAGCTCTCCTGCATCCACTCGCCCAGGCCGACCCAGGCCAGATTCACGTAGGCCGCCAGCAGCAGGCCGATGAAGAGGCGGTCGCCGCGCGTGGTCGCGATCGGCAGCCAGCCCTTGCGCAGCACCGAGGGCGAGCGCAGCTCCCAGGCCGTCATGCAGATGAGCGTCAGCAGCACGCAGATGAAAAACACCGCCGTGGGGGTGGTCCAGACCATCCAGTCGAACATCACACCCTCCCCATGGCAAAGCCCTTGGCGATGTAGTTGCGCACGAACCAGATCACGGGCGCGCCGGGAATGATGGTCAGCGTGCCGGCGGCCGCGAGCGTGGCCCAGTCCATGCCCGAGGCGGACACCGTGCGCGTCATCGTGGCCACGATGGGTTTGGCGTGGACGCTGGTGAGCGTGCGCGCCATCAGCAGTTCGACCCACGAAAACATGAAGCAGAAGAACGCGGCCACGCCGATGCCGGCCTTGATGAGAGGCACGAACACCGTGAGGAAGAACCGCGGAAAGGAGTAGCCGTCGATGTAGGCGGTCTCGTCGATCTCGCGCGGGATGCCGCTCATGAAGCCTTCCAGGATCCAGACCGCCAGCGGCACGTTGAACAGCATGTGCGCGAGGGCCACGGCAATGTGCGTGTCCATCAGGCCGAGCGTGGTGTAGAGCTGGAAGAACGGCAGCAGGAACACCGCGGGCGGCGTCATCCGGTTGGTCAGCAGCCAGAAGAACACATGCTTGTCGCCCAGGAACCGGTAGCGCGAGAAGGCGTAGGCGGCGGGCAGCGCCACGGTGACCGACATCACCGTGTTCATGCACACGTAGATCAGGCTGTTGATGTAGCCCGAGTACCACGAGGGATCGGTGAAGATGGTCTTGTAGCTGGCCCAGCTGAAGGGCTGCGGCCAGAGACTGAACTGCGACAGGATCTCCTCGTTGGTGCGCAGGCTCATGTTGGCCATCCAGTAGATGGGCAGCAGGGCAAAGATGAAATAGGCGATCAGGAAAAAGGGCCGCCAGCTCGGACGCGAATGCCGCATGCTCATGACGCTGCACCTCCGGGTGCATCCTGCGTGCCCACGCGCTGCATCCAGTTGTAGAGGATGAAGCAAAGCAGCAGGATGATGAGGAAATAGATGAGCGAGAACGCGGCCGCGGGGCCCAGGTCGAACTGGCCGACGGCCTTTTGCGTGAGGTACTGGGAGAGAAAGGTGGTGGCATTGCCCGGGCCACCGCCGGTGAGCACGAAGGGCTCGGTGTAGATCATGAAGCTGTCCATGAAGCGCAGCAGCACGGCGATCATGAGCACCGCGCGCATCTTCGGCAGCTGGATATACCAGAACACGGCCCAGCGGCTCGCGCCGTCTATGCGCGCCGCCTGGTAGTAGGCATCGGGGATGCTGCGCAGCCCCGCGTAGGCGAGCAGCGCCACCAGCGGCGTCCAGTGCCAGACGTCCATGACCAGCACGGTGAGCCAGGCGTGGGTGGCGTTGCCGGTGTAGTCGTAGTCGATGCCCAGCACCTGCAGCGTGTGGCCGAGCAGGCCGATGTCGGCGCGCCCGAAGATCTGCCAGATGGTGCCGACCACATTCCACGGAATGAGCAGCGAGAGCGCCACGATCACCAGCGTGACCGAGGCCTTCCAGCCCTTCTCGGGCATGGCCAGCGCGAGGATGATGCCCAGTGGAATTTCGACCGCCAGCACCGCCAGCGAAAAGCGGATCTGGTTCCACAGCGCATCGTGCAGGTCCGAATCGCGCATCACGCTGGCGAACCATTCGGTGCCGACGAACACCCGGCGGTCCGGGCCGATGATGTCCTGCACCGAGTAGTTGACCACGGTCATGAAGGGCACGATGGCCGAAAAGGCCACGCACAGGATCACGGGCAGCACCAGCCACCAGGCTTTCTGATTGACGGGTTTGGTGGTCATGCCAACAACTCCTCATGGCGATAGAGGCAGGTGTGCCGGGTCAGCAGCGCCACACCCAGTGGCGTGCCCGGCGGCGGCGGCACCCGCGCCAGATCGGTGCAACGCACCTTGACGAGGACCTCGCCCACCCGGCAGGTGATCACCTGATGGGTGCCCTGGTCCTGCGCGCGCACCACGGTGGCGGGGACGACACCCGGCTCGCCCAGCGGCGCGAACCCCAGATGCTCGGGCCGGATGCCGAGCCTGAGCGGGCCGTCCGCCACCCCCGCCGGGGCCGCGCCGAGCACCTGCAGTCCCAGGCAGATCTGCCCGGACCGAACCTCGGCATCGACGAAATTCATGCCCGGCGAGCCGATGAAGTGCCCGACGAAGGTGTGCGCGGGGCGCTCGAACAGCTGCTCGGGCGAGCCCGCCTGCACCACGCGACCGCGGGCCATGACGATGACCTGATCGGCGAAGGTGAGCGCCTCGACCTGGTCGTGCGTGACGTAGATCAACGTCAGCTTGAGTTCGTGGTGAATCTGCTTGAGCTTGCGCCTGAGCTTCCACTTCAGGTGCGGGTCGATGACGGTGAGCGGTTCGTCGAACAGCACCGCCGCCACGTCGGGGCGCACCAGGCCGCGCCCGAGCGAAATCTTCTGCTTCTCGTCGGCCGACAGGCCCGCGGCGCGCCGGTCGAGCTGGTGGCTCATCTCCAGCATCTCGGCGATCTTGCCCACACGCTCCCTGATCTGCGCGCGGGGCACGCCGCGGTTCTTCAGCGGGAAGGCCAGGTTCTGCGCCACCGTCATGGTGTCGTAGATCACCGGAAACTGGAACACCTGCGCGATGTTGCGCTCCTGCGGCGAGGCGTGCGTGACGTCGCGCCCGTCAAAGCGCACCGTGCCGCTGGAGGGCACCAGCAGGCCCGACATGATGTTGAGCATGGTGGTCTTGCCGCAGCCCGAGGGGCCGAGCAGCGCGTAGGCGCCGCCGTCCTCGAACACGGTCTTGAGCGGCAGCAGCGCGTAGTCTTCGTCGCCGCGCGGCGCGCGATGATACGAGTGGGCCAGTTCAAGTTCGATGCGGGCCATGGTTCAGCGCTCTCCCGCGGGGCGTACGGGCGCATGCATGAGCGCGCCCTCGGCATCGAAGACATAGACATCCGAGGCGCTCAGATACAGCGTGACCGCCTGCCCGAACGTGAAATGGTGCACACCCGGCAGCCGCGACACGACTTCGCCGACGGCCGTGGTGACGTAGACAAAGGTGTCCGAGCCCGAGATTTCAGCCAGCTCGACCCGACCGGGCAGCGGCAGCGATTGCTCCTGCGGCGTCAGGCGCAGCGCGTTGGCCCGCACGCCCAGGGTGAGGTCAGCGCGCGCGCCGGCCGCGCCGGCGGCTGCGGGCAGTGCCAGGGCCAGCTCCATGCCGCCGGGCAGGCGCACGCCGGTTTGCGTGCGCACTCCCGCCACGAGATTCATCGGTGGATCGCTGAACGCGCGCGCCACCTGCACGCACCGGGGGTGATGAAACACGTGCGCGGTGGGTCCGTACTGCAGCAGCCGCCCCTCATGCAGCACGGCGGTGTGCCCGCCCAGGAGCAAGGCCTCGCCGGGTTCGGTGGTGGCATAGACCACGGTGGAGTCGCCCGAGGCGAAGAGCTGCATCAGCTCCTCGCGCAATTCCTCGCGCAGCTTGTAATCGAGGTTGACCAGGGGCTCGTCCAGCAACATGAGTGGCGCCTGCTTGACCAGCGCCCGGGCCAGCGCCACGCGCTGCTGCTGACCACCGGAGAGCTCGGACGGCAATCGCTGCAAAAAAGGCTCGATATGCAGGCGCGCGGCCAGTTCGTTCACCCGGACGTCGATGTCCTCACGCGCGGCGCCGCGCAAGCGCAGGGGCGCGGCGATGTTCTGCGCCACCGTCAGCGAGGGGTAGTTGATGAACTGCTGATAGACCATCGCCACGTTGCGCTTGCGCACGGGCTGGCCGGTCACGTCGCGGCCATCGACCTTCACGCGACCACTGCTGGGGGCGTCCAGCCCCGCCATCAGGCGCATCAGGCTGGTCTTGCCCGCGCGCGTCGCGCCGAGCAGCACCGTGACCGAATGCTCAACCAGGGCGAGCGTCAGCGGCGCAATCCAGGTTTCCTGCCCGACGCGCTTGCTCACCTGCTCCAGCACCAGTTGCATCTCTGTCCCTCGCCAATCATCGCGCCCATGAATTCATGTTCGTTATTTTTCTATTATTTTCTTTTTTGCTCGAATTGCATGAGTATTTACCCCAAGATTTGTTCGTTTTGGTTCCTATTACAGTTGCATGGGTGAAAGACCTCAACCCCCGTCAAGTCAGGCTGCTCGAGGTCGTGCGCGGTCGCGGCGCGATGCAGGTCGAATCGCTGGCGCACGAGCTGGGCGTGACGCTGCAGACCATCCGGCGCGACGTGCAGCGCCTGGCCGACAACGGGGTGCTGGCGCGGTTTCACGGCGGCGTGCGCCTGCCCGGCTCGACCACCGAGAACCTGGCCCATGCGCAGCGCCAGGCGCTGCACGCTCACGCCAAGCGCCGCATCGCCGAGGCGGTGGCGCGCGACGTGCCCGAGGGCAGCTCGCTGCTGATCAACATCGGCACCACCACGGAGGCGGTGGCACAGGCGCTGCTCAAGCGCAACAACCTGCGCGTGATCACGAACAACCTGAACGTGGCCACCGTGCTCTGCGGCAATCCGACGCACGAGGTGGTCGTGGCCGGCGGCGTGGTGCGCGGGCGCGACCGGGGCATCGTCGGCGGCGCGGCGGTGGATTTCATCCGGCAGTTTCGCGTGGACATCGGCATCATCGGCATCTCGGGCATCGAATCCGACGGGAGCCTGCGCGACTACGATCTGCGCGAGGTGCAGGTCGCGCAGACCATCATCGCGCAGTCGCGCGAAGTCTGGCTGGTGGCCGATGCGAGCAAGTTCAACCGCCCGGCGATGGCCGAGGTGGCGCGCCTGAGCCAGATCGACCGCCTCTACACCAGCGCGCAGCCTCTGGCGCCGTTCAACCGATTGCTCGCCGACGCCGACGTGGACTGCAGAATCTGCGATTGAGCGCGCCCGCACCCGCCGCGCTACCCCGAAGACGCAAGACCCGAGAGACCATGAAACCCTATCTCCTCGCACTCGACCAGGGCACCTCCAGCTCGCGCAGCATCCTGTTTGACCACACGGGCCGCATCGCGGCCATGGCGCAGCAGGAGCTGACGCAGATCTATCCGCGCCCGGGCTGGGTCGAGCACGATCCGATGGAGATCTGGCGCACGCAGCTGGCGACGGCGCGCGAGGTGATGGCGCGCGCACGGGTGACGGCGGCGCAGATCGCGGCCATCGGCATCACCAACCAGCGCGAGACCACGGTGGTGTGGGACCGCACCACGGGAGAGCCGATCCACCACGCCATCGTCTGGCAGGACCGGCGCGCCGAAGCCACCTGCGCGCAGTTGCGCGAAGCGGGGCTGTCGGAGCACGTGCGCGAGCGCACGGGCCTGGTCGTCGACGCGTACTTTTCCGCCACCAAGCTGCACTGGATCCTGCAGAACGTGCCCGGGGCGCGCGAGCGCGCGCTGCGCGGGCAGCTGGCCTTCGGCACGGTGGACAGCTGGCTGATCTGGCAGCTGTCCGGGGGCTGGCAGGAGCGCACGCGCGCGCAGGCGTGCCACGTGACGGACGTGAGCAATGCCGCGCGCACCATGCTGTTCGACGTGCATCGCAACGCCTGGGACGACACGCTGCTGGCGGCGCTGGACATCGCGCCGGCGCTGCTGCCGCGAGTGCTGCCCTCGAGCGCCGCATTCGCACACGTGCACGCCGATCTGCTGGGTGGCGAGATCCTGATCGGCGGCGTCGCCGGAGACCAGCAAGCGGCGCTGTTCGGCCAGGCGTGCTTCAGCGCCGGCATGGCCAAGAACACCTACGGCACCGGCTGCTTCATGCTGATGCACACGGGCGGGCGCTTCCAGACGTCGGCCAACGGCCTGATCACCACCGCGGCGGCGCAGACCAGCGCCGAGCGGCAGTACGCACTCGAAGGCAGCGTCTTCGTCGGCGGCGCCGTGGTGCAGTGGCTGCGCGACGGCCTGCACGCCATCAAGGCCAGCAGCGAGGTGCAGCAGCTCGCCGAGAGCGTGCCCGATTCGGGCGGCGTGATGTTCGTGCCCGCGTTCACGGGCCTGGGCGCGCCCTGGTGGACGCCCGACGCGCGCGGCACGATCACGGGCCTGACGCGCGGCAGCACGATCGCGCACATCGCGCGCGCGGCGCTCGAATCCATCGCCTACCAGAGCGCGGCGCTGCTGAGCGCGATGAGCCGCGACGCCGTGGCCGCGGGCGGCCAGCCGGTGCATGAACTGCGCGTGGACGGCGGTGCGTGCGTGAACGACCTCCTGATGCAGTTCCAGGCCGATCTGCTGGGCATCCCCGTGGTGCGCCCGCAATGCGTGGAGACCACGGCGCTGGGTGCGGCCTACCTGGCGGGGCTGGCCGCGGGCGTGTACCAGAGCCTGGAAGAACTCTCGGCGCAATGGCGCGTGGAGCGCCGCTTCACCCCAACGATGACATCCCCACGCGCGAAGGAGTTGATGGCCTTGTGGGAACATGCGGTGGCCCAGACCCGACTGGCCATGTAAATTTGATGGCTTCTTGCGCTCTCTTTCATTCGATATTGGACAAAATCAACATTGAATGCGGCATGCAATAAGCGCAAGCAGCTCTGTTTTTGAAAGCCCCCCATGACGCAAGCCCACTCCCCTCTCATCGCCTGCATCGGCGGCGGCAACATGGCCGGCGCGATCCTGGGCGGCCTGGTCGGCCAGGGCGTCGCCCCCGATCAGCTCACGGTGGTCGAGCCCTTCGAGGCGGCCCGCGCCGCGCTCAGGCAGCGCTGGGGCATCGACGCCAAGCCCGATGCGCTGGCCGCCGCCACCACGCTCGCGCATGCCGATCTCGTGATCTGGGCCGTCAAGCCCCAGGTCTTTCGCGAAGCCGCCCAGCCCGTGGCACCGCACGTGCGCGCGGCGCTGCAGCTGAGCGTGGCGGCCGGCATTCCCAGCGCGAGCATCGCGCGCTGGCTCGGCACCGAGCGTGTCGTGCGCGCCATGCCCAACATGCCGGCGCTGATCGGTCAGGGCATCAGCGGGCTCTACGCGCGCGAGGGCGTGAGCGGCGCCGACCGCGCGCAGATCGAGCGCGTGATCGGCACGACGGGCGAATTCCTCTGGCTGGACGACGAAAGCCGGCTCGACGCCGTGACGGCACTCTCGGGCTCTGGCCCGGCCTACGTGTTCTTCTTCCTCGAGGCCATGATGCAGGCGGGCACGAAGATGGGCCTCACGGCCGAGCAGTCCAGACGCCTGGCGCTGGCGACCTTTCGCGGCGCCACCGAGCTGGCCAGCCGCAGCGACGAAACGCCCGAGGTGCTGCGCCAGCGCGTGACCAGCAAGGGCGGCACGACGCACGCGGCCATCACGCACATGCAGGCCATGCACCTGCCCGAGCACTTCATCGAGGCGCTGGAGGCGGCGCAGCGGCGCGCACGCGAGCTGGCCGCCGAATTCGGCGCCTGAACGCGATCACCTGAGCGCGAACCCCAGCGCCACGCCGGCGAAGAGGCAGGCGCCCAGCCAGTGGCTGCGGCTGAACGCGGTGAAGCACCCGGCGCGCTCGCGCGAGCGGATCCGCGCGTAGTGCCACGGCAGCTGCGCCGCCGCCAGCAGCCAGCCGAGCCAGAACGGCCAGCCAAGCGCCAGCGGCGCCAGCAGCCCCGCGGTGAGCAGCAGGCAGGCCGCATAGCAGCCCATGACGCAGGCCACGTCCCAGCGGCCGAAGGTGATGGCGGACGTCTTGATGCCGATGGCAAGGTCGTCATCGCGATCGACCATGGCGTACTCGGTGTCGTAGCCCAGCACCATGCCCATGTTGGCCACGAGCAGCAGCCAGGCCAGCGGCGGCACGCCGCCCGTGACGGCGGCGAAACCGATGGGGATGCCGAAGCTGAACGCCACGCCGAGCACCGCCTGCGGCACCGGCAGGAAGCGCTTGGTGTAGGGATAGACGACGGCGACGATCACGCCCGCGGCCGACCAGGCCACAGCCTCCCAGCGCGTGGTGAGCACCAGCGCCAGCGCCAGCGCGGTGAGCGCCAGGCCGACGAGCGCGGCCTCGCCCACCGGCAACTCGCCCGTGGTGAGCGGGCGCGTGCGGGTGCGCTTGACGTGGCGGTCGAACGCACGGTCGGCGATGTCGTTGATCACGCAGCCCGCCGAGCGCGTGAGGATGGTGCCGAGCACGAACACCGCCAACAGATGCCAGCCCGGAAAGCCGTCCGACGCCACCCACAGCGCCACCAGCGTGGGCCACAGCAGCACGAGCCAGCCGGCGGGGCGATTGAAGCGGATCAGGTCCAGGTAAAGCGCCACGCGCGAGCGGCGCGTCGGCGTCGCCAGCGGCAGCGCGGAGTCGGTCATGCGCGAAATTGTCGGCAAAACGCGCGGCGTCTGCACGACCTGCGCGCGCTCAGTCCTCGAGCAGCGAGCGCAGCATCCACGCGGTCTGCTCATGCACCGTCAGGCGCTGCGTGAGCAGGTCGGCGGTGGGCTCGTCGCCCGCCTTCTCGACGGCGGGGAACAGGCTGCGGGCGGTGCGCGCGACGGCCTCATGGCCCTCGACGAGGATGCGCACCATCTCCAGCGCCTTCGGCGGCGTGGCGGGCGCGTCGGCCACGCTGGCCAGCTTGCCATAGGCCGCATACGAACCCGGCGCCACATGGCCGAGCGAGCGGATGCGCTCGGCGATGGGATCGACCGCGTTCCACAGCTCGGTGTACTGCTGCATGAACATCGCATGCAGGGTGTTGAACATCGGGCCGGTCACGTTCCAGTGAAAGTTGTGCGTGGTGAGGTACAGCGTGTAGGTATCAGCCAGCAGGCGCGAGAGTCCCTGCGCGATGGCGGCACGGTCTTTTTCACCGATGCCGATATTGATGGCGACGCCGCGGGCGGCGCTTTGCGTGGTCTTGGCCATGGTGTTCCTCCTGGGATTTCGAGAACCTGCCCGCAAGCGGCTGCGGGCCTACCAAAACTATAGCTGGAACCGCTTTGCACAAGAGACTCTGCAATGAATTGTTTCAATCACCCAGATAGCCTGGACGCCCTCAGGTGAGCATCTGCACGCCCGGCAGGTTGCATGCGTAGACGGCGTTGCGCAGTGCCGCGATCGCCTCGTAGCGCGTGAAGCTGCGCCGCCAGACCAGCACCACCCGGCGGCTCGGCGGCGCCGCCCCCTCGGTCTCCACCAGCGGCAGATAGCGCACCGAGGGCTCATCGGAGCGGCGCCGGCGCACGGGCGAAAGCGCCTCCGGCGGCACCGCCAGCCGCGGCACCAGCGTCACGCCCATGCCGGCGGCCACCATGTGCTTGATGGTTTCCAGCGACGAGCCTTCGAAGGTGCGCCGTATGCCCTCGGCGTTGGTCGCATAGCGGGCGAATTCCGGGCAGACCTGCAGCACGTGGTCACGAAAGCAGTGACCGGTGCCCAGCAGCAGCATGGTCTCGTTCTTGAGTTCCAGTGCGGAAACCGACTCACGCTCGGCAAACCGGTGGGTCGCGGGGAAGGCGGCGAGGAAGGGTTCGTCGTACAGCGGCGCAACCGCCAGGCCGGTATCGGGAAAGGGCTCGGCCATGATGGCGCAGTCGATCTCGCCCGTGCGCAGCATCTCCAGCAGCTTCATGGTGAAGTTTTCCTGCAGCATGAGCGGCATCTGCGGCGTGCGCCGGATCGCCTGGCGCACCAGCTGCGGCAACAGATAGGGACCGATGGTGTAGATGATGCCCAGCGTCAGCGCGCCCGCGAGCGGGTCCTTGCCGCGCTTGGCGATCTCGCGGATTTCGGCCGCCTGCTCCAGCACGCTCTGCGCCTGCTGCACGATTTCCTCTCCGAGCGTGGTGAGCGTGATGTCCGCCGTGCTGCGCTCGAAAATCTTCACGTCCAGCTCTTTTTCGAGCTTCTTGACGGCCACCGAGAGCGTCGGCTGCGCGACGAAGCAGGCCTCGGCCGCGCGGCCGAAGTGCCGCTCGCGTGCCACGGCGACGATGTATTTGAGTTCAGTCAGCGTCATCGCCCCGTCTCCCGGATAGGTTTTTATTCAGCGCGGATTTTCCCGCACCTGCCGTTTCCCGTCACGCCTTGAGGAATTGCGCTCTGCCGCCGAGCCAGCGCTCGATGTGCTCGCTGGCGAGCCGCGGATGGCGCTCCAGCATCCACGGCGCTGCCGCGCGCGCCCACTGCAGCAAGGCGGCGTCCGTCTCGAGATCGGCAAAGCGCAGCATCGCGTCGCCCGACTGGCGCGCCCCGAGGAATTCACCGGGGCCGCGGATTTGCAGGTCGCGGCGCGCGATCTCGAAGCCATCGTGCGTCTGCGCCATGGCCTTGAGGCGCTCGCGCGCATTCTCGCCCAGATGCCCGCAGTCGCCCATCGAAAACAGCAGCACGCAGGCCGACGCTGGCGCGCCGCGCCCCACGCGCCCGCGCAGCTGGTGCAGCTGCGACAGGCCGAAGCGCTCGGCATGCTCGATCACCATCAGGCTGGCGTTGGGCACGTCCACGCCCACTTCGATGACCGTGGTCGAAACCAGCACCGCGATCTGCCCCGCCTTGAAGCCCTGCATCACCGCCTGCTTTTCGGCCGCCGGCATGCGCGAATGCAGCAGACCAACGGCGACGCCAGGCAGCGCCTCGCGCAGCTCGGCGTGCGTGGCCGTGGCATTGCGCAGATCAAGCTGCTCGCTTTCCTCGATCAGCGGGCAGACCCAGTAGATCTGCCGCCCCTCGCGCACCTGATCGGCCATGCGCGCGATCACTTCGTCGCGGCGGCTGTCGGCGATCACGCGCGTGACGATGGGCGTGCGCCCCGGTGGCAGCTCGTCGATGGTGGAGACGTCCAGATCGGCGTAGTAGCTCATCGCCAGCGTGCGCGGGATCGGCGTGGCTGTCATCATCAAGAGATGCGGCTCGGGCGCGTCCTCTCCGGCATCGGCCGGTTTTTGCCGCAAGGCCAGGCGCTGCGCCACACCGAAGCGGTGCTGCTCGTCGATGATGGCCAGGCCCAGCCGCGCGAAGCGCACCGTCTGCTGGATCACGGCGTGCGTGCCAACGACCAGCGCCGCCTCGCCGCTGGCGATGCGCGCCAGCATCTGCGCACGCTCCTTCTTCTTCTGCCCGCCGACGAGCCAGGCCACGCACTGCCCGCGTGCACCCAGCAGCGGCGCAAGCCACTGCACCAGCCGGGCGAAGTGCTGGCCGGCGAGGATTTCAGTGGGCACCATCAGCGCGCACTGCCAGCCCGCATCGATGGCCACGCAGGCCGCCAGCGCCGCCACCACGGTCTTGCCCGCGCCCACGTCGCCCTGCAGCAGGCGGTGCATGGGCTGCGCGCGCGCCAGGTCGTGCGCGATCTCGCGGCTCACGCGCCGCTGCGCCGCCGTGAGCGTGAATGGCAGCGTCGCCAGCAGCCGCCCGTGCAGGCTGTCCGCCACCTGCGAGGGCGCCAGCACCGGCGCCCGCAGGCGCGCGCGCTGCGCCCGGGCCATGCACTGCGAGAGCTGCTGCGCCAGCAGTTCCTCGGCCTTCAGGCGCTGCCAGGCCGGATGCGTGCGGTCTTCGAGCTGTGCCAGCGAGACCTCGGGCGTCGGATGGTGCAAAAACAGGAGCGATTTGCGCAGGCTCCACAAGCCTATAGGCCCGTTTTCATGATGAATCCGGACTGGCGGCGCGAGCAGATCCGCGGGCAGTGTTTCATCGAGCAGCACGCGCGTGAGCGCCGTGGCGATCGCGCGGCGCAGATACGCCTGCGGCAGCTGCGCCGAGGCGGGATAGACCGGCGTGAGCGCCGTCGGCAGCAGCCCCTCGGCCTTGCGGAACACGGGGTGCACCATCTGCCGCCCCCAGAAGCCGCCACGTACCTCGCCGCGCACGCGCAGGCGCTCGCCCACGGCCATGGTTTTCTGCTGCGAGGGATAGAAGCTGAAGAAGCGCAGCTCGCAGCGCCCCGTGCCGTCGTCGATCACCACCACGAGCTGCCTGCGCGGGCGCATCTGCACCTCGCAGCTGAGCACCGTGCCCTCGATCTGCGCCACCTCGCCCTCGCGCGCGTTTCCGATCGGCACGATGCGCGTCTCGTCCTCGTAGCGCAGCGGCAGGTGCAGCGCCAGATCGATGTCGCGCAGGAGGCCGAGTTTGGCCATGGCCTGCCGCACCGGACTGCGTCCCGCGCTTCGTGTCGCTGAAACAGGTGCTTTGCTCACGCAAACAGGCTACCATGGCCCGCATTTCCGCTTTCCAGCCGATTCGCCCACCGGCATGCTCAAGCGCATCCACGTCCACCATCTGTCTCCCGGCATGTTCATCCACGAGTTCTGCGGCTCGTGGATGGAGCATCCGTTCTGGCGAACGCGTTTTCTGCTCAAGAACGAGGCGGAGGTCGCCCGGATCCGGAGCAGCTCCATCCGGGAAGTCTGGATCGACACCGACAAGGGCAGCGACGTGCCCGAGGTGGCGCGCCCCGTCTCGCTCACCGAAGCGAACGCGCAGATCGACACCACGCTGGCCGGGCTTGACGAACCCTCACCCGCCCCGGCCTCCATCATCGCGCTCGCCCCGCGGGACGAGCGCGCGCCCACCGGCACCACGCAGGAGCTCGAGCGCGCGCGCGGCATCTGCGCCAGTGCCAAGGCCCAGGTGCTCAGCATGTTCGAAGACGCGCGCATGGGCCACGCCCTCGATGCGCGCGGTGCCGAGGCCACGGTGGATGAGATCGCGGGGTCTCTGGCGCGCAACCCCGGCGCGCTCATCAGCCTGGCGCGCCTGAAGACGGCCGACGAATACACCTACATGCACTCGGTCTCGGTCTCGGCGCTGATGCTGGCGCTGTCGCGCCAGCTCGAACTCGATGAAGCCACCACGCGCCTGGCGGGCCTGGCGGGCCTGATGCACGACATCGGCAAGGCCAGCATTCCCGACGCCATCCTGAACAAGCCGGCCCGCCTCACGGATGAGGAATTCGACATCATGCGCAGCCACCCCGCCTTCGGCACGGAGGTACTGCGCGTGAGCAAGATGCCGCCACAGGTTCTCGACGCCTGCCTGCACCACCATGAGAAGATGGACGGCAGCGGCTACCCGCACCGCCTGGTGGGCGCAGACATCCACCTGCTGGCGCGCATGGCCGCGGTGTGCGACGTCTACGACGCCATCACCTCCAACCGCCCCTACAAGAACGGATGGGATCCGTCGGACGCGCTCAGGCGCATGGCCGAATGGACGCGCGGGCATTTCGACAGCCGCGTCTTCCAGGCCTTCGTCAGATGCATGGGCATCTACCCCACGGGCTCGCTCGTGCGTCTCGCGTCGGGGCACCTGGCCGTGGTGCTGGAACAGTCGCAGGGCACGCTGCTCGCACCTCGGGTCAATGTGTTCTTTTCCTTACAATCGGGATCGCGCATCGCGCCGCAGGTGATCGATCTCGCGCAACCAGGGTGCGGCGAAAGGATCGCCGGACGCGAAGACCCCGCGCGCTGGGGTTTCAAGGACCTGAATTCGCTCTGGAGCGGCGCTGCGGCGGCGCACTGACCCCGCCGGCACGTGCCGGCTCTCCCGCCTCTCCTGCCTGCGCCATGCTCAAACGCATTTCCGTTGACGACCTCGCCCTCGGCATGTATGTGCACGAGTTCTGCGGCTCCTGGATGGACCACCCGTTCTGGCGCTCGCGCTTCGTGCTGGACAACCTCAAGGACCTGGAGCGCATCCGCGCCACGCCGATTCGCGAGGTGATGATTGACATCTCGCGCGGCAAGGACACGGCCACGACGGCGCCTTCCCGCGGCTTCGCCGCAGTGCCACTGCCCTCCTCGCCACCGATGCCGGCACGCGAACTCCGTCGCGCCAGCACGAACGAAGAGATGAAGCGCGCCGCAATCATCTGCGGCAAGGCCCGGCAGGCCGTGGTGTCGATGTTTCAGGAAGCGCGCCTGGGCAAGGCGCCCGACACCGCCGCGGCCTCGGGACTGGTGCAGGAGATCTCCGACTCCGTCATGCGCAACCCCGGCGCGCTCATCAGCCTGGCGCGCCTGAAGACGGCGGATGACTACACCTACATGCACTCGGTGGCCGTGTGCGCGCTGATGATCGCGCTGGGCCGGCAGGTGGGCATGAACGAGGCGGAGCTGCGCACCGCCGGCATGGCCGGACTGCTGCACGACCTGGGAAAGGCCCTGGTGGATCAAGACGTTCTGAACAAGCCCGGCAAGCTCACCGACGAAGAATTCGAGCACATCAAGACCCACCCCCACGAAGGCTGGAGGCTGCTCAAGGAAGCGGGCAGCGTGAGCGAAGCCGTGCTCGACGTCTGCCGCCACCACCACGAGCGCACCGACGGCAGGGGCTATCCCGATGGCCTGAGCGGCGACCGGTTCACGCTGCTGGCGCGCATGGGCGCCGTTTGCGACGTCTACGACGCCATCACCTCCAACCGGCCCTACAAGCGCGGCTGGGATCCGGCCGAATCCATCCGGCGCATGGCCCAGTGGACCCAGGGCCATCTGGACCCCGCGCTGTTTCAGGCCTTCGTCAAAAGCCTGGGCATCTACCCCACGGGCTCGCTCGTGCGCCTGACGTCCGGACGCCTGGCGGTGGTGCTGGAGCAGTCCCCGCGCACCCTCGTGGCGCCCACGGTCAAGGCGTTTTACTCAACCAAGTCCGACATGCGCATTCCGCCCGAGATCATCGCGCTCTGCGAGCCCCGCTGCCGCGAGAAGATCGAGGCGCGTGAAGACCCCGCCGCGTGGAATTTCCCCGATCTGGACGAACTCTGGACCGGGCTGCACGCAGGCTGAGCGCGCGACAATCGCCGAATGACTCCTGCCACCGACCGCGCCTACACGCTCAGCGATTTCGACTTTCCCCTGCCACCCGAACTGATCGCCCAGCATCCCGCGGCGCGGCGCAGCGACTCGCGCCTGCTCGATGGCCGCGGCCCCACGCCCATCGACCTGATTTTCAAGGACCTGCCCACGCTGCTGGCGCCGGGCGACCTGATGGTGTTCAATGACACGCGCGTCGTGAAGGCGCGGCTGTTCGGTGAAAAGAGCAGCGGCGGGCACGTCGAGCTCCTGATCGAGCGCGTGCTCACGGGCGCCGAAGTCATCGCCCACCTGAAGGTGAGCAAGAAACCCGCCCCGGGCGCCGTGCTGCGCTTCGGCGGCGGGCGCGCGCGCGGCGGCTTCGATGCCGTGCTGCTCTCGCGCTGGCCCGATGCGCAGGGCGCGCTGTTTCGGCTGCGCCTGGAAGGCGCGGCGGGCGAATCGCCCTGGGAGCTGATGCAACGGCACGGCCACCTGCCGCTGCCACCCTACATCCGGCGCGAGCAGGAGGGCGGGCACGACGCCTGGGAGGCCGAGGACAACGACCGCTACCAGACGGTGTTCGCGCACACCCCCGGCGCCGTCGCCGCGCCCACGGCCGCGCTGCATTTCGACGAGGGCGTGCTCGCGCGGCTGGCGGAGCGCGGCGTGCAAACCGCCCACGTCACGCTGCACGTGGGCGCGGGCACCTTCCAGCCGGTGAAGACCGAGAACATCGCCGAGCACCACATGCACAGCGAGTGGTACCAGATTTCGCCCGAAACGCTCGCCGCGATCGACGCCTGCCGCGCACGCGGCGGCCGGGTGCTGGCCATCGGCACCACCACGGTGCGGACACTGGAATCGTGGGCCAGGAGCGGCCTCACGAGCGCCGACACCGACATCTTCATCACCCCCGGCTTCGAGTTTCGCTTGGTCGATCTGCTGGTGACCAACTTTCACCTGCCCAGGAGCACGCTGATGATGCTGGTGAGCGCGTTTGCCGGTTACGAGCACATCATGCGTCTGTACCGCCACGCCATCGCCGAGCGCTACCGCTTCTTCAGCTACGGCGACGCGATGCTGCTGACGCGTGCCTCAGCCGCCTGAGGACGCGGCGACCGCTTCCGGGGGGTCCTCGCCCACCACACGGTTGCGCCCCGCCTGCTTGGCGCGGTACAGGCGCTGATCCGCGAGCGCCACGAGGTGCTCGGGAGCGCCCCGCTCGTCGGGCACCAGGGTCGCCACGCCGACGCTCACGGTGACCACGTCGGCGACGTGCGAGCCTGCGTGAACGATGCCCAGATCCTGCACCGCCGCGCGCAGCGCATCGGCCTTGCGCAGCGCTCCCGGCATGTCGCACATGGGCAGCACGCACAGAAACTCCTCGCCCCCGTAGCGCGCCACCAGGTCATGCGGGCGACTCAGCCCGGCACGCAGCGCCCCGGCCACGGCCGCCAGGCATTCGTCGCCTTCCTGGTGGCCATAGAGGTCGTTGAAGGACTTGAACAGGTCGATGTCTATCATCAGCACCGCCAGCGGCTGGCCACTGCGCTGGCAGCGCCCCCACTCCGCCTTGAGCGTCAGATCGAGCTGGCGGCGATTGGCGATACCCGTGAGGCCGTCGATGAAGGCCATCTGCTGCAGCATCTCGCTGCGGGCGTGCTGCTCGGTCTGGTCGGTGAAGGCCAGCAGGTAATGCCGACCAAACGCCATGCCGTTGATGGTCATGGTGCGCTGTCCGGCGGTACGCGTCCACATGCGCACTTCATCAGAGGTGATTCTTCCGCCATGATCGGGCGCCTCGCGTTTGGAATTTTCCCAGGCATCCCACATCCGCGCACGGTAATCCTCGTCCGGGAAGACCTCGAGCCACCAGCGCTCGCGCGTGAGCACCTCATCCGGGCCGTAGCCGAAATACTCCTGAAAGGCGCGGTTGCGGTAATAGAAGAGCCCGTTCTCGTCCACCATGCACAGCGCCACCGGCATCTCGCGCATCAGGTGATCCAGGAGCTGGCGCGCCTCCTGCAGCTTCATGGCCTGCTCACGCGCCTCGGTCACGTCCTGCACGTAGCCATGCCACAGCACCGCGCCACCCGGCAGGCGCTGGGGCCGGGCCTGTGCGCGCACCCAGCGCTCGGCGCGGCCCGGCACATTCACCCGGTACTCGTGCGTCCACACCGTCATGTCGCGCGCAGAGTCGGCCAGTTTTTGCATGCCGACCGCAAGATCGTCGGCATTGAAGCGCGCGAACACCGCCTGCGCATCGCTGCACATCTGCTCGGGAGTCACGCCATAGAGCGCGATCGCCCCCTTGCTCGCATACGGAAAATACTTGCGCCCATCGGGCTCCAGGCGCGACTGGTACAGCAGCCCGGGCACGTTCTCCACCAGCAGGTCCAGGCGTTCGCGCAGCGCATGCTCCAGCGTGGCATCCCACAGGTAGCCCGCCCAGAGCGTCGAGCCATCGTCCATGCGCTTGGGATGGGACATACCGCCCACCCAGCGTTCGGTGCCATCGAGCAGGTTGATGCGATAGGCATGACGCCAGGGCGTGAGGTTCTGCATCGACACCTGCAGGCTGCGCAGCAGCGCGGCCACATCCTCGGGATGCACGCGCTTGAGCAGGTGGCCGGCGCTCTCATGCAGCTGCGCGGGCGTGAGGTCGAGCAGCTTGGTCACCTTGTCGGTGCAGTACGGGAAGGTGTCGCGACCGCTCGCGTCGCGCCGGTACTCGAAGAGCACGCCCGGCACGCTTCGCGCCAGGTGATCGAGGCGCATTTCCAGCGCATGTCGACGGGTGATATCCACCTGCGTTCCCGCCATGCGCAGTGGCCTGCCCTGCGCATCGCGCTCGACCGTGCGGCCGCGCAGCTCCACCCACTGGTAGCTGCCATCCTTTCGCCGCATGCGGTTCACGCTTTCAAAAGGCACATCTTCCGACTGCTGGTAGAACTGGCGCACCCGCGCCACCACGGCGTCACGCTCGTCGGGATGCAGCCGACTCGCCCATTCATGCCAGCTCTCGCTGAAATCCTCATCGGCATAACCGAGCATGCGTTTGAAGGTGGGCGAGTAATACATCTTTCTGGTGCGCTCGTCCCAGTCCCAGACGCCCATCTGCGTGGCCTGCAGCACCGCCTCCCAGCGCGTCTCGACGGTGTGCGCCTGCTGCCTGCGCCGCTGCTGCAGCGCCAGCCTCACGCTGCGGCGCTTGCGCACCCAGACGATGCCGCCCGCCGCGATCAATGCCGTGGTGCAGTAGATCAGGGCCAGCGTCCACGCCAGGGCGCGCCAGCCGCCGAAAATCGCCTCTCCGGTGCGCGCCACGCCCAGCGTGATCGGGTGATCGAGGGCCAGCGCCGAGGCGTCCAGCGTCTGCAGCGCCACCACGAGCCGCGGCGCGTCGTCATGCGCCGGGGTCTCCTGCACGCTGGCCGACAC